>JBEVDW010000093.1:0-4514 GCA_040513115.1 Steroidobacteraceae bacterium | reverse complement strand
TGTGCCCGACGCAGGCTTTCAAGCCGCGTATAAGCCAATGGCGCGTCTCTGCTGGATCGATTACGGCATCGATCTCCAAATCCTGAGCGACATTTACAGCCTTGCCGCTCGTAGTACTCGGCACCGAGCTGATCGACTAGTGCCTTTCGGGATTCCGGGCTAGGCGCCTCGGAAAGCTGTTTGCGGTGGGCCGAAGTGGACCGCCTGCAGGCCGAGGTTGCGTGCTGCCCGCGCGATCCGAAGCGCCATTTCGCCGCGATTCGCTATGAGCAGGCTGGTCATGGTCATTGACGCCTCCGACGCTGTCTCGTCTGCGCACAAAGCAATTATGCTACGCAGGTGCGACCCAGGTTCCGCCGCCGTCGCGTCATAGCGGGTGTTCCGCTTAGGCCTTGGATCCCGGTTCAAACCCGCCCTGGCGACGGGACGTCACTGAGGGTTCATCACCTCCGCATCTGTTCGAGAGCTAAGCAGTTGAGCAATTCAAACAGCGCACGCGACACCAAACGAGTACCGCAGAGCAATGCGCGGATCATTCAAGCCGCCAAAAAAGTGTTCCTGGCCAAAGGATATTCCGCCAGCCTCGATGAGGTTGCGCGCGAGGCGGGTGTTGGGCGTCGAACGCTTTACAACCAGTTCGAGAGCAAGGATGCACTGCTGCGGGCAATGATCGAGGCGCTCAGCGAAGACATGATTGCGCCGCTGTTCGAGAACATCAGCCGCGACACGAGCCGCGAGGAATTCCTGTTCGTATGCGGGCGACGCTACACCGAGATGATGCTCAGTGAGGAGAGTCTGCAGATTTATCGCTTCTTCGTTTCGGATCTGTATCGACACCCCGATCTGGTAGAACTCAGTTACTCCGCAGGGTTCGAGCGTGCGGTCGCAGAGCTGGCGCATGTTCTCCAGGATCACATCGATGCTGGACGTCTGCGTCCTGTCGACGCGATGCTGGCCGCCGATCGCTTTCTGAGTTCAATCGTCGGCTCCGCACGTCATCGCGCCATCCTGGGAATCGACCATGATGACGCGGCGGTGCGAGCGCGCGCACTCAAGGCAGCAGTCGATAATTTCCTGCACGGGCTACTCCTGCCCGGACCATCTGCCGGCGGTTGAGTCGGTTTCCAGCCAGACGGCTGGGACGACACACACGTATATATATAGGTACGACGAGCTGTTGCTCGCCGTAGCCTTGTCGCAAAACGGCACTGCACTGTATAGTGCCATCTCGTGGATGGGCCGGCCCTGGCTCTAGATCGAGTTGTGGTTGTGGACATTGCAACTTTGGGGGTTACGACGATGAGCAACACCACTGGCAGCTTCAAATATCTGAACCCTTTTTCCCCACCCGGCAAGGCGCCCGATCCTTACATGCCACGGCTCGACGTCTCGCGTCGCGGTTTGAGGATTTCTTTGCTGTCGAACATGTTCACCGACGCGACGGCGTTTCTCACAGACCTCGAAGAACCGCTGCGACCGCTGCTGCCCACCGACGCGACCTTCCGTCTCTTCGACAAAGTTCATCGCCGCCACACTTCGTATCCTCTGAATGAAACCCGTGTCGCTGAAATCGCTGCCGAGAGCGATGCATTGATCACCGCATTCGGGCATTGCGGAAGCTGTACCGCCGGCACCGTACGCGACACAGTGGCCTTCGCGCGCGCGGGTGTTCCCGTCGTTGCACTCGTTACTCAAAAATTCATGGACGAGGCGAACTTCGTGGCGCGAGCTGCAGGCATACCCACAGTTCCATTCGTATTCCTGCCGCATCCGACTGCAGGACGTGACCTGCCCTTCCAACGCGCACTCGCACGCGCGATCGCACCGCTAATCGTGACGGCGCTGACCCAGGGCAAGACTCAGTTCGCGATGGATATTCTCGCGCAACAGCCGCTGCACGCGGAGGTTGCATGAGCGCCCGGCGGCAGGAAGCTCACATACTCACCGCAAAGGATGAGGCTGCTGCCGCCGAGGCTCTCTATCTGGAAGGACGCACGGACGGGCTTCCGATTGTCGTTCCCACGGAGGAGCGAGTGGAGGCCATGCTCGCTCATTCCGGCGGCTTGGATCGTGATGTCATCCTGGGTGATGTGGGTCCGGCAGCGGGTCAGCTCACCGTCGAGAAAGCGGCGGTGAACGCCGTCATGGCCGGATGTCAGCCGGAGATTTTTCCGCTGGTGATCGCCGCATGTTCCGCCGTGGCGGATCCCCTCTTCGATGCCGGTCCGATGCAGGTCACAACACACTGCATTACGCCATTCCTGATCGTGAATGGCCCGGCGCGAGAGACGTTCAACGTCAACTGCGGAGTCGGTGCGCTGGGCCCCGGCTTCCGCACGAACGCAACGCTGGGTCGCGCCGTCCGCTTCGTGTTGATCAACGTCGGCGGCGGTCAACCGGGCGTCGGTGACATGGCAACACTGGGAACACCGGCCAAGTTCACGTGCTGCATGGGAGAAGCTCAGGAGGAAAGCCCCTGGGAACCGCTGCACGTGTCACGTGGATTCGCGCCCGAAGACAGCACGGTGACCGCACTCGGTGTGGAAGGCCCGCACTCATTCATTTTCGATTTCGATGAAGTGCAAGTCGGCGGCGCTGACTTGCTCCTGAGGCAGCTGGGTGCAGCCATTGCCAACCCGGGATCCAATAACATCTTCTTCTGCAAAGGCTCGGTGGCGGTGATTCTGCAACCGTTGCACGTCCGAGTGTTGGGCGATGCCGGTTTGTCTCGTCGACAAGTACAGGAACGGCTCTACGAGTACGCATCGAATACGCGCACGGCATTGCGAGCGATCGCGGGCTCGCGTGTCGAGATGGCGCCTCACTCTGGAGAAATCTTGCACGCCGTGCCCAGCCCCGATGATTTATTGATCATGGTCGGCGGTGCCGAAGGTGGGGCGTACTCTGCTTTCATGCCGAGCTGGTGCGGCGGCGCGAATGGACAAGTCGCGGTCACGAAGACAGTCCGCTTCGATGAATACTGCGAAATACCTAATAGCGTTCGCTAAGTAAGAATTAAATTCGGATCGATTATGGAGCGCGGGGCAGTTCAGGATCGAGTACAGGCGGCCGACGGCTGCCCTGTCGCCTACCCTTCCGTCGAGGGCGCGGAATGTCCGTATCCGTTCTATAGCTGGGCCCACCGCGAACATCCTGTCTATCAACTGCCGGGCAAGTCCGTGTACTTCGTGAGCCGTCACGAAGACGTGCGCTTCGTAACGGAACACCCCGAGATCTTCTCCAGCGTCGGCAAGACACTTGGCAGCAAGCCGGAGCCTCAACCGACGACCGCCTCCGGCGTCGAGATTCGCGCCATGATGGAAAGCGATGGCGCGGATCACGACGCACATCGCAAGTTCACATCTCAGCTGCTCGAGCCCCGTGCCATGCGCGGCTATCGGCCGATGATCGAAGCAATCAGCTCCGAGCTGATCGACTCGTTTATCGAACGAGGCCACTGCGACTTCGTCACCGATTACGCCAACAAGCTACCTGGGCTGGTAACAGCGCGCGTCGCAGGCCTGCCGGACAGCCTAGTGGAAGACCTGAGAGCGTGGGGACAGATCGAAGCCTCGGGAGCGCCTTTCCTGCCGCCGGAAAGGTTCGCCGAACATCTGGCGACCCGCAATTCGATGATCTCTTACGTCCGCAAGGCGCTCGAGGAGCGGCTGCAGTCACCGCGCAACGATGGGCTCACGCATCTCTTGCAGGTCCAGCAGCAACGCGATGGCCAGCTCTCGCTGCCCTATGTCACGCTTCAGGCTGCAGTGTTCCTGGCCGGTGGTACGACGACCACCGCACACATGCTCGCAATGGCGTTGCTGCTGCTCATCCAGCATCCCGAACAGATGCAAAAGGTCGCCAGTAACAGCAAAGCCATCGGGCCTTTCATCGAAGAGGCACTGCGGCTCGAGTCCCCGGTCCAGTGGGTCACGCGTCGAGTGGCAACCGACACCGTGCTCGGCGGCGCTCACATGGCCTCAGGTTCGCATGTGATCATCGGCTTCGGCGCAGCGAACCGCGACGATGCCGAATTCCAAGCGGCCGACCGTTTCGATGCGGAGCGCAAGGGTGTCAATCGACACGTCGCGTTTGGACGAGGGCCGCACACCTGCATCGGGCAGCTGCTGGCGCGCACGGAAATGATGATTGCCTTCGAGCACTTGCTTGCCCGCTTGAAGAATATTGCGCTGGCACCCGGCGCCGATTTGAGCCATATCGAGAGTCCCTCTTTTCGGGGTCTCAAGAGCCTGCGCATCCACTTCGATCCAGGACCTAGAATCGCACCAGCGACCTAGCAGACGGCGATACGGGAGTATCGCCGTCTTCCATTACCAGCCGAGTCCGTGGCCAGAACCGATTTGAGAATCGATACGTGAGGCCGACGCCATACTCACGCGGAGCACCCGAAGAACCCGCGTCTCCGAAACCTGCGCTCGTGCTGACCGCCACGAAAGTACTCCTCGTCGGTCAGGTTGTGGCTCCACAAGCGTACGCGCCACTTTTCATCGAGA
>JBEVDW010000092.1:0-3543 GCA_040513115.1 Steroidobacteraceae bacterium | reverse complement strand
AGATGCGCCAGTTCGTACAGCGAGCACACAACGTCAACTTCCAATTCTCGATGACGTCCGCGCGGCAAATCACGCGGCAGCTCGATGGGTCCGAAGCTCGTTTGAATCACGCGGCTCACTTTGTAGCCGTGGCTTTCGAATAGCGCGCGAGCAGCGGCACGGCGATCGGCGCGCGGCAATTCGACCTCGAACCAGCGGTTGCTGCCCTCGCCCCCCGCGGCTTCGACGCGGGTGAAGGTCACCTGCTCTTCGTCGAGCTGCACACGGGTGGGATTCAGTTCCAGGAATCGCGTCGTGTCGGGCATGAGCACCCGGACCGCGTAGCGCGCGACAACGCGCTCGAGATGCCGTCGCAGGCCGTCGCCCAAACGACCGTCGTTCGTGAACAGCATGAGCCCGCTGTCGCCCGCGTGCATGACGTTGACCGCTTGCCACCGCGCGCCGCGCACCGCCGGCAGCTGTTCGAGGACGGTCTCTTTGAGGTCGCCACGATCCTTTGCCTCACGCGCATCGAGCAACTGATCGTGCGGCTTGTGATAGATCAGCACGGTGGGACGGGCGGTTTGTTGCAGACGGCTGCTGATGTCCCTGCCGTCGACGACGACCTTGTCACCGGATTCGTAGCGCGCACCCGCCTCGGCGGGACGGCCGTTCAGCAGCACGCGCCCCTGAGCCATCCATTGCTCGAGCTCGCGTCGTGAACCGTAGCCGTGTTGCGCCAGCACTTTGTGCAGGCGTTCGGACATGGTCAGTCGTGCTGCGGCGGATCGCGCAGCTCGACCCTCCCGTCCTCGTCAGTGGCGCGGGCAACGAGCGTCGATGAATCGTCGCCTGCGACATCTTCGTCGTCTGCAGCTTCCAATGATTCGTCTTCGGAGGTTTCGGAGTCCGTGCTGGCTTCGACGTCGACGACGTCGGCGACCTCGGGCTCCCCGCCCCGGTCCACCGGCAAGTCGGCAGCGAGCTCCAGCTGGACGCCGATGGTTTCGACATCCTTCAATTCAGCGAGCGTCGGGAGGTCTTCCAGGCTCTTCAGGCCGAAGTAGTCGAGAAACTCACGCGTCGTGCCGAGCAATTCCGGACGGCCTGGCACCTCGCGGTGGCCCACTGTTCGGATCCAGTTGCGCTCCTGCAGCGTGCGCATGATGGTCGAGCTGATCGACACACCGCGGATCTCTTCGATCTCGCCGCGCGTGATGGGCTGCCGATACGCGATGAGCGCGAGCGTTTCGAGCAGCGCGCGCGAGTACCGCGACGGACGCTCCTGCCAGAGACGCGACACGGCATCCACGTATCGGCCTCGCACCTGAATACGCCAGCCGCTCGCCACCTCGATCAGTTCCAGGCCGCGGCCCGAGTATTCTTCAGACAGAGTCTGCAATGCTGCCTGCACTTGCTCCTCGGTAGGCCGCTCGCGCTCGTCGAACAACTCCACGAACTGCGGCACAGTGACCGGACGGCCCGCAGCCAGCAGGGTCGCCTCGATGATGTTCTTCAGGTCTTCGTTCATGTCTTCGCCTCGTGCGCGGGGGCATCATCGTCCTGGGACTCGGTATCTACGGGCTGCGACGTAATCCTGGCAGATGGCTCCTCGGCGTGACTGTCCGGCTCGGCTGGCTCGGCCAGCTCCGCCGCGATCTCTGCGTCGCTCTCGACCGTCTCGTCCTCGTCTTCGTCTTGGTCTTCGTCGGGCAATTCGGGCTGCGCTAACGCCGCTTCGTTCTCGGCATCGGCCTCGGCATTCGCAACCACCGACAGTTTGTGCTTGCCTTGCGCCGAACGAACGTGAATGGGCGCGTACGGTTCGGCCTGCACGATCTCGATCAGGCCCTCGCGCATCAGCTCGAGCAGTGCGATGAACGTGACTGTCACACCCATCCGGCCCTCTGCGGCACGGAACAGCGTGCTGAATTCGATGAACGCCTGTTGGCCCAGCGCGCTCAGCACATCGGACATGCGCTGACGGACGGAAAGGCGTTCGCGCTGCACGTGGTGATGCGCAAACATGTCGGCGCGCACCAGCACGTCCTTCAATGCCGCCAGCATCTCGCCCAGGCTGACCTGCGGCGGCGTACGAACGATGCGGCGCTCGACCAATTCAGCGCTCGCAGGCAACACATCGCGCTCCATGCGCGGCAGCTGATCGATGTCCTCGGCCGCTTTCTTGAAGCGCTCGTATTCCTGCAGGCGACGTACGAGCTCGGCGCGGGGATCTTCCTCTTCCTGGCCATCCGCACTCGGCGGGCGCGGCAACAACATGCGCGATTTGATCTCGGCCAGCATCGCAGCCATCAGCAGGTATTCGCCGGCCAGCTCGAGCTGCAGCTCCTGCATCACGTCGATGTAGCCCATGTACTGCTTCGTGATCTCAGCAATGGGAATGTCGAGAATGTCGAGGTTCTGCTTGCGGATGAGATAGAGCAGCAGATCCAGAGGACCTTCAAAGGCTTCCAGAAAAACCTGCAGCGCATCGGGCGGGATGTACAGGTCGCGCGGCAGCTCGGTGACCGGCTCGCCTTCAACGATGGCGAACGGCATTTCGCTCTGCTGTGGCGCCAACTCGGGATCGGGGCCATCGAGCTCGGAGCCGGTGTTTTCGACGAGCCGCAGTTCGGGTTTCATCGTGACGATCAGCGGTAGTTGAGGCCCATGGCCTGTTTCACTTCTTCCATCGTCTGCCTCGCGACGTCGCGTGCCTTCTCACAACCATCCGCGATGATGCCGCGGACGAGATCGCGGTTGTCTTCAAATTCCTGCGCACGCTGCCGGATACCGGCGACCTCTGCAACCACTTTATCGATGACGGGCTTCTTGCAATCGAGACAGCCGATGCCCGCCGTGCGACACCCTTCGTTGACCCACGCCTTCGTCGCATCGTCCGAGTAGAGCTTGTGCAAGTCCCACACGGGACACTTTTCCGGATCGCCCGGATCCGTGCGGCGAGCGCGCGCAGGATCGGTCTGCATCGTGCGCAACTTCTTCGCCACGGCATCAGGATCTTCGCGCAAGCCAATGGTATTGCCGTAAGACTTGGACATCTTGCGGCCATCGAGGCCCGGCACTTTGGGCGTCGCCGTCAACAAAGCCTCCGGCTCGATGAGGATCGTGCGACCGGTGCCTTCGAGATAGCCCAGCAAGCGTTCGCGATCGGCGACAGTCACGCGCGCATTACCGTCCAGCATCGCCTGCGCTTTTGCCACAGCGGTTGCGTCACCTTGTTCCTGATAGAGCTTGCGCAACTCTTTGTAACGCAGCGCATTGCGACCGCCCAGCGACTTGATGGCGCGTTCCACTTTCGCTTCGAAGTCCGGCTCGCGGCCATAGAGGTGATTGAAGCGCCGCGCCACCTCGCGCGTGATCTCGACGTGGGCGACCTGGTCTTCACCGACCGGCACGTACGCGGGCTTGTATAGAAGAATGTCCGCGCTCTGGAGTAATGGATAACCCAGGAAACCATACGTCGCGAGATCGCGATCCTTGAGTTGCTCTTGCTGGTCCTTGTAAGTCGGCACGCGCTCGAGCCAACCCAACGAGGTGATCATC
>JBEVDW010000091.1:0-11213 GCA_040513115.1 Steroidobacteraceae bacterium | reverse complement strand
AGGTCCGACGACAACGCCATGGCGTTCTGCGACCGCAGCAGCGAGGCAATCATCGTCGGGGCGATGACGGTGGCTGCACCAGTCAAGAATCCCTGTGCGAGAAAATCACGTCGAGTCACTGGACGCTTGTGCGCTCGATGCTTGAGCGGCTCATCCAATCCCAGAGCACGAGGCCGGCGCGATTTGATGATGAACATGAGGGTGTACCGATCTTCCTGAAATGTTTACTTCACCAATGTGATGGCACTGCCGAGCGCCGCGGCACACACAGCCTTCGCTGCGAGTGTCACCTCGGCACTGGTCGTACAACCGTCGACTCCGCAGACCGTGCCGACGAGCGATGTGAGCTCGTTGCCAACGAGCGTCGGATCGGGCTGCGAGGCGAGATCCGTGCCCATCAACTTGTCGACCACTGGGTTGACCAGCGATGAGTAGCTGCCGGACATCAGCGACGGGGGGAAGCTGAAAGGCGCATAGAAGCTGTTACGCAGCGTCGTGTTTTCCGTCATCGCGTGGCAGTACTGGATCGCCAGCTGCGATATCGAAGCCTGGTGCGATGCCAGGAACGCCTGGATGTCGGAGCCGGCAGGCAATGACTGACGTATGCCTGTGAAGACATCGCGTACCGAAGCCGTGCTCTCAGGCACGCCCGTCAGCGACGACATCATCGCGCTGATCTCATCGAAGGTACGCACGCCGATGTCGGCACCGTCGACCGAAGCCACCTTCGGCAGCGGCGTTGGCGACGCTTCGGTCGAGCACACGTTCTGGTGCGTGCCGAGCTGATCGAAGCAGAGGAAGAATTCGTCGGACTCAGGTCCCTCCTCCAGGCCGATGATCGTGCCCACGGTCGACAACGGGAAACCCGCCGCCGGCGTGTAGCCCGCATCGGCGATCGTCGTGTTCAGCGTGCGGTAGGCCTGCCCGACTGCGGGCTCCGCACCGTTGATGCCGAGGCGCATGCCGCGAATCGCGATGCTGCCCGGGCGCGCGTTGGGATCGAGGCTGATGAACTTCGGGTTGGTGAACAGATAGCTGTAGCTGTCGTACTGCGAGGCTTCGAACAACACATACGACTGTGGCACGCCCGTGAGGTGGCTCACGCCGAACAGGAGGAAGTACTTCTGGCCGACGCCCACTTCGAAGTTCTGCTGGATCTGTGCTGGCGTCAGCACACGGTCGTGCACGGCGAGCATGCGCACGACACCCGTCCACGGACGGTTGTTGGCCGCGTCGTTGCCGAGCACGAGCGCGAAGCTGTCGTCCCAGGAGCCGATCGTCCCGCCGCCTTCATCGTCCACATCACCCGTGAACACACCATTCACGTAGATACGCCGACCTTCGACGGGACTGAAGGTCACGACAACGTGCTGAAGTGCGGCTTGCAGATCTTCATCGGCGTCCGCCGTGGACAGGGCCGGCGTACCGGCGGAACCCGTCGCCGAGCTACGCGCGAAGAAATCGTAGTTGTATAGGGTTTGACCGAGCGCGAAGTTGCGCGCGTTCAAGCCGCCCGAGTAGCTGATGATGCTCGCGTCTTCCTGCGTGACGTTACCCGGAATCACCCAGGCTTCGATCGAGTACTCGCCAGTCAGGCCGATGCGCGTCCGCAGCTTGCGGCTTGCGGCCGTGAGACCTTGCGCTTTCGAGCCACGCGGGATGTTGATACCCCAGCCTCCAACCCACGTCACGCCCTGCGAGAGATTCAGATCGATCGCGGGATCGACACCACTGGTATCGAACGCAACGGAACCCGTCATCGTCTTGAACTCGTACAGCGCGATGACGTTGGCATCGTAGCGATTGCCGCCGGCAGCCACGGTGCCCTCGAACAACGTCAGCGCCTTGCTGAGCACCAGCGAGGAATCGATCTGCGTTGGCGAGATCGCATCGGCCATCGCCTGGATGGCGTTGCGCATGTCGGTCGCATTGGATTCGCAATTGCTCCAGCAGTTGTGGAACTCCGTGCCCAACCGCAATACGAAGCGCGACTGCGATGGATCGTCGAGATTCATCTTGATCTTCGACGCTTCGTAGGAGTCATCGATATCGGCCACTGCGAAGTACGGCGCCTGCGGGGTGCCGGCGTCGGGTGCGTGACAGTTCGAGCAGTAAGTCGTCAGCAAGGTGTGCACTGCGTTGAACTGCGACGGTGCCGTGGTCGGGAACCGCTTGCTCTGTCCCGGATCGCGCTCCGTCGGCGGTTGCAACGTGATCGCACGACCGCCACCTGAGCTGCTGAATGCAGCCCAGTCCTCGATCCAGCCCGTGAGAATTTCAGCGCACGCGCCTGCGTCCGCGAGCCAGCAGTTATGGCCGCCGCCCACTTTCGTGACCATGCGCGATTGCGAAGGATTCGAGAGGTCGACGATCGACTGCGCCGCTTGATACGCGAGGTTCACGTCATCGGAGCGCGCGAAGTTCGGCGCCTGGCCGCCCGCGTTGTGACAGCCGCCGCAGCGGTTGTCGCCATGGATGTTCTCCCACAGGCTGACCTTGAATGCCTGGATGTCACCCGTCGCTGGCGGGGGGCCGCTGTATGACGAGCCGTTGTTGGAGCCCGGATCGGTGACCGGATTCTCAGTCGTGTCCGCACCGCCGCCGCAAGCAGCCAGGGCAACAACACTGAGTGCTGCCAGTGCAGCGAGTCGGAAGGCGCGAAAGTCGAAGAAGCGCTTCATGGCTCACCTAACTCCCTTATGGGCTCGGCGTGGAACAAGCCACGGCCGCTTCAACGAAAACGGAACGAAGGCTGTAGCCGCTGGTGCGGAAGGCATTCAGCGCGGTCGTGCGCTCGCCGTTGGTCGGCTGCCGGAAGCAGATCTGCCGGAAGACTTTGTCGACCTGGCAATCGGCAAAGGCATCGCTGTTTGCGAGTTCCTGCCCAAGCGACTTGGCGCCCTGACCGCTGCCGCCGCTCGGCGCCCAGCCAAGCGAAGCATTCGCACCAGTGCGCCAACGGTTCTCCCAGTTGTCATTCGGCGTGACGAAGCCGGGTTTGAAGTTGTCGCTATTGATGAGGTACTTCGGCTGGACCGCGCCCGGGGTGTAGACGAGACGGCCCTGCGTTTCGTCGAAGTCGTAGTACGAGAAGGCCTGCGCCATCGGATCCATACCGCTGTGGCAACCGACACAGCCGTTCAAGAACAGGCGACTGTCACCACCCGGACTGCGCGTCACGTCTTGACGGATGCGATCCGGCGGATATGACGTGTTCTGCACCTGCTCCATGTCGCGGCACAGGTGATTCAGCAGCGTGAAGCGAAACATCGCGCGGTTGGTGCCGTCGATGAAAAAGGCTTCAGAAGCCGCGCGCGAAGTGATCACACCAGCCGTCGCGGCAGCGGGGATGCCGCTCACGGACGATTGCGTCGTGCGTTGGAGCACCGTGCGCAGGTCTGCAGCCGTGGCTTCGAGATTCTCGTAATGCGTGTTGCTGGTCGGCGAGTACGTGCCGCCCTGACCGACATACACCACATCGTCATACAGCGCGGTCCGGAAGTCGCTGTCGTCGCGCACGAGGCCAATGATCGTCGCCGTGTAGTCGTTCAGCGGCGCGAACACGTTGCGGTCGCGATTGGTCCACGGCGTCGCGAAGTTCTTCAGCACGACGTTGTAGAACGGCGAGGACTCTGGCCGTGTGCGATCGATTGCATACTCGGCCGCCCCGCGCACGTCGCCCCCATCGATCATCGACTCCATCTGATTCAGCGTTGGAGCTGATGGCGGTGTCCCCACCAAACGATCGTGAAGGCGCTTCGCTTGCGCACGCTCTGGTGTCGCCTGCGCGTGCGCATTGATGCTCGCAACGCCGAGCACCGCACTCACGAGCGCCGTTAACAACGATCGCCGCGAGCCAATCCGCCCGATGCGTGCAGCGGGCATTCCTTGTCGTCGTCTCATGTTGGTCATGTCCAACTCGACTGAGTGTCGATCTGTTTAAGAGCGGGCCAGGTGCGCTCCGAGTGCACGATCAGGAGCATCGTTTCACCACTCGGCGCGGTCGATTCGTGTAGAGGCTGGGGCGACTATACGGAGCCGATTCCACGCCTCGGTACTGTCTCAACCCTCATACGTCGCGCAGTGGAGACAGTGTCTGGTCCCGCGGGCGCGTGAGTAGGCTCGCCACCGCAATGGGCTCGCATCATGTGTTTGGAGCAGCCCCGAACTTGTGAGCTGCATCACGTTGCAAGCGGGCGAAGAGCGTTGCGCCGACGAATGGTCTCTACAGCAACGAATTCGCAACGTCGCTTCTGTGAGTGGGTTAACAGATCACTGAATATGTCGCGTCGATGTTGTCGCGGCCGTTTGTTCGCAGCACGCGCAACGCAACTGCTGCAGCAGATCCTGGCAAAAGCATTCCGGAGTACTACGCAATGATTCATCAGGCAGGCACTGGCGCCAGCAGATCGCGCGCACCGATGCGTTCGGGCGTGCTGCTCGCGTTATGCGCTGTGTTTGTGACTGCTTGCGGTGCCGGCGGCGGCGGCGACAAGGTCGCGATCGGCGACGGTCAGAGCTCGGACCCCGTGGTGCTCGACTTCCCTGTGTTTTACGTCAAGCGTCCGGTGCCCACGCAGCAGATGGCGAATCAGCTCGATGCGCGACGTCTGCGGCGCTTCGAGATCGGCGCCGATCTGTACATGCGCGATCGTGCCTCGCCGAGTGCGGCCGAGGTCAACCTGACCGGCGAGATCACGCAGGGTTTGGGCGATGTACGCGACGTCGAGGTCTCGTTCGACGGTACTAAAGTCGTTTTCGCCATGCGCGCGCAGTTCATCGAAGGCGCGGATGAGGAAGATCAACCCACGTGGAATATCTGGCAGTACGACATCACGGCGCGCGAGCTGCGCAGCGTGATTGCCGATGACACCGTCGCCGAGGAAGGTCACGACATCGCGCCGCATTACCTGCCTGATGGGCGCATCGTCTTCTCATCCACCCGGCAGCGACAATCGCGCGCCGTGCTGACGGATGAAGGTAAGGCACCCTTCTCCGGCCAGGATGAAGACAATCGCGAGCCTGCCTTCGTCCTGCACGTGATGCGTGACGATGGGTCGGAGCTGCGACAGATCTCGTTCAACCAGAGTCACGATCGGGATCCCGCTGTACTCGCCAATGGACAGATCGTGTTCAGCCGCTGGGACAATGCCAGCGGCAACAACGAGTTCAATCTCTATCGCATGAACCCCGACGGTCGCGGCATCGAGCTGCTGTACGGCAAGCACAGTCATGCGACCGGCACCGACAACGCCATCATCCAATTCCTCGATCCACGCCCGATGCCCGACGGTCGCACGCTCGTGATTGCTCGTCCGTTCACCGGCACCGAGGAAGGTGGTGATCTGCTCGTCATCGATACCGAACGCTTCGTCGGCAACACGCAGCCCACCCTGGCGAACGCAACGATGACCGGTCCGGCGCAGGAGCGCGCGCTACCGACCGATGTCCGAACGACGACAGGCCCATCACCTGGCGGACGCTATCGCTCGGCGTTCCCACTGTTCGACGGCACCAACCGCTTCCTCGTGAGCTGGTCGCAATGCCGTTTGATGGAAGACACGCGCATCGTGCCGTGCACGTCCGATGGCCTCGACGATCCGGATGCTGTCGAAGCGCCCACGCTGTATGGCGTCTATGTCTACGACGCGAACAACGATACGCAGCAGCCGGTCGTGCCTCCGCAGGAAGGCTTCACATTCACCGACGTGGCAGCAGCGACGCCGCGCGCGTTACCACCCGTTATCCTGGATGGCGCCCCCACGC
The DNA here is from genome assembly GCA_040513115.1 of Steroidobacteraceae bacterium. Lineage (GTDB taxonomy): Bacteria > Pseudomonadota > Gammaproteobacteria > Steroidobacterales > Steroidobacteraceae > DATELY01. The sequence goes on along the minus strand of JBEVDW010000091.1, from coordinate 5,447 downwards.
TCGATCAGGATCTCATCGCCAACAATCTCGGCGTGCTGCACATTCGCAGCGTGTATGACATCGATGGTGTGGACCGTGCGCCGGGCGGGCTCACGGCTGCAAGCAATCCGAGCGTGACGACGTGGGCTCAACACCCGGCTCGCTTCCTGCGCATCGAAAAGGCCATCTCGCAACCGGATGATGACTTGAAGGAAGTGCCCAACACCGCGTTCGGCCCGTTGGGCCGCGGTATCGGCATGCGCGAGATCGTGGGTTACGCGCCTGTCGAGCCCGATGGTTCGGTACGCGTCGCAGTGCCCGCGAATGTGGCGCTTGCCGTGAGCTTCCTCGACGCGAATGGACGGCGCATCAGCACCGGCGTGAATGCAAGTCCACGTCATGCGAACTGGCTGCAGGTCACGCCTGGCGAAGTGCGCGAGTGCAGCGGCTGTCACAATCCGAACACGAACCCGCCCACCGCGCATGGTCGCAGCGGCTTGTTCCAGACAGTCAACGCCGGAGCGCCGGCAGAGCAAGCCTTTCCCGGCACGAATCCGAGCATGGTCGCGCTGACGGGCGAAACCATGGCGCAAACACGCAATCGGCTGCTGTGCGCAGGCGGTGCGTGCTTGCCGAGCTTGAACCTCATCTTCGACGACATCTGGGCAGCGAGCCCGGGCTCAGCGACAGCGAGCTTCGACTACTGTTACTCCACGGGCCCCACCGATGTGCCCTCGAGCTCCGCAGACCCAAGCTTGAGACACACGTGCGCTACGAGTCTCACGACCGCCGCGCCGACGACCTCGGCATGTGAGCGCACGTACGGCAGTCTGTGTCGCATCAAGATCCACTACGAAACCCACATCCATCCGCTATGGGGCGCCACGCGCATCGATGTGAATCAGGATTCGATGCCCGACTTCGGCAATGACGGCATGGGCAGTCCCATCGACATGAAATGCACCAACTGCCACACTACGACCGCAGCGAACGTGACGCAGGAGCCGGCAGGACAACTCGATCTCACCGATGGCCCCTCGAACGAAGAACCCGATCAGTTCAATGCCTATCGTCAGTTGCTCGTGGCTCATCGCGTCCGCCGTCTGAATGCGATGGGACAGCTCGAAGAGGTGTGTCTTGCGCGTGATCCTGATACGCAAGTCTGTACGCAATTCGAAGAAGTGTCCGCATCGATGAATGCGGGCGCAGGCGCGGCGGGATCGCTCTTCTTCAATGTCTTCGCACCGGGCGGCTCGCATGCCGGCCGGTTGAGCCCGGCCGAGCTGCGCCTGTTGTCCGAATGGCTCGACATCGGCGCCCAGTACTACAACGACCCCTTCGCCGTGCCGGAGAATTGATGCCTCGCCTCCTGCTCGCTCTGCTCCTGCTGCAGTCACTTTTGCTGAGCGCGCAGGCACAAGCCACCTCCAAAGAGAAGGACCGCGAGGTCCTCATCGCCGATCCGTATGTCGAGCTGCATACGGGTCCGGGTCGCGGCTTTCCTGTGTTTCACGTCGCCGATCGCGGGCAGAAGATCGTGATCGAAAAGCGGCGCACTGATTGGTTCTACGTGCGCACCGAACGTGGCGTGGAAGGCTGGGTGCCGCGGGCACAAATGCTGGCGACGCTGGAAACGACGGGCGAAGCGCTCGAGCTCGATGAGCCGGCACGCAACAACTACATGAGCCGGCGTTGGCAGGGCGGCATCATGGCTGGCGATTTCGACGGCGCCAGCGAGATTTCGATCTTCGGCGGCTATGCGTTCAGCGACAACCTGTCGATCGAGCTGACCGCCACACACATCCTGGGTGATGTATCGAATGGCTATCTGGGCAGCCTCGGTCTGCTACACGTGTTCGTCCCGGAGTGGCGCGTGTCGCCGTACTTCACGCTCGGCACCGGCGTGCTGCGTGTCGAACCGAAAGCAAGGCTCGTGCAGGTCGAAGACCGGACCGATCAGATCGGCTACGTCGGCGGCGGACTGCAGGGTTACCTCACGCGGCGCTTCATGGTGCGCCTCGAGTATCGAAATAACGTGGTCTTTACCAGCCGCGACGACAACGAGGAAGTGAACGAATGGAAGTTGGGCTTCGCATTCTTTCTGTAACGCTCGCGCTCAGCGCGCTGTCGGGTTGCGCGCTGTGGCGTAGCGACGAGGCGCCTGCGCCGCAGACTGCTGGCGAAACGCAGTCAGCCGCATCGAGCAGTGAAGGCTCGAGCTCGGAGCCCATCATCAATCCGCAAGTGGAACGGCGCGAGATCCATCGCCCGAAGATCGACACCGAAGACTTCGAAATCGGTCCGTATGTCGGCGTCCTCAGCATCGAAGACTTCGGCAGCAACGTCGTGTACGGCGCGCGCCTGGCCTATCACCTGACCGAAGACTTCTTCCTCGAAGGCACGTTCGGCCACAGCAAGGCAGGCAAGACCAGCTACGAGGTGCTATCGGGCTCGGCGCAGCTGCTCACGAAGAGTCAACGCGAGTACGAGTACTACGCGTTGTCGGTCGGCTGGAATGCGTTGCCGGGTGAGATCTTCGTAGGCCCAAACCGCGCATACAACACAGCGTTCTACGTCATCGCGGGCATCGGCGCTACGTCGTTCGCCGATGACGATCGCTTCACCGTCAATGCCGGCTTCGGCTATCGCGTGTTGCCGACCGACTGGCTCTCGGTGCACATCGATTTCCGCGATCACCTCTTCGACACCGACCTGCTCGGCGACAAGAAGGTGTCGCAGAACTTAGAGGCGCATCTCGGTTTGAGCTTCTTCTTCTGACGGACCATGCGCATGGGTATGTCCCTCTCCATCGAGGTAATACGATCATGCGTCGACTGAATATGAATCGCTTTGCGCGCGTTGCAGCGCTCCTGGCAGTGTTCGCCGTAAGCTCATTGGCCGGTGCCAGCGCACAGATGGCGCCTGACTTCAGCCTGCCCACTCGGGGCGGCGATGCCGTGTCGCTGACGAAGCTGCGTGGCCAGGTCGTCATGATCAACTTCTGGGCGAGCTGGTGCGGACCGTGCCGTCAGGAGATGCCGCTGCTCGAGCAGATGTATCAGAAGTATGGCCGCCTGGGCTTTACGCTCGTCGGCGTGAACGTCGACGAGAAGCCGGCCGATGCGGAACGTCTGTTGTCGAAGGTGGCCGTGAGCTTTCCGGTCGTGCTCGACAGCAAGAGCGAAGTGAGCAAGCTGTACAACGTGCAAGCGATGCCGAGCTCGATTTTCATCGATCGCAAGGGCACCGTGCGCTACTTGCATCCGGGCTATCGCCCCGGCGATGAAGCGAAGTATCAAGAGCAGATTCGAGCATTGCTGAAGGAGTGATGCGGTGACCCAGCGCCACGCTTCCATTGCCAACATCACGCGGCTGGCCCTCGGGCTGGCCGCGCTGGCCCTTACCGGCTGCGGCAACATCGAGCCTTGGGTGAAACCCTACGAGCGCGAAGCGCTGGCGGATCCGATCATGTCCTTCGACCCCAACCCCGTGTCGACGAACTACATTCATCACGTCTACGAAGCGCGCGAAGGTGCTCGCGGTGCGCTGGGCGGTTCGGGTGGCGGCTGCGGCTGCTTGTAAGTGCACGCGATGTCGAAGCTCACACGCCTCATCATTCTGCTCGTTGCCTGGCTCGGTGCCCTGCCGGCATTCGCGACCGTGCTGCCTGAGGATCGTGCGGATGCGCTGTACCACCGCTATGAAGGCGGCGGTGTGACGATTCACGGCCCGTCGGTGCTGGTGCGCAAGACCATGGCCGAGAAATACTCGGTTACCGCCAACTACTATCAGGACTTCGTGACCAGCGCGTCCATCGACGTGAAAGTGAGCGGCGCGAGCGAATACAAAGAAGATCGCACGCAATACAGCCTCGGCTTCGATTACCTGCGCGGCAAGACCACGTACAGCCTGAACTTCATCAACAGCGATGAAGACGACTATCAGGCCAAGACGGGAAGCTTTGCGATCACTCAGGACCTGTTCGGCGATCTCACGACGATCACGATGAGCTACGCGCAGGGCTCCGATACCGTGCGTCGACGCGACACGATCACCGACGGCATCGATCCCAACTTCAAAGAGGACGTGGATCGCAAGACGTACCGCGTCGGTGTCTCCCAGATCCTCACCAAGCGCTTCATCCTCTCGCTCAATCTCGAGACGATCACGGACGAGGGCTATCTCAACAACCCGTATCGCTTCTTCCGCTATGTCGATGAATCCGGCGCCGTGGGACTTGCGACAGAAATCTATCCGCACACACATACCAGCAATGCTGTCAGTTTGAGCGGAAAGTACTACCTGCCCTATCGCGCCGCGGTCGATGGCAGTTATCGCTTCTACGATGACGACTGGGGCATTCGCGCCAGCACGTTCGAAGTGGGCTACACCCATCCGCTGGGACCGTGGACCTTCGAAACCAGCTTCCGCTACTACACGCAGGATCACGCCGACTTCTACGCGGACCTGTTCCCGCGCCGCGACTTCCAGAACTTCATGGGGCGCGACAAGGAGCTCTCGACGTTCGACAGCATGTCGCTGCACCTCGGCGCAACGTACGAATTCACCAACATGCACTACAACTGGATCAAGAAGGGCACGCTCAGCTTCTACTTGGACCACATGGAATTCGACTTCAAGGACTTCCGCGACGCGCGCAAGAGCCAGGGCAACGATCCAGACTCCCTCCCGGGTGCGGAGCCGATGTACAGCTACGGGGCCGACGTCTACCAGCTGTTCTTTTCAATCTGGTTCTGAGAATGAGCCGGCGCAGCTGCGGACTGGCACGCTGTGCGACAACGCTCGCAGCTACCCTACTCCCCGCCTCTCTTCTCGCAAACCCGCTTCCCACCACGAACCAGAATCCTTTTCTCGCGTCGGTCGGCTTGCCCGCATCGCTCCCCGCGCTCGCCCCCGGGCAAACCCAGGTTGCGACGACGCTGAACTGGGGCTCGACCGCCATCGTCGACGTGGTCGGCAACGAGCTCTTCATCCTCGATGCCGAAACGCGCGAGCTGCGCATGTCGGTCACGCACGCATTCGAGAACCGTCTGGCCGTGCGCGTCGAGCTGCCCTATCAGTACACCGGGCCCGGCGTGCTCGACGGCTTCATCGATGACTTCCACGACGTGTTCGGCTTTTCGGAGGGCGATCGCCCGCTGTTCCAGCGCGATGAGATGCTGGCGTGGTATCACCGCTCGGGTCAGCAGTCATACGTCACCAGCACGACGAGCACGGAAGGCATCGGCGATCTGATGGTGTCTCTCGGTGCGACGTGGGTGCAGTCAGACAAGTCTTCGCTGGTGACCTGGCTCAGCCTGGAAGCGCCCATCGGCGTCGATGATGCCTACCTCGCGTCGGATGACGATTGGAACCTGAGCGCAACGGTGACTGCCGAACATCGCCTCGGATCTCGGTGGCTGGTGTTTGCTCAGGTCAGTGCCACGGGGCATACGGGCGATGGCGTG
>JBEVDW010000090.1:0-34393 GCA_040513115.1 Steroidobacteraceae bacterium | reverse complement strand
GTCTTGCGCGCGACGGTGTTGCCGAGAATGGTGATGTTCCAACTCTGGGTGCCGGTTGAGTCCTGCACGGTGACCACTTGCGGCGGCAACGTGGAGCCGACGGTGCTCGTGCGATAGATCACCCACAAGCGCGCAGTGGCAACGCCACTGCCCGTTGGACCGACGGTGACGCTCGAGTTGAATGCAACCAACTGCGTATGCGATGGCGCACCGCCCGGCGCGTATTGCAGCGTGACAGCGCTCGATGGTGCGATCACTTCGAATGTGATCGCCAATGCGGTTTCTCGCACCATGCCCATCGGGCCCTGCGGCACGTCCTGGAAGTTGAGCGTCGGTGTCAACAGGTTGATGCTGGCCGTATCGCAGCGATCTACTTCGACGCGCTCCGATCCTTGGCGCACGATGAAACCGAGCTGGTTCCATTTGTCGACCATGTCCTGGTAGCTGCCCACGAGACCGCTGGTCCAGCTCTGATTCGACATGCCACCACGCGTGACGAAGTTTGGTCGTGGTACGGGCCACCAGTTGTTGCCGCACGCGAAGAAGTCAGCCTGCCACGGCAGCGCCATGACGTACGTGAGATCGCCGGGCCCCAACGTCGTGTGGCTCAGTCGAAACGGCTCGCTGTAGTTGGCGGCAACGAGCATCGGACGCTGACCGGAATCGAGACCGCCCGCCTCGATGCCGGGGAAGAACGCGCCGCCGACGCATGCTTCGAGCGCGGCACGGTCGAGTCCTTCGGGCGTGATCGTCGCGGCAGGTGCGGGAACACCCGCCCAGTCGTTGGTGTAGGTGCCGTTCTTCCAACGCTCCATGTGTGCGTACTGAACCGCCGTCAACCGACCGTCCGGAGTGGATTCATTCAGCTGCGGCATGTCCGCAGCGCCGCCGCCCGGAGGGCTCAACCGGTTGAAGATCGCGTTGCGCAGCGCATTACTGGTGACAGGGTCGGTCCAGCTGTGTGCACCGAAGGTATCCTCCACGGCGCGGATGTCGCGCGCGCGTTGCAGAACGGGATACACATCGTTCGTGTATGAAGTCGTGGTCGGGGCGGTGATCAATCCGGCATCGACCATCGCTTGTGTGGCGCGATCGTAGAGCGTGATCACGCTCTCCTGCTGCGGCGCGAACTTCGGCGGACCGACGATGATCCAGGCGCCCGTCACCGCGGGTGTCGAGTTGTCGGAACGCAGCGTAATGCTGGCCGTGACCGGCCCGTCGGAGACGTCGTCGTACCAATCATCGTTGCCCCAGAACGAGCTCATCCCGGAGCCGACGGGCGATGCCGATTTGCCGAAGCCGCCCAGCACGAGCAGGCGATTGTCGTCGTCGGTGCGGATCTCGCCGAGCGGCACGGTGACTGCGCTCGCGCCGGAGAAACTGATCTTGCCGTTGTCGAACAGCTCGCGTTGATTCGGCCCCGTCGTCGTGCGCGATCCGGGATCGATGGTCAGATCGGACGCAGACTCCGAGTTGCCGCGCCCGGGGTTCGCTGCCTTCTTGTTGACGAGATGAACGCTCCAGGAGATCTCGGCGTCCGCATCCGTGATCTCATGAACGGTGCCGTCGTCGTGGTGCGCGAAGATGCGGAAGCGCGCGGCCTGGCGCTTCACGCGACACTGGTCGTCCTTGAAGCCGCCGGTCGGCTCGGGGTACTGGCCCAGCCGTTCCGGCCCGATAAAGAACTCATCGGGACTGTTGCCGACGCGTGCGATGCCGATCGCGGGGTGAATCTTGTAAACGGTCGCCATCTCGATCTCCCTTCAGTGCAGCGTGCTGCACAGTAGAGAAACCGAGGGCAATGTCTCTATCGGTCAGGAGTACAGGTCAGGAGGACAGTGCGCGCTGCATCAACAGGCCGACTTGTGACGCATTCCACATCGCGTACGCCGTAACCGTATGCGCTTGAGGGAGTTTTCACGCGAGCACCGCTTGTGTTAGTAAGCGATTTAAAACAGGGGGTAGCGCGAACATGGCCACTTGGAGGGAGAAACTGGACCGTTTGTCCGAGGCGATCGAGCGCGCTCGTGCAAACGCACAGCCTTTGTTGCCGCAGAGGGCCGAAGCGGTCTACCGGTTGCTGGACGAGTATCGCCTGGCCGGTGCACCGGGACTCGACAGCGAGCTGCCCGCACCTATCGTCCGCAGGTCTTTCGATGCACAGCCGCAAGGCCCGTTCGGTCACCCCTGAACGGCTCTCTAGTTCATGTACAGGCCACCATCGACATTGAGCGTCTGGCCAACCACGTACGCGCTTTCGGCTGAGGCCAGGAACAACACGGCGCCCACCTGATCCTCCGGCGTTGCCATGCGACCGGCCGGGGTATGCCCCACCTGCGCGGCTTCGGCACCGCCCACCGGCACATTCAGCACCTTCGAAAATTCCTGCTCCACCTGCTTCCACATCGGCGTGGCGACCGCACCCGGCGCGATTGCGTTCACGCGAATGCCGTGCGGGATCAGCTCCGATGCAGCAGCTTGAGTGATGCTGATGACGGCAGCCTTGCTGGAGGAATAGATCGTCGCACCCGGTGACGCGCGTCGGCCCGCACCCGAAGCAACGTTCACGATGGCGCCACCGCGGCCTTGCTTGATCATCTGCCGCGCCACGATTTGCGTGACGAACAACAGACCGCGTGCGTTGACGCCGTAGATGCGATCGAACTCCGCTTCGGTGATATCAATGAACGCCTGCATGCCGAACACGCCCGCGCTGTTCACGAGGATGTCCACGCCGCCGGCCTTCCCGGCCACGTCCTCGACGAGCTTCTCGATCGAGCGTCGTTCGCGCACATCGAGCGCATGACCGAATGCCGCAGCGCCGATCTCGCGTGCCGCAGCATCGCAGCGATCCTGCGCGACGTCGGCGACGCACACGCGCGCGCCCTGTCCCGCGAAGCCCTTTGCAATAGCGAGGCCGATGCCGCTCGCACCGCCGGTCACGATGACGGTCTTGCCTTCGAATTTGGCTGCCACGCTTCCCCCTTCTCTCTTTGCATTTCAAAGATTCTAGAAACCGCGCGACTCAGAACAGTGTGCTCTCATCCGGCAGCGGCTCGCTCGCCATCTCCAGCACGTCCCAATGCTCGACCATGCGCCCGTTCTCGTCGACGCGGAAGATGTCGACGTTGGTCGAACGCACGCCCTCGTTGCGATTGATGCCCGCCATGAAGATGCTGATGTGCACGAACACCAGATCGCCTTCGGCGCCGATGCGATGCACGTTCACCGGGAAGGGTCCGCCGGTTACCGATATATAGCGCTGGATTTCGTTTGCGACAATTTCCTGGATGCGGCGAAAGCCACCCGGCATGTCGAGGTTGTGCTGGACGTAACTCTCGTCATAAAAGTCGGGAACGAGCGCGGCGTTGCCCTTGCCCCAGAGCTCGCTCAGCATCTGGCGCACCCGGTTCTTCAAACGCTCGGGCTCCCATGGCCGCATTGCTGCGCGTCCGAGCGTCGCGAAACGCTCCTCGAGACGAGCGCTGTCTTGCGGCAGCGGCTGCCTGATATTCCAGTGCTCCGCGATCTTGCCTGCCGCATCGAAGCGGAAGATGTCGACGCCGGCTACCGGGACTTTCCCTGCATATTTCACATGCGCAAATACGAGATCGCCGTCCGCGATCATGCGCTTCACTTCGCTGCCAATCCGGCGCTGCCGCTGCAGCCGTTCGACAAGCGCCTCGCCACCTGGATTGAGTTGGGCCTCCCGGAACACCGCAACATGCGGCACGTAGCTCGATGCAATCAGGCCGCCTATGGCATCGATGTGCCCACTGGAGACGGCGTCATAGAAACTTGCGACTGCCGCTTTGCGCTCTGCTGATTGAGCGTCCACGTCTTCTCCTGTGTTGTGGCGCTGCGCACCTGGATGTGGCCTCCGCCCGTACTAAGTCGGCCGATGAGCTGTACGCGTACTCTCGCCTAGCAAGCTAACACGTGCAGCGGTATTTAGGAGCGCTCGAAAACCATCGAGAGCGAGGAAAAGGGGGACGCATGTCGACTCTAAATCGCGCCTTCGGAAAGGTCAGTCGTGGTGTGTTGAGCGTCGGGCTGTGCTGCGCCAGTACGCTTCATGCGCAAGAGCGCGCGGAGCCATCGACTGAGGGCACGCTCGAGGAGATCGTGGTGTCGGCACAGCGTCGAGTCGAGAATGCGCAAGACGTGCCGATCGCGCTCGTCGCATTCACTGCTGAAGATGCCGCCAAGCTCGGCGCTGTCGATCCGCAAACGCTGGCTACTGCCGTGCCGGGTCTCAATTTCGATCGAGTACCGACGGCATCCACACCGTTCCTGCGCGGCGTCGGCACGCCTGGAAGCACGATCGGTAACGAACCGTCCGTCGCGTTCTATGTCGATGATGTCTACGTGCCGAACGGCACTGCGGGCGCGTTCGAGTTCAACAACATCGAAGGGATCGAAGTGCTGCGCGGTCCACAAGGCACCACGTTCGGCCGCAATGCCACCGGCGGTGTCATTCACGTGCACACGCGTGATCCTTCCGATGAGCCCACGCTCGATGCGGCGGTGAGCTACGGTAACTTCGACACGATCGGCGGACAGGTCTACGGATCGGCAGGACTGAGCGACACCGTGGCCGTGAATCTCGCGGCGTATGGACGCGATCAACGCGAAGGGTGGGGCCGCAACATCATTACGGGCACTGAAACGTTCCTGCAGGAGGGTTGGGGCGCGCGCACGAAGCTGTTGTGGAAACCGAGCGATGCAACCTCAGTGACCCTGAACGTGAACGTGGAGCGGCTCAAAGGCGACATCGGTCAACCCGCGCGCGTCCGACCTGGAACGTTTACTCGCAGCGGCTTCTCGCCTGACGCTGCGGGTGCGGACTTCTACGACGGGACGACGAATACTGATAACTACGGTGAGCGCGAGTTCGAACAGGCCTCCGCGAAGATTCGCCACGAGATGTCGTGGGGCACGCTGCAGAGCATCAGTGCCTACGCTTACGCAAAGTTTCTGCAAGTCACGCAGGACAACGATGGCTCACCGACGAACTTCTTCAACGCCATCGACTATCCGCAAGGTCAAAGCTCGCAAAGTCAGGAGCTGCAGCTCTTCTCGCCTGCGGACTCATCGATGACATGGCTGGTCGGCGCGTTCTATTTTCACGACAACTCTTACTTCGATGGCCGCTTCACGGGACTCGCTCTGGGCCCGGCAGGCACAGGCGGCATCTACGGGCGATCGAAAACCAATTCATTGTCTGCCTATGCGCAGGCGACCAAAGAGATCGTGAGCAAGACCAATCTCACGCTGGGTGTTCGCTATACGGAAGATCGGCGCGACTTCGAGGGCAACTGGCACCTCGGCACCACGCGCTCGCCGACCGGGAAGGACGATGATTCCTGGGGCGATTTCACCGGGCGTGTCGCGGTGGATTACAAGTTCACCGACGATCTGATGGCGTATGCCGCCTACAACCGGGGCTTCAAGAGCGGCATTTTCAACATCGCGGGCGTGGCGCTCGGCAGCCCCACTCCACTGCCGCCGCCCGTGGATCCCGAACACCTCGATGCGTATACGCTCGGATTCAAGAGCCAACTGCTCGACGGCTCCATGCGACTGAACGCGGAAGCGTTCTACTACGACTACAAGAACATTCAGGTGTTCAACATCACACCCACGGGCACACAGCTGCTCAACGGTGGCGCTGCGACGATCAAAGGCATCGACGTCGACATCGCCTATGCGCCTATCGCAAGCCTGACGTTCACGTTGGGTCTCGAGTACCTGGACGGTGAGTACGACACCTTCGAGAACGGACCAGCATTCTTTCCGCAGCCGCCGAACGAGCCGGTTCCCGTTCCGTCGGGCTGTGACTTCACGGCCTATCCGACCGCAACTGGACCGACGGCTCAGCGGCCGTGCGATCTCGGCGGCAACGACACGATTCAAACACCGCCATGGAGCGTGAGCTTGGGTGTCGACTACGAGATGCCGACGGCGATCGGCCCCCTGTCGCTTGCAGTCGCATACTCACATCGGGACGACTACTTCGCTGAACCCGACAACACGTACACCACGCAACAACCGAAGACGGACAACGTGAATGCATCGTTGACGTGGTCGGCTGCGTCAGGAATGTACGACGTGCGCCTATGGGGACAGAACCTTACGGATGAGAAGAGCTTCTCGTATATCGCGCAGACGACGAATGGAGGTACGCGGTATGCGCCGCGCGCGCCACGCACGTATGGTGTGACGGTGGGCGTGCACTTTTAGTGTGGCACTTGCCTCCTCCCCCGCTACGCAGGGGAGGGGGCTGGAAGTCCGGACGTTAAACCTGTTCGCCGCTCGACAGCGTCGTCAGTCTCGGTGCGGAAGCGTGTTCATGGGCGATCACCCCTGAACCGCCTTCCTTCACCCACACGAGCGTGATGCGGATTTCCTTCCGGAACTCGGCGCCGGCAATGCTCTTGCCATGCCAGTTGCACGACACGCTCGACCAGCCCACATCACCACGGCGGAACACGCGCAGGTCATCGTTGAACTGGAACTGCACTTCCTTGTACTTGTTCATCACCTCGTACCACGCGACGGAATAGCGCTGCCAGCCGACGAATCCGCCGACTGGCGGGGCGATGTCGTACGCGGTGAAGTCATCATCCTTCTTGTACAAGTGCTCGACGGCCGCGCGATCGAACTTCGCATCCTTGAAATCGTAGAGGCGCCGGTACTCCTCGACGCGCTTCAGCAGAGCAACGACTTCTGGATCCGATCGATCGTTCGCGGCCATGACGCGCTCCTCAATCTGCCATCAACGCTTTCGCAATCGAAACCTTCTGCAGCTCCGAGGTACCCGCGTAGATGCGCTGGATGCGCGCTGCGGTGTACATGTGAGCGATCGGCGTGTCGCGCATCTGGCCTGCACCGCCGAACATCTGCTGGCACTTGTCGACCACGCGATTTTCCATCTCGGTCATCCACAGCTTCAGCATCGCGCCTTCTTCGAAGGTGAACGTCTTGTCCAACAGCTTGCGCATGGACTGATCCACGAACGCGCGGCCCACTTCGATGTCCGTCTTGCACTCGGCGAGCACGAACTGCGTGTTCTGGAAGTCGATGACACGCTGATCGAACACCTTGCGTTCCTTCGTGTATTCGATCGTCAGCTTGAGCGCGAGCTCTGCGGCGCCGAGGGAACGGGCCCCGATCTGGATGCGGTCTTCCATGAACGTGCTCATCAGGATGCGCATGGCTTCGCCTTCCTTGCCGAGCAGGTTCGACACGGGAACACGCACGTTGCGGAAGTGCAGCTCGCCGGTATCACCCGCCGGCCAACCGACCATCGGAATCTTGCGGCGTTCGACGCCCGGGGTGTTCGCGTCCACGATGATGATGCTCATGCCGCGACCGCGCTTGCTGGGATCCGTCTTCGCGACGACGTAGAGCACATCCGCGCCGGTACCGTTCGAAATGAAGAACTTGTCACCGTTGATGACGTACTGGTCGCCCTCGCGTACGGCGGTCGCCCTGATCGCGGTGGGATCGCTGCCGGCATCGGGTTCGGTCAATGGCATCGCTTGCGAAACCTCGCCCGACAGAATCCCGGGTGCGTACTTCGCCTTCTGCTCCGGGCTGCCGAACGACATCAGAATGTGCGTTGCGATATCGGCCATCAGCGAGCTGCCGGTGAGCGCTGAACCCACGGAACGGCCGAGCTCTTCCGCCAGGATCACGTTGAAAACGAAGTCGCCGCCGGCGCCACCGAGCTCTTCAGGAACCGCGGAGCCGAGAATTCCGGCCTTGCCGGCTTTGCGCCAGAACTCCTTGTCGAGACCGCCCTGCTCCGCATAGCGCCGATAGTTGGGTTCCAGCTCCTTGTCGAGGAAGGCACGCACCGTACGCCGGAACAGATCATGCTCTTCGGTGTAGCCATATCTGACGCTCATTTATCCTGCCCTCGCTGAATGTAACGATCGTTCTACGGACGCGGATCATATACTCGCGTACGTCTAAGCGCCTATGGTCGCCACGAGGCGAGTTGGCTATGCATGTCCGTCAGGCCATGGAACGACGCAACACGCGCCGCGTTGTCCATTCAACAAACGAGGGCGGATGTTATGAACCTTCTGATGCGCGATCTCATGCAATCCCTCCAGCAAGACAACACCGACGTGCGTAACACGATCGATGTGTTGCACGAACGCGGCATGCCTGCGGCCGACGCCGAAGATCGGGTGGCCCAGGCGTTGATGGCCTGCGTCTGGGAGGTCACGGAGGGTCTGCCAGATCGCTCGGGCGAGGTGCTCGCCGGATTGCGCGCAGGCCGCTCCATCGATGAGCTGTTCGCGCCCGGTCGCTACAAGGGCGAGAACGCGCTGGATCGAGAACATTGAGCTCAGGAATCGATCGAGGTGTGTGGGCGCTCGTTTGTGCCGCCCCGCAACAGCTGCCGCCCGGCCGCATTTCCGCTCTCCCCGAGATGCTCGAGTAGACTCGCCTGAACTGAGGCGTACTTGAGCCTGCGCGCAATGAGCCGACTCGACCTGACGCCGCTGTTCGAACCCTTTCACCTCAAGAACATCACGCTCAATACGCGTTTCATCATGCCGGCGATGAATCGCGGCTGGACCGTCGAAGTGCACGGCGCGCACGGTTATTTCATCGATCAGTTCTTCTGGCCCGAAACGAACGTGCGCACCGACTGCTACGGAGGAGCGACGGTGCTCGAGCGTGCGGGCTATACGCTCGAAATCGTGCGCGCGATTCGTGCTGCCGTGGGGCAGGCATGATGTTCGAATTCGCCGGCGCGGCCAACGTGCGCGCCATGCTCGAACAATTCCAGCGCGGCGAGTTAGCGAATCAAGCGCTCATCAGAAGTCCGCCATCCGCCATGACCGTCATGCCGGTCACATAGTCGGAATCCGCGCTTGCCAGGAACACTGCAACGGGCGCGATATCTTTGAGCGGATCGCCCAAGCGGCGCAGCGGAATATGTCCTGCGTTCTCCGTGCCGGGCGGTAGACCGAAATCGCGTTGCACGGCCTGCAGGGCATGCGATAGCGCGGCAGGATTGATGACGTTCACGTTGATCTTGTAGCGACCCCATTCACGTGCCGCAGTCCGCGTCAGCCCTCGAATCGCTTCTTTGGTCGCGTTGTACGGAGCCGTGCGTGATTCGCCGCGCTGCCCGGACATGGAACCGAAGTTGATGATCTTCCCCCCACCCTTGGCTTTCATGATGGGGAATACGGCCTGCATGCCCCACAACGTGGCCATCAACCCCGTGCGCAGCGTGTAGTCCCATTCTTCGTCGAGACTTTCTTCCACGCCGCGACGGGGTGGATAAGGCTTCGGATCATCACGCGTGCCGAAGCTCTGCGCATTGTTCACGAGGATGTCGACGATGCCGAACGTCTCCACGGCGCGGGCCACCAGTGCCTGAATCTGCACTTTGTCGGCCACATCGCAGGTCACACCGAGTGCTCGACCGCCGCCCGATTCGATCTCGGCACACACCGATTGCACGGTATCGGCCGAGCGCGAGGCGACGACGACCTTGGCACCTTCCGCTGCGAACGCGAGCGCGATCGCGCGGCCAATGCCGCGGCCAGACCCGGTGACGATCGCAACCTTATCTGCAAGACGCGGCATGATGCCCCCTTCATTGACTTCCAAGTGCGCATGACATCGCACGTCGCAACGAACATAGTGTGCGTGCCGATTCTGAAGCAGAGAGAGTGTATGCGCGCCGTGCTATGCAGCCAATTCGGACCGATCGACAACATCGCCGTCGGCGAGATCGCGGCACCGACTCCGGAGGAAGGCGAGGTGCTCGTGGCCGTGGAAGCGGCCAGCGTGCAGTTCGTGGACATCCGCGTCATCGAAGGCAAGTCGTTGCTCAACACGACGAAGCTCGATGAGCATTTCGGACGCAAAGTGAAGGTCGGGCTGCCGCTCGTGCCGGGCACCGAAGCGGCAGGCACCGTGATCGCGGTCGGCGCTGGTGTCTCCGGCTTTGCACCCGGCGATCGCGTGCTGGGCACGACCCTGATGGGAGCATGGGCGGAGCAGGCGGTGTTTCAACAGCAAGAGATCTGTCGCATTCCGCAGGAGATGAGCTTCGATGATGCTGCCGCTTTCTATGTTCTCTATTTCACCGCGGCGTATTCGCTATTGACGCGCGGCAGTCTCACGGCAGATGACACCGTGCTCGTGCTGGGTGCGGGCAGCGGTGTGGGTCTCGCCATTGTCGAAGTGGCGAAAGCAATCGGCGCGCGTGTGGTTGCGGCGGCTTCAACGGAAGAGAAGTTGTCCGCCGCGAAGAGTCGCGGTGCCGATGCGCTAGTGAACTATGGCGCTTCCAATCTGGATCTCACGCAGCAGAAGATGCTCTCGGGCGAGTTCAAGAAAGCTGCCGGCAAAGCCGGCATCAGCGTCATCGCCGACCTCGTCGGCGGGCAATACGCCGAACCCGCGATGCGCGCGATGAGCTTCAAGGGACGTTTCCTCTCGATCGGATTCTCCGCCGGTATTCCCGCGATTCCGATGCACGTCATTTTCAACAAGAACGGCGCGATCATCGGTGTAGAACCCGTGGCCGATAAGCGCCTGCCTGGAGACATTCCTGAGTTGATGCAGCGGCTGTTCGGCTGGTATCGCGAGGGAAAGCTCAAGCCGATGATCGGCGGTAAGTATCCGCTGGATCAGGCCGTGGCAGCGCTCAAGCTGCTGGAACAACGCAAGGCTGTGGGAAGAATTCTGTTGGACGTGCGCGGGTAGCTCTGAGCTGCCCCACCAACCCTCCCCGCTATGCGGGAGAGAATGTAGCGGTGCGGTTCTCAACCGCCACTCCCATACGGACGCGTGATGATCTCGAGGTAGTGTCCGTTCGGATCGTTCCAATAGACGCCCCGACCGCCATCATTGTGATTGATCTCCTGCGACCGTCGATGCGCAGGATCCGCCCAGTATTCGAGTCCACGAGACTTGATGCGCGCGAAGATCACGTCGAACTCTGCTTCACTCACCAGGAACGCATAGTGCTCGATGGGCAGCGCCTCGTCCGAATCCTGGAAATCGAGCGTTACGCCATTGGAGAGCGCAACGGCCCAGAAAGGACCGAAGCGCGTCGGCGTGTCCAGCCCCAGAATCTCCGCAAGAAACGAGGCGGACACACGTGCATCGCGCGCGGGAACGATGGTGTGGTTGAGCTGGATCGACATGACTGGCTCCGTCAATGGTGGGCCGACGAGAGCCAGTGTGCATCACTGATCCAACAACCGATACCCGACACCGGCTTCGGGAGCCCACTCATCGACTGATTGAATCGGCAGCCAGATCGAGCTCTAACGTCGTGGTGCGATGCCGCTGCGGCGGCACACAGTGAAAGACACTTCGACTCGTGATAGAACCTCGAATGCAATCACGCAATTGAGGTGTCTCGATGGAATACGTGCGAGTCGTCGACGTGGTCGATGCGTCGATCGGCGCGGTCTGGGGCGTGATCGCCGGCTTCGGCGCATTGCGATTGTGGATGCCCGCGGCCGAGAGTTGCACGCTGGAAGGCTTCGGTGTTGGCGCTGTGCGCACCGTACGCGCGCTCGGCGGAGTGACGCGCGAGAAACTCACGTTCTGCGATCCGGGCACATATCGCCTGGCGTACGCACTACAGGATCCCACGATTCTTCCAGCAACAGGTGTCGTCGGCGAAATGTCTTTGCGCGCGTTGAGCGAGAACAAGACGGAGCTCACGTGGGTTTCGAAGGCCGAACAGCTGTCGATACCCGAGAAAGATCTCGCCGCCATCATCGAGCCGTTCTATCGTGACTCCATCGCAGGGCTCAAACGCGCTTTGCAGCGCACCTGAACATCGTCGCACTCGTGAGGGGAGAGAAACCATGAAGCTGTGGTACCCAAATTATCAGCCACGCGACTATGAGCTCGTCGATTACGAGCGGTTCTACGTCGATGGCTGCGAGATTCCGTTCCGTGGACCGCCGCTCAATCCCTTTCGCGCGGCACCCGGCAGCTATTTCTCATGCCTCGGCGCCGTCCAGACCTACGGGGCCTTCTACGCGAAACCGTTTCCGACGTTGCTCGCCGAATCGCTCGGCATGCCTTCGCTGAATCTCGCGGTCGGTGGTGCGGGACCGGGCTTCTATACGCAGTATCCCAAGCTGCTCGAAGCGATGAATCGCGGCCGCTTCGTGATTCTGCAGTGCATGGCAGCTCGTCACGCAGGAAACTCGCGTTTCGAACCGGATGGCTATGTCGAGTTCGTCATCGATCGCAAGGTCGGCGACAGCATTCCCTCGTGGGCTGGATGGAAACGCGTGGTCGTGGAAGAGCTCGACAATGCACTGCGGTATGTCGATGAGACACGTAAGGCTTGGGTCGACATTTCTCTCGATCTCATCTCGCGCATCACCGTGCCCGTGATCTTCTTCTACTACTCGCGGCGCAAGCCCGAGTATCAGATCGACATGGAGGCCGTGAAGAAGCAAGCCGAAGTGATCCGCAGCGGAGCGGACAACGGGGCTTTCGTCGAGGGACTCATGGGTGACTTCCCGCATCTGGTGGACGGCGCCAGCGTGCGTCAGGTTGCCGCTGCCTGCGCTGGCTATGCGGAGTGCCTGAGTGCCCGTGGCATGGGCCAGGCACTGGTCAGTCGGTTCACAGGAAAGCCGTTGAAGGAACAGCTGGAGCACAGCGCGCTGGGCGCCGAGTTCGTCAACCTGCCGCAGATGTCGCACAACTGGTACTACCCATCGCCCGAGATGCACGAGGATGCGCGCGATGCGCTGCTACCGGAGATCAGGCGCGTGCTCGAAACGCATCCAGCGCACTGAGCGCACATCGCTGAGGGGGAGCGAAGGTGAACGCAGATGATTTGATTGCGCGCGCAGCACAACGCTGTGGTTGTCCTGACAGCGGTGGCACCTATCGAGTCGGCTTGGACAAGTTCCTGGAGGATTTCGCGCTCAGTCCCACCGTCACGGAATTCGGCAGGCAAGCTGCAGAAGGCTGGGTGCTCGATGCGCTCGCGGCGCGCTTCTCCATCGATGGTTGGATCGCGGCTCACCCTGAAGTGCTTGATCGTCCTGTGCAGCGTCCGGTCTTCATCACCGGTCTGCCGCGCGCAGGTACGACACTGCTGTTGAACCTTCTGGCGCTGGATCCTCAACATCGCGTGTACGGCATCTGGGAGTCGAATCGCGAAGTGCCGCCCGTCGAAGCAGCGCATCTGCGCGACGATCCGCGCATCGCACAGAAAGTGGCGGAAGTGAACGCGGCGCTTGCCTCGGGTTTCCTCGATCATCGCTATCACGTGGAGTTGGGCGATGAGCCCGGCGAATGCGTGTGGCTGTTGGGGCAGGATTTCAAATCGTATCCGTGGCTGATCCTCACAGCCGTGCCCCGATATTTCGACTGGCTCTTTCACGAAGCCAATTTACTCGATGCCTATCGTCATCATCGCCGCGCGCTGCAGGTGATGCAGTCACGAGCGCCGGGTCAGTGGATACTCAAGTTCCCAATGCATGCGGCATTCCTGGATGAGCTGCTGAGCGTCTATCCCGATGCTCGCATCGTGCTGACTCATCGCGATCCCGTCGTGCCGCTCGGCTCCTCGTGCAGCGCGAGCTTTCACCTCACGAAGCAGTTCAATGCGGGCCTGAGCCCCGCTTATACCGGCCAGGAAACACTCTCCATCGTTGCCGCGAGCCTTCGGGGTGCCTGCTCACTGCGGCAACGACACCCCGAAACACCCGTGCTCGACTTTCATTATTCGCGCTTCGTGGAAGATCCCATCGCGGAGATCTGCGGGCTGTATCGCTTCATGGGCGAGGAAATCGCACCTGAGATCGAGCTGCGCATGCGCCAGGCACTCGACAAACAACGGGCTCTGCGGAAGCAGGTCGGCAAGCACGAATACAGCCTGGAAGAATTCGGCTTGAGCCGGGCTCGGCTACCGCCCATTTTCGATGAGTACGTCGAGCAATTCGGTATCGCCAGAGAAGCCCCTCGCGGACGAGCGTAAGCCGCCGTGCAGGACAGTCACGCACACTTTTGATCCGCTTTGGTGCGTGATTTCGGGACCATGTTCACTACTCGTGCAGCACGCGCACAGACCGCCGAAAACTTCAACCGCCGGCTTTGAAGATTGAGACCCACTGCGAATACCGGCTGGGCCAATTTGCTAGCCTCGCTCCCATCTTCGACCGCGGTTTTGATTAGCAACATGCCAGCCGACATCGGGATTCACGGGGAATCCGCGCGCATGCTTCAGACCTTGCTCGCCAATTTGGACGGGATGGTCTATCGCTGTCGCGACGACGAGCACTGGACGCTGGAGTTCGTGAGCGAAGGGTGTCTGCGCCTCACCGGCCATCAACCACAGGATCTTCTGTTCAACCGCCGGATATCGTTCGAGCAGCTCATTCATCCCGACGATCGCCAGCGCGTACGCGATGCCATACACGCAGCGCTCGCTGCCAGAGTCCGCTTCCAGGTCGAATACCGATTGATCCGGGCCGATGGCCAGACGCGCTGGGTCACGGAGCGCGGCGTCGGCCTGTTCAATGACGACGGCACCTTCTATGCCCTCGAGGGCATCCTCTACGACATCACCGCGCACAAGCAGGCCGAGCTCACATCGCGTGAGAACGAGCGGCGCTATCGCTCGCTGTTCGACAATGCCGTCGAGGGCATTTTTCGCACGAGCGTCGATGGGCACTACATGGATGCGAATCCGGCGCTGGCACGCATCTATGGATTCGACTCGCCCGCGGAGCTGATCGCCACGCTCTCCGACATCGGTCATCAGCTCTACGTGAGCCCGACACGCCGCGCAGAGTTCATGACGCAGATCCGCCTGCAGGGGATGGTCACCAACTTCGAGTCGGAAGTGCATCGTCGCAACGGCAGGATCATCTGGATCTCCGAGAATGCGCGCGCCGTGATGGATGAGCTCGGCGAAGTGGTGTGTTACGAAGGCACCGTCGAAGACATCAGCGAGCGCAAACAACATCAGCATTCGCTCATCGCCGCGCGAGAAGCCGCCGAAAGCGCGAATCGAGCGAAGAGCGACTTCCTTGCAAACATGAGCCATGAGATCCGCACGCCGATGAATGGCATCATCGGCATGGTGGACTTGCTCCTGGATACGTCCCTGGATCGCACCCAACGCGACTATGCCGACACGATCCGCGTGAGCGCAGGTTCGCTGTTGGCCGTCATCAACGACATTCTCGACTTCTCCAAGATCGAGGCGGGCAAGCTGGAGCTCGATACCACTGAGGTCAATCCATGCGACCTCCTGGAGGATGTGGCCGCCCTGCTGTCGCCGCAGGCAGCGGCTAAGCAGATCGAGCTCATCGTAGCAACCTCACCGGATGTGCCCGAGCTCATCTGGGGCGACGGTCAACGACTCAAACAGTGCTTGATCAATCTCGCAGCTAATGCCGTGAAGTTCACGCACACGGGTGAAGTGGTCATCCGCCTCACGCATCGGTCGTATGGCGAAGCATCGCTGCTGCGGTTCGAAGTACGGGACACGGGTATCGGCATCGCGCCTGAGGCGCTGAAGACCCTGTTCGAGCCGTTCGTTCAGGCGGACTCATCCACGACGCGGCGCTTCGGCGGGACAGGCCTGGGGCTTTCCATCGTTCGCCGGCTGGTCACGATGATGGGCGGTGAAGTCGGTGTGGAGAGCACGGCAGGACGCGGATCCAGCTTCTGGTTCCACATCCCGTGCGCCACGGCAAAGCCATACCAGGCGCGGACCTCGACACTGGGTCGCGTTCTCGTCGTCGACGACAGTGCGACACAGTGCGACGCATTGACATCCCGTTTGCGACGCTTCGGCTACGAAGCTCACGGAGCCGGGAACATCACGACCGCCTTGCGACTGATGGCGACCGCTGCGCGAGAGCGCCGCCTCTATGACGTGGTGCTTGCCGATTTGCAGCTGCCGCAGGACGCCTGTCTCGAGCTTGGCCGGAGCATCGTGGCCGATCCGGACTTATCGAAGGCACGCGTGGTCGTGCTTAACCCCATCGATCGCGGCGACAACATGCACCGCTTCGCTCGCCTCGGCTTCGCGGGACATCTGGCAAAGCCCGTACGCTCGAGCGATCTGCTGTCGTGCCTGCAGGAAGTACTCGCGCATGAATCGAGCGAGTGGCATTCGCAGACGCAGCCGATGGTGGTGGCACGTCGTTCCGCGCCCGTGCACGCACGCGCATCGAGCACACGGCGCGTACTGGTCATCGAAGACAACGCCGTCAACCGGGTCGCTCAGCGGTTTCTGGAACGACTCGGCTGCAGCGTGACCTTGGCAGAGGATGGAACACAGGGCGTCGAGATCTTCGAGCAGAACAGCTTCGATCTCGTCCTGATGGATTTGCAGATGCCCGACATGGATGGCTACGAAGCCACGCGCCGGATACGCAAACTGGAAACGGGAGAGCTGCACACGCCGATCGTCGCCCTGACGGCACACGCAATGGTCGGTGAGTTGGAGCGTTGCCTGGCGGCCGGAATGGACGACTTCCTCACCAAACCGTTGCTGAGCGATCGACTCGAGGAAGTTCTACACAAGCACTTGCACCACGTTGCGGGTGACAAGGCCATCGCCAATCTCTAATCGGCGATCGCGACATTCACGACAGCGCTTTGCAGGCCGGCTTGATCCAAGCCGGCCTGCAGCGCCTACGACTTACTTCGCGTCCAGGCCCCGGTTGCACTGAGCGAGTTCGTCCTGAGAGAACTCACCCTTGTCCGAGGTGAAGGAAACGATTTGTCCAAAGCGCTTGGCCACAGCGCGGCAGGCAGCGCTGGGAGAGCCCTGGGACGGGGATGCACTCGTGCACGTCGTCGCCTCGCAACGCCAGATCATCGAAGCCAGAACGGGCTTCTGCTTGTCGATCGGCTTCGAAAGCGTTGCAACCAGCGGCGTCTCAGCGGCGAGAACGCTGCCGGCGGACAACAACGAGAGAGCTACAGTAACGATGACTCGGCGTGACACTAGATTTACTCCTCTACTAAAAAAACCGGGATGAAACGCTCAGAGGGTGATAGGTGCGGTAGTCGCGTCGATATCGGCGGCAACTCGGGCACGCTTGAGACCGTGCGTGTTCGTCCGTGAGCGTCAGTCTCCGTTGTGTCCACGACATCGGATCGACCTAGAGCGATTCAACTTAAGACGGGGATGAAGTCTACGATAGGTTGACTTCGCACACACTACTTTGTGTGAGAGAAACGTCACACGAATCACTCGCACCAGTGCGTCAACGCACTCTCGTGTGGAGCTGAAGTGCCTAACAATCCGCATTCCCAGCACAATTCGCTGCCTGTGCAGCATTCCAGCGATGCAGCAACGTGCTACCAGAAATGCGTGTACTCGAGCTGAACGTAGTCGTCGCGTTCGAATGCTGTGAGGGGATCGTCCGTCGCTCCGCCCGCGAAAAACCGTGCCTCGAGCACGAGCTTGCCGACAGCACCTACCCGGCGATTGGCTTCCACGGTTGCGAAGTAACCGCTGTGATCCAGATCGAACGCAACACCAGCGAGCAACTCTGTGCCTTCCACATCGTTGCCAGACCAGCGCGTACCGAGGAACAGATCGTCCTGGAATGCCGAGCCGCCCTCCTCGCCGCGCTCATCCCACAGCAATTCCAGAAGAACGCCCGCGTCCCAGGCGCTGCCGAATGCGCCCGAATAGGTGTATTCGAAGCCTGCCGCCGCAGCAGAGTAGTCATCCGCGCGATCGGTCTGATGCACGGCCTCGAGCTTCCACAGCCACGCGCCGCTCACGACGTTGAGATCGATCCCGGTGCGATCGATCAAGTCGTAAACCGGTGTGAGGACGGCACGACTCGCCATGTTGCGCACAACGAACCGCGGCTCGCGCGCCGTCCCCTTGAAATGCGACAGGCCCAGATCGATGGCACCCGTGGAGAGCGCGTAACGCAAAGCCGCGTCCACGTGTTCTTGCTCGGCGTCGGCTTCGTAAATGGCATCGCCATCGTCGTAGGGCAACCCGGCGCGCAACCTCCCTTTACTGCCCGGCAATGTGCGCTCGCGAAAGTACGGCAGCACGAAGCCCGACAGATTGCCGTAGGGAGTGCTCCACATGAGGTTGAGCATCGGCTGACCGAGCTTTTCTTCGCCGTCGGGATTCTCGACGAGATCCGTCTGATTGACGATGTCGACCAGGTGCACCGATTCGATGACGCCCCAGAACACACGGCTGACACCGACAACCGCATCGAGGTTACGGTGGCGTAACCGTAGCGACAGCTCGCGGATGTCCGCGTGCGTGCGCTCATCGTCGTGCTGGTCCCACCGCGCAAACGGGACGAAGCGCAGCGTTGCGTGCTCGCGCACGGCGTAGTCGAACTCGGGCTCCGCGGACACAGATAACCCGCTGCCCTTCTGCCGCGGAAACTGCCCGTCGTGCAGGAATCCGCGGGCCTCGACGGACAGCTCGAGCGAGCGCTTGAGCTTCGGCGCCTGCGCCTCGGCCATGAAAGAAAGACCGACGAGCGCCGTGCCCAGCGCAATGGCCTGCGTGTGCATCGATGGAATCAGCGCGCTCCCTCGAGGCTGGCCTGATCGAACTCGCGCTCCGTGAAGCCGTTGCGGAAGCGATAGTTCTTGTACTCGAGAACCGTCGAACGGCCGCTTTGATGATTCGTCATCAGCATGCGGTCCGGGTACCAGAAGCGGTCCAGATACTTCTTGAAGTCCGAGGCCACCATGGTCTTGAGGTGATCGCCGCGGCGATTGAAGTAATCCACCTTCACGGCGCGCAGCTCCGCCTTGTCGAGCCACACTTCCTGCCGCGAGTAACCGGAATTGCGGTCCACCGGCACGGCATTCACGACGTGACATGCCTGCCCGTCGTGAGTGTCCTCACGCAAATACTTGTAGGTGTACTTCTCGACTTCCTGCGAGCTGATGTCTTCGAACGCAAACTCGCTGCCCATGAATGGGCCGGACTTGTTGCTGCCCGCAATGCGCTTCACGCGCTTGAGCGCCGGCAGGAACAGCCAGATGTCGTCGTCAGCCACCTTGTGCGCAAACGTCAGCAGCGCCGTGCCTTCGACGTCGCGCGGCTGATCGAAGATGGTCAGCGACTTGTCACCGTCGTTTTGCACCTCCAGCACCTTCACCCGCAGCTCTCGCACGGCCTGCTGACCGGCCTTGGTCTTCAGCGTCATGCTCAGCGTGGAGGTGTAATCCTGGAACCCGTTGATGCGGTCGTCCGCGTCGCGCGCAATCCGCAGGCCTTTTTCCTCAGCCGTTTCAGCCAGCGCGGTACACGCAATGGCCGGTGCAGCGAACATCAGCGCGGCGGCAACGATGCGGCTATGAGCAAGTTCGAGTCTCAAGGCGCAAATCCTCTTGGTTGTCGATTGGATGGATAAAGGGGATCCCTGACAGCAACCTGCTACGTCGTAGCGGTGGCACCCCCCGCCACCAGCCCCGGTTCCACAGCGCGTTCTGCGCCGAACGGCTTGAGCCACAACAGCAGCGCCGGCATCAGCAGCAGATCCGAGATGGCCGCCACCGCGATCGTCAGCGTCAGCAGGAAGCCGAAGCTCGCGATCACCGCCAGCGAGGAGGCGTAATAGGCCGAGAGCGCGACGATGAGGATCATCGTCATCGACACCATCGCCGGCCCCACTTGCGACATCGTGCGCTCCAGCGACTCGCGGTAACGACCGCAGTGTTCGAATTCCCGTTTGTAGCATGAGGTGAAATGGATCGTGTCGTCCACGGCGATGCCGATCGCGATCGTGGCGAACAGCAAGCGCAGATAGTCCAGATGCCAATCGAGCCAGCCCATGCAGCCGAGCACGACCGCGATCGGGAATACGTTCGGCACCATCGCGAGCGCGCCCAGACGCACCGAGCCGAATGCAATCATCATCGTCACCATGATCAAGGCGAACGTCAGCGTATAACCTTGGATCTGCGTGTCGCTGATGTACTGGGCCATCTGCACCCAGAGATAACCGATGCCGCTGATCTCGACTTTCGCGGTCTTGAGCGGATGGACCTGCAGATAGTGATTCAGTTTATCCATGAACTCGCGCACTTCGCTCGCGGCGACGAGCTTCAGGCGAATCTGCAGCGCCGTCTTGGAACGATCGAGGTTCAGGACGTCGTTCATCTCCTTGCCGCCCGATAGCTCGTACACCAGCAACAGTTGCGACAGCGTGTCGCGATCCTCCGGTAAGCGGTAGTACGCCGGATCGCCGCCGTGAAAAGCCTGGTTCAGCTCTTTCACGATGTCGACGACGGAGATGCTGTCCTGTGCGACGGACTGACTTTCAGCCACCTGCTGCAGACCCTCGACCTCACGCAGCAACTCGATGTCCTTGACCCCATCCGGCGTGCCGGTATCGAAGAGGTAGACGACGCTGAGCAGCCCACCCATGTTGTCGTTGATGTACTGCGTGTGCTGCCGCCACTCGATGTGCGGCTTGAACTCGTGCAGGAAGTTGAAATCGACTTTGAGCTTGTAGATGCCCGCGCCCGCTACGGCCAACACGCCTGCAAAGATGAGCAACGTCTTCTTGTAGTGGCGCAGGTTGAATGCGACGAGCCCCGGCATCACGCTGCCCAGCCAGCGGATAGCCGGCGCGGGCGCCGGATGTTTACGCGCGCTGTTACTGCGTGCCGCGAACGTGATCAACAGTGTCATCGACAGCACGAACGTCATCATCACGCCGAACGCCGCGTACTTCGACATGTCAGCGAGCGAGCGCAGGTGTGACACGCCGACGCCGGCAAAGCCGATTGCATCCGTCGCGGCCACCAGCAGGCAGGGCGTGCCGACTTTGATGATCGTGCGTCGCACGGCTTCGATCTTGTCGGGCTCGACCGCACGGTTGTGCTGCCACGCGAGCAGCACGTGCACGGCCTGCGCGACCCCCATGGCGCACAGTAGCGTCGGGATCATCAGGAAGAACAACGTGACCTTGTAGCCCACCAGGCCCATGAAGCCCAACGTCAGCACGAGCGAGAGCAGGACCACCAGCAACGGCGCGAACAGGCTCGTAGGCCGCACGCCGAGAAACACGACGCTCATGACACCGACCAGCACGAACGTGATCAGCGTGAGGTTGTTGATGTCGGCGCCCAGCAGGATGTTGTACGCGGCGTTCATGGGCACATCGCCCGAGATCTTGAAGTCGATGCCCTGGTATTCCGGCCGCGCCAGGATCTCCCGCATTTTGGTATCGGGGGCCTGGGGATAGAGGTTGGGCAGATCGTCGCCACCGTTCGGATCCAGGCGCAGGCGCTCGATCGGATCGGTGCTGGTACGCGACATCTCGACCACGACGGCCGCGTGCTTCGCATCGTTGCTGACCACGCTGCCGACGTACATCGGCTTGCTGACGGCCAGATCGCGCAGGTGCAGCAGCTCGCTCTGCGCTTCAGGGAAATCCTCCATCAGCGCGTGGATTTCAATGAGGTCGCCTTCCGCTTCGATGAACTCGACGTTTGCAAGGCTCGTCACCTTGCGCACGAACGGCACTTCGGCCTCGATGGCGCGCGTGAGCTGATCGATCTGCTTCATCACGTGCAGATCGAACGGCCCGTGTTCGCGGCCCGGCGCCGAGTACAGCAGGTAGATCACCTCATCCGACGAGAACTCCTGGATGTAGTTCTTGTAGTGGCGGAAGGCGGGGTCTTGCTCGTCGAAATACGAATCGAGGCTGTTGTCCATGCGCACCTTGGAGGCGCCATACAACCCCACCAGCAGCAGCGCGAACGCTATACCGAGCACAATCCAGGTGTGCTGGCTCGACCAGACGGCGATGCGTGCAAACGCACGATCCAGCAGGGCCTGCAATCCCGTGAACCGGCCACCGGCTGTGCCGGGCTCGTTGTTCTTCATCGAAAGTCCCCCGATCGGCGCGGCTGTCTCGCCCGTTTACAGCTGCGGGCGCTGCCTCACAGCCGACGGGGCGGATCTTCGCACGGATCCGGATGGCGGCGTCAGGCGGATGATCGCGTCCGTAGTACCGACGGAACCTGCGCTACCCTGCAACTTGCCGGATGACTTAAGAGGCGACTGTGTCGAACGCCAGCATTCCTGCGCACGTGCCCCCGAGCGTGGTTCGAGACTTCGACTATCTCGACACGCGAGGTGAGACGGACTTCTTCGTCAGCCACCGGAAAGCGCAGCAGGACGCGGACATCTTCTATACGCCGCGCAACGGCGGGCATTGGGTCGTCACCCGCTATGCCGACATGCACGAGATCATCGGCAATCACACCCAGTTCTCCAGCTACTACTCGAGCCTGCCGAAGAGCCCGGTGAACATCCTGCTGCTGGAGTCGGATGAGCCGCTGCACGGCGAGTATCGCAAGCTGATGATGCCCTTCTTCACACCGAAGTACGTGGGCGATCTGGAGCAACGAGCAGTCGATCTCACTGCGGCGCTGATCGACGGCTTCTACGCCGACGGCGAATGCGACTTCACACACGACTTCGCCGAGAAGATGCCCATCTACATTCTGATGAGCCTGCTCGATCTGCCGCTGTCCGATCGACCGGAGCTGCTGCAGTTCTCCGATGACATGGTGCGCGCCGCGGATCCGGCGGTCCTCGAGTCGGCATTCGCAAAGCTCGCCGACTACGTGGGCGGCAAAGTACTGCCCGCACGGCGAGCCAGTCCGGGCAAGGACCTCTTCACCGCCATGCTCAACGGCCGCATCGAGTCCGGCCGCGCCTTGAATCAGGAAGAGCTGGTCGTCCTCGGCTGCTTGATGATCGCCGCCGGCGTGGAAACCGTGGCCAGCATGTTGAGCTTCATCGCGATGTTCCTGGCACGCAATCCCAGCCATCGCCGCCAACTGCTGCAGCAACCCGACAACATCAAGCATGCGCTCGAAGAGCTCATGCGCCGTTTCCATATCACGGTGAGCGCGCGAGTCGTGATCGAAGACATGCGCTACAACGGTGTCGACTTCAAGGCGGGCGATATCGTGCAGCTGCTCGGCACCGTCGCCGGCCTGGACGAGCGGCGCTATCCCGACCCATTCACCGTCGATTTCGAGCGCGAGGACAACCGGCACCTGGTCTTTGGCCGTGGCACGCATCAATGCATCGGTTCATTCCTGGCACGCACCGAGCTGCGCGTATTCCTGACCCAGTGGCTCGAGCGCATTCCCGAGTTCAGGATCAAGGAGGGCACGACACCGGTGCTCGTGCCCGGAAAAACGTGTGGCGTGCGCTCGCTGCACTTGGCTTGGGACACGTGAGCTAGCATCACATGGTCGCGCACACTGCTCCGCCGCCGCCCAGCACGAGTGACACTGTCAGCGCGCCGTCCTATGCACCCCATCTGCGGATGTTCGTCTTCGCGCTGTTCTTCGTGTTCGGCGGCATCACCAGCCTCAACGACGTCATCATTCCGAAGCTGAAAGAGCTGTTCATCCTCTCGTATGCGGAGGCGATGCTGGTGCAGTCCGCCTTCTTCGCCGCGTACTTCATCGTATCGAATCCCGCCGCGATGATCGTCGAGCGCACCGGGCACATGCGCGCCGCCGTGATCGGTCTGCTCACCATGACGGCCGGCTGCTTGTTCTTCGTGCCGGCGTCTTCGTCGGGTTCGTTCTCCGTCTTCCTGTTCGCGTTGTTCGTGCTCGCGAGCGGCATCACCATAGTGCAGGTTGTCGCCAACCCGTTGATCTCAATGCTGGGCGAGCAGCGGTCCGCACCGAGCCGGCTCACGTTCGCGCAGGCGTTCAATTCGCTCGGCACTACGATCTTTCCCTACGTCGGCTCGATCCTGATTCTCGGCTCACTCGCAACGGTTGACCCCAGCACTCTCTCCGGTGAGGCGCTCGACACGTATCGCACTCAGGAAACGCACGTCATCGTGCGCACCTATGTCGGGCTGGCCATCGTTCTGTGTCTGGTGGCGGCAGCGGTCTGGCAACAACGAAGCAGCCTCGTCGAAACCCGCGTGCGGCAAGTCAGTTGGCTGCACGCGTTCACGCTGCTCAAGCGCCCGCGCTTTGCCTTCGGTGCGCTGTGTATCTTTCTGTATGTGGGCGCCGAGGTATCGATCGGCTCGCTCATCGTGAACTACTTGATGCAGCCGAGCGTGATGGGATTGGCCGAACAGGCGGCCGGCAAGCACGTGCCCTACTACTGGGGTGGCGCGATGGTAGGTCGATTCATCGGCGCCTATGTGTTGCGACTCAGCTCGCCTGGGAAGGTGTTGGCGTGCGCAGCAGGGACGACAATTGCGTTGTTATTGATCTCGGCCAACATGGTCGGCGCAGTCAGCGGGTGGACTCTGCTGGCCGTGGGACTGTGCAACTCGATCATGTTTCCGACGATTTTCTCGCTGGCGTGCGAGGGCCTGGGCGTGCGTGCGCCGGAAGGCTCGGGCGTCATCTGCATGGCGATCGTCGGCGGTGCCATCCTGCCGCCGTTGACCGGTCACGTGGCCGACATGAACACGTTGAAGTTCGCGCTCTTCGTGCCGGCGCTGTGCTACGCGGTGATTCTGGCGTACGGCATCTATGCCAGGCGTCCGGCAACTGCAGCCAGCGCGCCGCACTGATCAAGGGATTTAGCTGGAAAGCTCTCAGCGGAGGGCGTGGTCAGCCCATCTCGCTCGCAACCGCTCCCTCCAGGAGTGGCGCTGGCCCGCCTGAGAACCGTCAGCAACCGATCTGGATCACAAGGCTTCGCGAGCACGTCGAAGAAGAGGTCGCGGTGACCCTCGATGTCGGTGGGCTTCGCCGTGTACGCAATCACAGGGATGCGGGACAGCTGTTCATTGGCTTTCAGCGCCTGGGTCGCCGCCAGGCCATCCAGGATCGGCATGAATACATCCATGAGGATGATGTCTGGCGGATCCTGCTGAGCCTTCTCGAGCGCCTCTGCCCCATCGGCCGCAAGCGTCGTGCGATAACCTTCGGCATCGAGGATGATGTTCAGAATCTCGCGGCTGTCGCCGTAGTCGTCGGCAACCAGAACATGCACGCCGGGCATCAGTGCAACGCGTCGTTGGCGGCGAGCATCGAGATGCGTCCAACGAGCTCATCCGGTTTGACCGGCTTCTCGATGTACAAGTGATATCCAGCCGTGCGCGCACCCACCTCGAACTCAGTCGCCAAATGCGCGCTCAGTGCGGCGGCCGGAATCTTGGCGTGCACCGTAGGTAGATTGCGGATGGCGCGCATCAGCTCGATGCCGTCGCGATCCGGCATGGCGATGTCCGCCGGGAGCACGGTCGGATGATGTTCCTGCAATAGCGTGAGCGCATCGGCCGCGTTGCTCGCTGTCAACACGCGCGCGCCGTGATGCCGCAACACATTTTCGATCGACGTCAGTACATCCGGCTCATCATCGACCACGAGGACTGAAATGCCGTCGAGGCGCGTGCCGGGCAACTCGACACCGGCCCGCCGCATGAGCCAGGAGCCCGGCTGGTCGAGGACTGCCGGCACCGGAAACTCCAGGGAAACCCTCAATCCTTTCCCGAGGCCATCGCTCTCGGAGTGCACGCTGCCACCGTGCAACGACATCAACTCCTTCACGATCGTCAGGCCCAGCCCCAAGCCGCCAAAGCGGCGCGTAGAGCTGGCGTCGGCCTGGCGGAAGCGATCGACACGTAGGGCAGAAACTGCGGCGCCACGCCAATACCGCTGTCCTCGACGAACACGCAGGCATGGCGCGCGCTGCGGGTCACCTTCAGGCTGACCCGGCCGTGCTCCGGCGTGAACTTGATTGCGTTCGTGAGGACGTGCCACAGGATCTGCTGGATGCGATCCGGATCACCCCACACATAAGGCGACCGCTCCCGCATCCTCTTCCGCCCTCTTCCGCCAACCATGCCGGCGGAGTGGCACAAGCAATCAGCGATTTCACTTCAGCGCCACGGCAAGATGCGGACGGAGAGGCTGGGTTCTTGTGCGATGATGCGTGCCGCGTGTCAGCGGTCTTCGAGGTTCGCGAGGGCGTGGAGCAGGCGATCCATCTGCTCGTCGGGCTTGCTCTGCGGCAGCGGAAACGTTTTTACGAGAGCCACTGCAACGACCTCGAGCGCCGGGTCCGCGCCGAGGATGGTCAGATTGCTCTCATACTGAGAGCGCATTGGGCGATCCGAACATTCGAGCATTGGCAAAACCCCCGTGACATCGCAACGTTGAATCCGATCGAAGGTTCCGCCCACGTCAACGCATAGGGACATCGTCGAGCTTCGCCGTGTTCGAATTGAGACAGCGCACACGTTTTGCACTGAACCACTGTACACATAACACCTCGGATACATGCCACAGCAATCGATGGATCAGCTCCTCGCACGCGTGCACGACCTGACTCCGCTGTGGCGTCGGCAGGCGCATGAAGCCGAGCAATTCACCCGCCTGCCCGATGCAGTCGTGCGCAGCCTGATCGAGCTTGAGCTGTTTCGGCTGTGGATTCCGCAACGTCATGGCGGACTCGAGCTCGATCTGCCGCACACGCTGCAAGTCTACGAAGCAGTTGCCGCGGCGGATGGATCGGTTGGATGGGCCGTAATGATCGGCGCAGGCGGCGGACTGTTCGCTGCCTACCTCGATGCGGACGCAGCGGATCGAATCTTTGCGCGCAGAGAAGCGCTCATCGCGGGCTCCGGCGCGCCCGATGGCCGCGCCGAACGAGTAGCCGGTGGCTATCGCGCGAGTGGACGGTGGCGCTATGCCAGCGGCGCTCACTACGCGAGCACGTTCACCGCGAACTGTGTCGTCACGAACCAGGGTGTGCCCGTCACGAGTCCCGAGGGCATACCGCTGATCCGCGCCATGGCGTTCACGCCGGCGCAGGTCACGATCATTCCGACGTGGAATGTGAGCGGGTTGCGTGGCACGGGCAGCCATGACTTCGAAGTCGTCGACGCATTCGTGCCGGAGCAGCACACGTTCTCCGTCCTCACGGATGCACCCCGCGAACCCGGACCGTTGTATCGCCTGCCGTTCGATGTGTTGACACAATTCCCGATCGCCGCCGTCGCGCTGGGCATTGCCCGACACGCACTGCAATCCTTTGCGGCGCTGGCGCGCGTGAAGAAAAGCTCGGTGTCACGTGTGCCGCTCATCGAGGATCCGCTTGCGCAAAGCCGCTACGCGGAAAGTCACGCCCAGTGGCGCTTTGCACAGGCACGAGTGCATGCGCTCGCCGCGGATGTCTGGCAGCAGGTGCTCGCCAATCACGCGCTTGCGGCTCACGAGCTGGCAGAAATCACGGCAACATGCTGCCTGTGCTTGTCACAGCTCTACGCAGCCATCGGCGATCTGGCACGACTTGCAGGCATGACGGCCATCGCGATGGAGGATGACTTCGCACGGGCATGGCGTGACCTGCAGGCCCTGAGCGCTCACGTCTCCATTTCACCGTATCGACTCGCGGCTGCCGGTCGCACACTGCTCGAAAGCTCGTCCGAATAGCGTTGGAGTGCATCAACTCACATGGCTACACAACCGCCCTTCGATCCCGCTCTTGCACGCTACGTCAGTCTGGCCACTATCCGGCGCGACGGGAGAGAGATACGCACACCCGTATGGATGGCGCCCGCGGCCGGTCATCACTATGTCTTCAGCGCTGGCGATGCCGGGAAGGTCAAGCGCATTCGCGCAACAGGGCGCGTGCGTGTTGCTGAGTGCGACCTACGCGGGGTAATCAAGAGCGGTTGGATCGACGGCCGCGGCCGCATCTTGCAGGACAGCGATGAAATCGCTCGAGCGCTGCAAGCTCTACGTGCCAAGTATGGAATGCAGATGGCGCTCGGCGATTTCTTCTCGAAACTCTCGGGCCGCTTTTCGAAGCGCACCTATCTCGAGATCACGCTCTGAATCATTCCGGCCTCGAGCGTGCGATCACTTCGGCGTGTCGAGCGGATACTCGTATCGATGCAACGGCAAATCGTAACGCGCGGCAATGGCGGTATTGCTGCGCCGGAAGTGGCCGGCGATCTTCTCGCGCAGAGTGTCCGAGAGCTTCACGGAAGCAAGGCACCGGTTCGACAGTGGCACCTTTCGCAGCCAGCGCAGCAACGGCCAGCGCCGCTTGTACATCCATCCGGATGCAAGCCAGTACTTCTTGTAGAGCACCGATCGCTCGGTGAACACGTTGAGCCGGCGCAAGATCGCAAGCTCATCGGCCGACAGCGATCTGTTCAGAGTTCTTGTTGCGAGTGCCGGCCAGTTCACGTCCAGACCCAGCGTAGCGGCAAAGCCGCGCAGGAAGGCGGCATTGTCGGCGGCAAACTCTTCATAGAGCGCGATGTGCACCCGGTTCCTGCCAAAGAGCTGACAGTACTCGTCCAGCAGCGCTCCATAGTCGAAATGCTGCCAGCTGAAGAGCGGCGCCTTGTACCAATACTGCAGCGCTCCATGCACGTTCTCGTGCGCCAGCAGATAGCGCTCGATGCCGTGTGTACCGCCGCCGAGCACGTACTGTGAATAGGACGCCTCGAACGCGCTCGGTTGTGCGCGCAGGAACACGACAATCGTCGCTTCCGGAAAGCAGCGATACAGACGTTGCGCCATCTCCCGCGAGAGCAAGCCACCGAGCCCGCCGTTGTGGACATAGCCACTCAGGTTTTCCTCGCAGATCAGAATCCGTTGATCGCCCGCCGCTTCCTCGAGCTGGCGCCGCGCGCGCTCTGGAGAAAACGCGTAGGCCCTGGGGGCGATCAACGCCTCGCGCACGAGCGAGCGCGACAGAAAGTTCCCCGACTGCACGGCCGGATAGAACTGTTGCTGAAACCAGGTCGTCCCTGTTTTGTGATAGCCGATGTGAATGATCGGGCTACGCGGATGTTCAGACATGGCAGGGCGAGCGGCCGTATTGCTTTGATCGTAACAACGAAGAGCTCCGATCAAACGATACTAGTCGGGCGCCTGCCGATCCACTGTGGACACCGCGTTTCGTGTCCACTCAGCGCGGAGTTCGTGTACTCATCCTGCGAGACCCATCGCTCGCACGGTCATGAACAGGCCTGCTCCGACGACGACGACGCCGATCGCTTGCGCGACGCGCTCACCGGCCGGTGCGAGACGCTCGAGCGTGATCGCTGTCGCCACGAGCCCCATCATGCGCAGGTCCATCACGCCGATGACGAGAAGAATGACCGTGAGGCTGGCACAGCAGCAGGCGCAGTGAAGACCAAGGCGCAGACCATGTCGCCACGCCGTAGCCGCGTCTGCCGGTAAGGGACGATCAGGCGCAGCCCGGCAACAGGCCAGGTGATGCGCCTTCCACGCCGTGAACTGCAACGCACCGGCGATCAAGACGACGACACCGACGGCGATCGGAACGGCATGCGCCAGTACGGGTAGTTGCATCGCGATCGACGCCAATCCGGCACCGAGTGGAAAGGCAGCAATTCCGAATGCAGTCCACACCCAGAGGTATCCAACGCCCACGAGTGTTGTCAGCCAGCCCAGAGGACTCTCTGTCTTGCCGACGGCCCGGCGATAGCGCCACAGCATGGGCACCATGGATGGCCACATCATCGCTGCCATCATCACGACCCACATGCCGAGGAACGACATCGCGGCGTCGGACCACGTCTGTCCGGGCATGCGCATCCACGCCATCGACATCGTCCAGCCACCGGGCATCGACATTCCGCCCATCCCTGACATCGATGAGCACCAGACCGTCGTCACCATAGCGCTGGCTGCAAAGAGCAGCGCCGAGACGCCGAAGAAGAACTTCTGCGAGGCTCGCTCGGAAACCATTCGTGTCGACATCTCTGACGCCTCCGCTACGCAAACGACATCCCAAACCTGGCTCAGCGCTGCTCATACTCGTCGTGGCGACGCCACCAGACGCCTTTTTCATTGCGGCCTCGCGGTGCCCGATCGAGCCACTGATACATGCCCCACAGACCGTCGAGTCCGCGGGCATAGGTGGAATACGCGTGGTAGACGACGCCGTCCTCGAGCACGAACGCGCTCATGCCCGGTCGCTCGCGATGGAACGTCGGCACGTCGGTTCCGCACCGAGCCGCGAACTCAGCCTCGGCGCCTTGGCCACCACCCTCCTGACCTGCGCGCCACTCGAACACCGGCTCACGCGCGTAGTTGTATTCGACGGCTCCCTTGCGCTGCTGCTCCTCGGTGAACGCAACGTTGAAGTCGAAATTGAAGTCGCTGCCGAGCGAGGATGCCCAGGGAAACGTCCATCCCATGCGCTGCCTGTATGCCTGCAACTTCGCGAGCGGCGCCCGCGAGACCGCGGACAGCATGACGTCGTGATTCGCCAGATGAACTGCGAAGCCATTGAATCCATCTGCGATCGCCGAGCAGGATGGACACCCGGCCTTGTAGTCGGGTCCGAACATGAAGTGGTAGACGAGGAGCTGCGAGCGTCCTCTGAAGAGATCGGCCAGCGAAGCGTTCCCTTCCTCGGTCTCGAACCGATACGCTCTGTCGACGCGCACCCACGGCAACTGTTGCCGTTGGCGCGCCAGCTCGTCGCTGCGTCGTGTGAGCTCTTTCTCTGCTTCGAACAGCGCGAGCCGTGCAGACAGCCATTCTTCACGGGTTCCGGTCCTGTGTGTGGTCATCGATCTTTCTCCGATGGTTCGTCGTCCCGTTGGCGACACGACGTGTGTTAGCGGTCGTGAGATAGCGTAGGCACGGGCGCTGTGAGGGTGGGAGTGACAAATGTGACGGGATTCAGATGGACTCACTGATTACAGCCGCCGCGCGTGCGCTCGCAGCCGGTGATCCATTGAGCGCGTTAAAGCGGGTCGCCCTGCGCGACGATGCACCCGCGCTCGCGCTTCGCGGCATCGCGATGGCGCAGCTCGGTGATTTCGTTCGAGCGAGGACGCTCGTGCGTAGTGCCGCCCGAGCCTTCGGTCCGAAAGAGACGGTGGCCCGCGCCCGGTGTGTCGTCGCCGAAGCCGAGATCGCCCTCGCATCGCGCGACTTGGCATGGCCGGCGAAAGCGCTCGACGCTGCGTGGGCGACACTCGATGCACATGGCGATCGTGTGAACGCAGCGCATGCGCGCTATCTCGAGATTCGACGACTCCTCCTGATCGGCCGTCTCGATGAGGCCGAGCGCACGCTCGCCCAGCTCGATGTCGTGGACTTGCCGCACGCGTCGAGAGCCGTCCATGAGCTGATCGTCGCGGGGATCGCGATGCGACGCCTGCAGACGAGAATGGCGCGTTCTGCTCTGACGCAGGCCGCGCGCGCGGCGCGCATTGCCGCTATTCCCGCACTGACTGCGGAGGTCGAGAGTGCATCGCTCGTACTGAACACGCCTGCGGCACGCCTGATTGCACGCGGTGCAGAGCGGCTTCTCCTGCTCGAGGACGTCGAAGCGTTACTGCAGTCGAAGGCGCTCGTCGTGGACGCGTGCCGTCATGTCGTGCGCGACGCGCGCACCGTGGTCTCCCTCGCGAAACGTCCCGTGTTGTTCGCACTCGTGCGCGCGTTGGCCGAGGCGTGGCCGGAGGACGTATCGCGAGACACGCTCGTCGCGCGCGCCTTCGGTTTGAAGGTCGCGGATGAATCGCTTCGCGCCAGGTTGCGAGTGGAAGTGGGACGGCTGCGCAGAAAGCTCAGAACCCTGGCCGGCGTAAACGCTACGAAACTAGGATTTGCCATCGTGCCGCGACGCGCACGCGAAGTCATCGTGCTGGCGCGGCCTGTCGAAGAAGAGCATGCGAGCGTGCTCGCCTTCCTGGCTGACGGCGAATCGTGGTCGAGCTCGGCCCTGGCACTTGCGCTCGGCGCGAGCCAGCGCACCGTGCAACGAGCACTCGACTCGCTTGCAGCAGCCGGCAAGGTGCAGTCGTTCGGCCGCGGCCGGGCGCGTCGCTGGATGACGCCGCCAGTGCCAGGATTCACGACGACTTTGTTACTCCCGGCGCCACTGCCGAGCGACTAGCCTGGTGTCGAAAGCGGGCTCGGCCCTTCGACAGCACCTGTCAACATTGGATGGATGTCATGAAACGATCAGCAGCCGAAATCATTCGCGAATATGGGCCCTTCCCGGGCGTCGATGGCGTGCACGGCGTGACGCATGACGGACAACAAGTCTGGTTTGCGTCCGGGGACAAATTGAACGCCCTCGATCCTGCGAGCGGAAAGACCGTGCGCTCGATCGATGTCGCCGCGCATGCAGGCACGGCATACGACGGCCAGCACCTGTTTCAGA
The DNA here is from genome assembly GCA_040513115.1 of Steroidobacteraceae bacterium. Taxonomy (GTDB): domain Bacteria; phylum Pseudomonadota; class Gammaproteobacteria; order Steroidobacterales; family Steroidobacteraceae; genus DATELY01. The sequence goes on along the minus strand of JBEVDW010000090.1, from coordinate 2,226 downwards.
TCGCCGAGGATCGCATTCAGAAGATCGATCCGAAAACCGGCCGTGTGCTTGCAACGATCCCTGCACCGGGCGGCGGCGCGGACTCCGGACTCGCATGGGCCGAAGGAACGCTCTGGGTGGGGCAGTATCGGGATCGCAAGATTCACCAAGTCGATCCCCAAACCGGGAAGGTTCTGCGCACCATCGAATCCAATCGCTTCGTCACGGGTGTTACCTGGGTCGACGGCGAGCTCTGGCACGCCACGTGGGAAGGCGACGAGAGCGAGTTGCGGCGAATCGATCCGAAAACCGGAGAGGTACTGGAGGAAGTTGAGATGCCGCCCGGAATCGGCGTGTCGGGACTGGAGTCCGACGGCGGCGATCGATTCTTCTGCGGTGGGGGCAAGAGCGGCAAGGTGAGGGCCGTGCGTCGGCCGAAGTGAGCTGTTGCGATAGTGTTCGCCTACTCCCCCTCGCCCTCCGCCACCCTGCTGCGCACCGCCGGATCGGCAATCTGCGCCAGCCAGTGCGAAGCATCTTGCGGCTTCTGTTTTCTCAGCCAACCGAACACGACGCTATGCCACAGGATTCGGCGCACGTAGCCGCGCGTCTCGTTGAAGGGGATGTTTTCGATCCAACGGTCGGCATCGATCGGAGTGGATGGCAGCCAGCGGGCGGCGGCGTTGGGTCCAGCGTTGTAGCCGGCCAGGGCGACTGCCAGTTGGGAATCGAATCGATCCAGCAGATCGCGCAAGTGCAACGCACCCAAGCGCACATTGGTGGCGGGAAAGAACAGATCGCGTTCGGTCGGCGTCCGTAGCTTCCACTTCTTTGCAGCGATGCGCGCGGTGCCTGGCATCAGCTGGAGAAGTCCCCGGGCACCCACGCTCGAAACCGCGTCCGCGCGATAAAGGCTTTCCTGCCGCAGCACGCTGTACACGATATCGGGATCGAGCGAGCTCACTTTCGCCGCTGCTTTGACTTCATCGTTATAGGGCAGCGGATACAGCAGCTCGTAGTCGTAGAACACCTTGTTATCCGACGCCGTGGCAATGGCCTGGTCGAACCACTCCCAACGCGCGGCGACGTGAATGGCCTGTCGTCTGGATTCGGGGGACAGCGCGCGATAGCCGTACTGCCACTCTTCCTGCGCTTCGGCATTCAGACCGTGAACTTTCAACTCGCGCGCGCGAGCGAACGGCGGTTGTTGTTCGATGCGCTCCACCTCCGCTTTGTCGAGCGCCAGGGTTTGCTGATGCGGCGTGATCTTGCGCTCCAAACGCGCTGCGGCCATGGCCGAATAGAAGTTGTCGGCCGTGAGTACCGACTCATACAGCGACGCGGCAAGCTCGCGATCACCCGATTGCTCGGCGGCACGCGCAGTCCAGTACTGCCAGCCCGCTTGTTCGCGTTGCGCAGGCGACATCGCCGAAATCGCCTGTCGCACGCGCATCCAATCGTCGTTCCACAGAGCAGCACGCGCATACCACTCGAGCGAAGCGTCATCCAGATCCGCAGGCTGCACGCGCGCGAAAAAATCGAGCGCTTCGGGACGGCGATTCCACGCGAGCGCCGTCGCAACCGACAATGCGAGCTGGCTGGCTGCAGTCGCGTCGAGCTGGCGCGCCGTCACCATCAAGTCGTAGCGAGCAACGGCGCCGTCGACGTCGGTTCGGGCGAGCCGCGTCCAACCTGCGCGGAGCGCTTTCATCTCCACCGGCAGTTGGGGCTGCGCGAGCAACCGGTCGATGCTCGCTCGCGGCTTCTCGAGCAAGTCGGCCCACAGTTGCAGCGGCTCGGCGCGCGGTGCCGGCAACTGGGCCGCCAATATGCGAGCGAAGCGCAGATTGCCCTCGTTGAGCACGAGGCGTGCGCGTTCCTCAACAAGATCGGCCGTGATGACCTGATGCTCGCGACCCCACTGGAACACAGGCTCACACGCGGTGGGTAGTTGTTGCGGCGTGAGCCAACGTTCCACGATCTGCGGTGCGAGATCCGCAGTGCGGTCCAAGGCGATGTGCGCAGCGAGGAATTGGCATCGCAGCGTGGAGTTCGCAGCCTCGGCTCGATACTCGGTGATGAAGTCGGCCCAGCGCTGACGGTCAGCCAGACTCGTGAGCCACGCGCGCCTCAGCCGACGTGCAACGGGCTCGTCTGAGGTCTGAGCCAGGAACGTCGCAGCCTGAGCATCCGCTTCCGGCGACACCGTGTCCGGCGGATCGAGCTGCTGCGCGATGCGAGCGGCCT
>JBEVDW010000089.1:0-9550 GCA_040513115.1 Steroidobacteraceae bacterium | reverse complement strand
CATGCGATGCAAGTCCGTTCGATTGCGGCGCGCCCAGTTCGTCACGGCATAGGTAATGAGCGCCTTGCCGTCGTCCTCCAGCAGCGCGTCATAAGCGATCTCCTGCGGTGTCACACCCTTCCGCTGCGCTTCGGCTGCAAAACTGTTCTCGTATTGTGGGTAGTAGTTGAGGGGCGTACCCAACGGAAACACCTGAGACCAGAACTCTGCGTCAGCGAAGACGAGATGAAGTCCAGCCGGATTCGGATCCTTGTCTCTGACGATGCGCTGCCGCAGCTCAGGATTGCGCAAGGCAGCGACTCGATCGGCAAGCGGCAGGTGGCGAACGGCGGCGAAGCTTGGCAGCGATGAAAAGGGATGAAAGCCACCTTCGAGGCTCATCATGATCACGACCGGTCGCGTCGCGACTTCGGCATATACCTTGGCGCCCGTGGCGTTCGCCGCGGCAACGTGCGCGAGCACGGTCTCATATTCGAGTGGCTCGTGGTTCGACTGCAACAATGAGAACACCACGGGGCAGCCGCTCTTCTGCGAGACATTGATGAGCATGTCCACATCGTCAGTCAACGATACGGGCTCCGGAAACGTTGTGCTCGCCGGCGAGACTTCGAGAATTCCCCGTTTCCCTCCGCAACCCTCGCGCACCGCGCGGGCAAGCGTCACCAGCTCTTCCTCCTCTGCAAAGGTGCCGGGAAGCACCTGGCCATTCCCGGTCGTATGCAGGACCGTTCGGGACATGGAGAGGCCAACCGCACCGGCACGCATGCCCTCTCGCACCAACTCCGCCATCCGCTGCAGCTCTGCCACGGTGGGCTTCTCCGCCCGACGCTCACCCATGACATAGGTCCGCAATGTTGCATGAGTGATCATCGATGCAATGTTGATCGTGCGCGGCGTGCTGTCGACCACATCGAGAAATTCCGGATAGCTCTCCCAGCTCCACGGCAGCGCCGCATGCATGGACTCGGACGGGATGTCCTCGACACTCGCCATCATGTCGATCAGCGTCGCCCGGCTTTCAGGCTTCGCTGGCGCGAACCCCACGCCGCAGTTACCGATGACGGCCGTCGTGACTCCGTGCCACACCGCAGGCTCCACCCGGTCATCCCATGTGACTTGGGCATCGAAATGCGTATGCACGTCGACAAAACCCGGAGTAACCAGCATTCCGGAGGCATCGATCCGCTCACGCTCACCGTCGAGGCGTTGCCCGATCTCCGCGATCAACCCATTGCGCACCCCGATGTCGGCACGCCGAGCTGCCGCGCCGGTTCCATCCACGACCGAACCGCCGGCGATGATCAAATCGAAATCGTGATGATCGAGACTCATCTCTGGCCCTCCACCCAACTCGAGCCAAGCTTACTCGCTAACCCGTTGCGAGCAACGTTGCGGGAAATTCGACGCTTGCGCGAGCAACGCGCTTCGACGCGCAAGAAAATAGCTCGAGCGCCTGTTTGCCGCAGAATTATTCAAGCGGTCGGTGAGTTCGACCTCACACTGGACTCCTTTATGGTTGGACGCCAATCGGTGTGAAGTGCCCGTCGGATCATCAGGTGGACCGAGATGCGGCTGATCTGGCGAACGACGCACATCGGGACACGCGCCGCGCCGCGGGAGTACAGTATCAAGCTCGATCAGGCGTGCTTACACAGCATTCGTACCACCTTCCCGACGACGAGGTCGAGCGACCATGACCGTTACCAGCCGCCTCGGCGTTTCGATGCCGATGCTCAACCAGCCCTACGAGAAGTATCCGCAGTTTGCCAGGCTTGCTGACGAAGCAGGCTTTTTCTCGGTGTGGGACTACGAGTTCTACCGCAATCCATTCATCACGCACGCGGTCTGCGCCGGCGTGACGAAGAACATCCAGCTCGCCACCGGCATCGCAGCAGCAAGTGGCCGCGCGCCCAACGAGATGGCCAATGCGGCAGCCGATGTCGACGAACTATCGAATGGACGCACGCTCCTGGGCCTGTCCACCGGCGGAGCGGAGTGGGCTGACTGCTACAACGGAACCGACGTGGACCACCCCCTGACACGCATGCGCGAATATATCCACGTCGTGCGCAGCGTGTGGCAACACCACGCGACCCGTGAGGCTTTCGAGTTCAACGGCAAGTTCTACAAGGCCAAGAGCCCGCCCTTCAACGTCTTTGGCACGCGTGAACAACTGGCCCGTCCGAGGATTCCAATTTATCTCGCCGGACTCAAGCCCAAGATGCTGCAACTGGCTGGCGAGATCGCCGATGGTGCATTGGGGTACATCTGGACTCCACGGTACATCAAGGAGCAGGTGCTGCCGAATGTTGCCAGCGGAGCAGAGAAAGCTGGACGCAAACCCGCGGACGTGGAAGTCGCCTCGCTGGTGCTGTGCAGCGTACACGCGGACAGGAAAGTCGCGCTGCGCCTGGCGCGCATCAACGTCGGCATGTATGTGGCCACGCCCGGCGGTGGGACAGTAGCCGAGTTCATGGGGCTTCAAGACGAACGCAATGCACTGCTACAAGCGCTGATGACCACAGGTCCAGCCGCGCTCGAGCGCACGACCTCGGATGCGCTGGTGCGTGCATTCTCGATCTGCGGGACGCCGGATGAGGCGCGCGAGCAGCTCGCCGAATATGAGGGCCTCTTGCCTCACATCGTCCTGCACACGCCGTATGTGCCGCCGATCCGACAAGAGGAAAGCGAAGCCGCATTCCGCAACATGGTGGCGGCGCTGAGGCGTTGACTGCAGCTTGCGTCAGTCGAGATGGCCCGCCTTGGCGGCCAGTGCATCCGGATATTCGCGCGCGTACTTGATCTTGCCGCCTTCGATCGTGATGACGGAGATGTACTTCACGTCGTTGTAGGGCCGACCTGTTGCCGTGATGGCGTTGATGGTGAATTCCATAACGACGTAGGGGTCATCGACATACAGTGCGGTGATGTCGAATTTCGTCTGCCCAGGGACGTAGTAGAGCGTGGGAATCATGACGAGCAGCTCTTCTTCGATCAGCTTCCTTCCCTGAAACAATCCGCCGCGCGGCATCAGCTGTCCGACGAACATCACTTCCCATGTCATGTCCTCGGTGAGCATGCTTGCCACCTTTGCCATGTCACCTTGTTCGACCGCGCTCCACCATTCACGAACGATCGCGCAGAGTTCATCTCTTGCCATGCCCGTCGGCGCTGCCGCCTGGGCACTTGCTTGGGACTTGTGAATACTGATCATGCTCCCCCCGGAGATCGTCGTAGGTGCTCTGCGATTCTTCTCGATCCGCCGACAAGAATCTTGCCGTCCCGGCTAGCGCAATGCCAGCGTTCGCAGGACACGATACCGAGCAGACCAAAGCAACGCGCGCGCGCCTTCGCGGATTACATCCGTGTACAGCAACAACCGAACTCTCTGCGCGGCGAAGCACAACGCATCAATCTCGCGGCGGAGCTCAGCGTTGAGTCAGGCCGCGGTCCGTTGTTTTGATGCGGGCTCGCAGAATCCACGGAGCTTCGCTTCTGGCGGTCACATGGAAAATCCGGTGAAGGGTGACTCCGGACAGACATCGGCCGACAGGTCGCAAGGGTTTTGCTCTTTTCCGAGGGGGCTTCATTCGATGTCAATCGAGCGGCGTAACAACGTCACGATCTCCGGACAGGGAGATCGCGCGATGGTTTTCGCACATGGCTTTGGTTGCGACCAGAACATGTGGCGATTCGTCGCGCCCGCGTTCGCAGCGGATTTCAAGATCGTCCTCTTCGATCATGTGGGCGCCGGAGGCTCCGACCTCTGCGCTTTCTCTCCGGAGAAGTATTCCAGGCTGGAAGGCTATGCGGACGACGTCGTTGAGATCGGTCGAAGCCTGAACCTGAAGGATGCCGTTTTCGTCGGGCACTCGGTCAGCGCGATGATCGGTGTCCTGGCTGCACGCAAGGCGCCAGACCTGTTCGAACAGTTGATCATGATTGGGCCGTCGCCTCGGTACATCGACGACGGCGACTACCTCGGCGGGTTCACGGCCGAGCAGATAGACGAGCTGCTGAGCTTTCTCGATAGCAACCACATGGGATGGTCCACCACGATGGCACCCGTCATCATGGGAAACGCGGATCGTCCCGAGCTTGCATCTGAGCTCACCAACAGTTTTTGCCGGACGGACCCGGAGATCGCGAAGCATTTCGCCCGGACGACGTTCATGTCGGACAACCGCTCGGATCTTCCCGCACTCGAGACACGAACACTGGTGCTGCAATGCTCGGACGATGTGATCGCCCCTGTTTGTGTCGGCGAATACGTCCACAGACAGCTGCCGAACAGCGAGTTCGTCCTCCTGCGCGCAACCGGCCATTGCCCGAACCTGAGCGCACCGGATGAGGTGATTGCTGCCATGCGTCCCTTCATCTCAGCCAGACCCTTGTGAACGTGACATGGCGCCTCGGTGTGAGTGAGGATCTGCAAGATCTGTTCGAGAACGCACCGTGTGGCTACCTGTCACTGACGCCCGATGCTCGAATCTTCCGCGCCAACGCGACCTTCTCGCGCTGGACCGGATACTTGCCAGGCGAGCTCGAGGGCAAGCGATTCGGCGATCTCCTGACCATCGCAGGTCGCATCTACTACGAAACTCACTTTGCACCGCTGCTGCGCATGCAGGGATTCTTCAATGAGGTCGCGCTCGATCTGACCCGGAAAGACAGCAGTCGTCTGTCCGTATTGGTGAACGCCGTCGAACGGCGTGACGCTGAGAATCAGCTCTTATTCATTCGGATTACGATTTTCGATGCGACCGACCGACGACGCTACGAACGAGACTTGCTGGAATCACGCTCCAAGGCAGAATCGGCCATCGAACAATTGCAGGAGCTGAATGCAACGCTCGAAGAGCGCGTTGCAGCCGCAGTCGGTGAGCGCATGAAGGCAGAAGAAGCCGTCCGCCGCAGTCAGAAGTTGGAAGCGATCGGTCAACTGACCGGTGGCGTTGCGCACGATTTCAACAATCTTCTGACCGTCATCCTCGGCGGGCTCGATTCGATCGCACGCCACACGGCTCACATGCCCGTTGATGACAAAGTTGCACGCATGCGACGGGCGCGAGACATGGCAGAGCACGGCGCGCGCAGAGCGGCAACGCTCACCGCGCGCCTGCTGGCATTCTCTCGACAGCAAACGCTCTCGCCTCGAGTGATCGAACCTGATCGTCTCATTGCGGGTGTCTCTGACTTGTTGCAGCGGACGTTGGGCGAGGCAATATCCTTTACAACCGTGTCCACGGCCGGATTGTGGAAGGCGTTTGTCGATCCCGGCGAGCTCGAGAACGTGCTGATCAATCTCGCCGTCAACGCACGCGATGCGATGCCAGCGGGCGGACGATTGACGATCGAAACGGGCAATGCTTCGCTCGATGAGGCGTATGTTGCCGATCTCGTGGAACCCGTATTTCCGGGACAGTATGTTCTGATCGCTGTAGCCGATACCGGCCAGGGAATGACCGCCGAGACGATGACGAGGGCGTTCGAGCCGTACTTCACGACGAAGGAAGTCGGCAAGGGAACAGGGCTTGGCTTGAGCCATGTCTATGGCTTCGTGCGTCAATCCGGCGGCCACGTTCGGATCTACTCTGAAGTCGGTCACGGCACGACGGTGAAGCTCTACCTGCCGCGAGCGCCAGATGACGCGCCGGACGTGAGTGCCCCCATTGTGCAGCCCAAGACGGCCGACGGCGGCGCCGAAACCATTCTGGTCGTCGAAGATGATGAGGATCTGAGGGCCTACAGCGTCGGCATCCTGAGCGAGCTTGGCTATCGGGTGCTGCAGGCGCGTTCCGGGCACATCGCGCTCGAGTTGCTGCAAGCGAACACGGAAGTCGCACTGCTGTTCACCGACGTCGTGCTCCCGGATGGAATGACGGGCCGCGCGTTGGCGGATGAAGCGCGCCGTCGTCGACCGAGTTTGAAAGTGTTGTTCACGACCGGTTACACGCCGAATGCAATCGTGCATCACAGCCGCCTCGAACAGGGAGCCGATCTGTTGGGTAAACCATTCACCTTCGCTGCACTCGCAGCCAGGCTGCGCGTGATCCTGGACAGGGAGTAGCGCATCCAGCGCTTATTTCTTGATGCCCCAGCTCGAGGACTCGCTGAAGGGAACGAGCTTGTCGGGCCGTGCATCCTGCGGCAGTCCTAGAATGCGTTCGGCGATGATGTTCTTGCCGATCTCTTCAGTGCCGCCACCGATGCGAAAGCCGATCGCCAGGAAATAGGCTTCCTGGATCACGGTGAGATCTTCGTCATCCTGCTCGATGGCCTCACCTGCTGTCCCGATCGCATCCATAGAGTAGATCGCTATCTCCTGCAGCCAGCGCGACATCGTCATCTTGCCGATCGTTGCTTCGGGTCCCGGGATGATGCCTCTTCCCAACGCGGTTCGAATCCGCGCGCGGATGTGCTGCGTACCGGCAATCGCAACGTAGTAGCTCGCGATCTTCTCGCGAAATGCCATCTCATCGACGAGCTTGGCGCCGCTCACTCCGTGAGTGCGAGCGCCCAGGCGAATGAGATGAGCGAGCACGTCGCGGCCAACGGACGGGTCTCCGAGCAGCGTGAGCCGCTCGTTCATCATGGTCGTGATCGCAACGTTCCAGCCGCCATTCACTTCACCGAGCCGTTGAGCATCGGGGATACGCACATCCGCAAAGAACACCTCGTTGAAGTCGGCGCGGCCGGAAATCTGTTGCAGCGGTCGCACTTCGATGCCGGGGCTCTTCATGTCGACCAGGAAGTACGTCAACCCCTGGTGCTTCGGCAACGAGGGATCGGAGCGCGCGAGCAGCAATCCCCAATCGGCGTTGTGAGCGCCGGAGGTCCAGATCTTCTGGCCATTCACGATCCACTCATCGCCGCTGCGGACAGCACGCGTGCGGAATGCGGCCATGTCCGAGCCGCCACCCGGCTCCGAAAACAGCTGACACCAAAGGATCTCGCCGCGAAGCGTCGGTGCAATCAGCCTCTCCGCCCAGCCAGGCTGAGCATGGGCAAGAATGGTGGGTATCGCCATGCCCACCAGACCGCCACCAAAGGACTCATCGTGGCTGCCCATCATGGCCTGCGCTTCCTCCTCGCGGAAAATCAGGTCTTGAACGGGCGTGCCGCCGCGGCCGCCGAACTCCTTGGCCAGCGTGATTCCCATGTAGCCCGCCCTCGCCTTCGCCGCCATCCAGCTCCGGCCCAGACGCAGGCGCTCCTCTCCGCTCGCGCCCGGACCCCATCGATAGGCAGGCGCATTCGTTGCGAGCCACTGGCGCACTTCCGCACGGAATGACGCCTCTTCTGCCGTATCACTCAGGTCCATGCGAGCTGCCCTCTACGCCGCGCACTGGGCGATCAGGAGGCGTGCGGCCTGATCTCGCCACTGATTCACAGTACCGATGCACGAGCCAAGATGCCGCGCACGGCGGTAGTACAAATGACAATCGTGAGCCCAGGTAGCGGACACGCCGCCGTGGACCTGCATGTTCTCTCGCGCAGCACGCTCGAATGCTTCGCAGGCTGCAACCCGCGCAGTGGCGGCAGCCAATGGCAACTCCGGCGCATTCTTCGCAAGTGCCCATGCCGCGTAGTAAGCATTGGACCGCGCGAGCTCATTTGCGATGTAAACATCCGCAAGCTTGTGCTTGATCGCCTGGAAGGAACCGATGGGGCGGCCGAATGCATAGCGGCTGAGTGCATAGTCCCGCGCCATTTCCAGCGCCATGTCAGCCCCACCGAGCTGCTCGAATGCGAAGAGCACGGCTGCACGATCGAGCACACGCTGTAAGACGCTCCAATCCGCACCGTTGCCAAGCGGTTCGGCAGGCGCGTCGCGAAATGTGAGCTTGGCCACCAGGCGTGTGGGATCGACACTCTTTTGCGACGCGCGTGTGACCGCCGGAACATCGAGATCCACCAGGAACAACTGCACGTTCGAATTCGACTGGGCGGAAACGATGGCGACGTCTGCGTCGAGTCCATCCGCGACAGCCAATTTCTCACCGGTCAACTTCCCTCCTCGCCACGTGCAGCTCACGTGCTCAGGACGAATCGGTCCTCTACCCTCGACGAGCGCAAAGGTGCCGATCTTCTGACCGCTGGCCAATGCCGGCAGGTAGGTTCGTTGTTGCACTTCGCTGCCTGCGAGCAGCAACGCTTCTGCGGTCAAGAACACACTCGAACCGTACGACGTGGGTGCCAATGCGCGTCCGAGTTCCTCAGCGATACCGCACAGTGCGACGTAACTCAATTCCTGCCCACCGAAGCGTTCGGGCATCGCCGCGGCAAGCCAGCCCATCTCGGCAAGCTCCGAGGTCAAGCGTCGCGGCTCGCGGGAATCTCCGTCGAGGACTTTACGCACGCGCGTCGGCGGACAGGCTTTCTGCAAGAAGCGCCGCAGCTCCGACTTCAACTCTTTGTCGCCATCGGAATAATCCAGGTTCACTGGCTCTCTCCCCTGCACTACTTCAGTGATCTTAAAAAAAGCTCGAAGGCGACTCGCGTCCTGCTCGGCGGTAGCGTCCGTTCACACCGCCGTCAGCTCGATCGGAATTCCATTCAGAACCGACATGCCTGCGATGCGCTCGCAGTCCGCTGGATCATCGCTGGCCAATCGATTCGAGTTGGCACCCCCGACCGAGTTGGCCCGCTGCCAGCCACCTTTGTGACCCCAACCGTGTGGCAGTGCGACGTTGCCGGGTGACATCTCCGCAGTGAGATGCGCCTTGATCTCGACTTCGCCGTGCGGCGAATGAATGCGTACCTGGGTTCCCTCCGTGATACCTCGCGCCGCCGCATCACCTGGATTCACACGCGCGTAGTGTTCGCGTGAGGTTGTCATCAGGCCCGGTGCATTGTGCATCCATGTATTGTGGGACAACGCTTCACGCAGACCGACGAGACGCAATGGGTACCTCGAATCGTCGGCCAGTGCGTCCTCATGCAGACGGGCCAGCTCCGACAGCAACTCATCGGGCGCCAGGTTGATGCGTTTGTCCGGCGTGGCCAGCATGGCTTTCATGACGCCGGTAGGCAGCTCCTCGGCGACCGGATAGCCGTTGGGGTACTGGTCGATCAGCGTCTGGAAAGTCACGCCAGCGGGATTCTCGCCAAACCGATCGCCGACGGACGAACTGCGAATGACCTGATCGATGATGTCTCGCGGCGTGGTCGCGAACGCGTCGCCGTATCCCATGCGCCGGCCGATGTCGTAGAACACCTCCCATTCTTCGCGCGCCTCACCCACGGGTTCGATCACGGGTGCGGTTGCAAACAGGCTCGGCCGCAACATGTTGTTGATGGAGATCAAGGGAACATCCTCGCGCTCGTACATGCCGGTGACCGGCAGCACGTAGTGCGCGAAGCGATTGCTTTCGTTGACGTACAGATCGAGAGCAAAGAACAGCTCGAGCTTCTGCAAGGCGGCGTCGTAGCGTGGACCACTGCCGGTCGACGAAAGCGACGGATTGGCACCGACCATCATCAACGCGCGCACCTGACCAGGACCCGCCACTTCGATGTCATCGATGAGGGCCAGCGACGGCAGCAG
>JBEVDW010000088.1:0-14999 GCA_040513115.1 Steroidobacteraceae bacterium | reverse complement strand
GGCCACCTGCATCGCGGCGACTCGTTCCAACCGCGTGCCTTGGCGTATCGACACAGGACCGGCCACGGCGGCCAGGATCAGGATCACTTGCGCAATGACATTCGGCCAGTCCTGCGAATGGCTGAAGATGATGCCCATGACGAATGCAGTGATGCCCTGCACCAATGCATATCCAGTCAGGATGCGAATGCGCCGCATCACATCCCGATCGGATGCGCGTGGGTCTTGCGGCTCGATCCCCGAATTTAAAATTCTTAGCAACATCGATCGTCAGAGTTATTTTCCACGGAATCGCGTTCAACGAGAGATCGGCGACATCGTTCAAGGCTATAGAGGGAACGCCGGATTGCGAGGCGCTCCAACCTCGGTTTCGCGCCGGATCAGGGAAAGTCTCGGAAGCAAATCAGGCGGCTGAAGCCGAGCTTAGTGAGTGCGTTGCATATTGTTGCAATGCGTCTGCAAGGGCACGGCGCTTACACTTTCTGACTTCTCGCAACGAGACGTGCCGCATGCATGAACAGCGCAGCGGCAATGATGCAGAACGACATGCTCGCGATGAGGGCGTAACGCAGGCTGTCCTTGCCGAAGGCCGGCGACCAGGCGTCGCTCATGAGTCCCACCACGAACGTGCACAGTGCGCCACCGATGAGTGCGTTCGCACAACCGGATATGCCTGCGGCCGTGCCCCGAGCCCGCGGATGGCAGATGGTCTGCCACGCTGCGTTGTAGCTAGGCGCATAGATCACGCTGGCTGCCGTACCGACGAACGTGGCTGCGAGCGCAATCGGGAGCGACGGTACCAACAGCATCAGCACATACAGCGGAATGATCGCCAGCATCGTCGCGATGGACAGCCAGATCAGGTTCACGACCGACCGCTCGGCGACGCGATTGCCCAGCCAGCCGCCGAGCAACATGCCTGCCGTCATTCCGGCAGCCAGGACGGGCCCGAAGAACACACCGACCTGCGCGACGCTGAGGTTGTGACTGCGCATGAAGAAGTTGGGCAGCCACTGCACCACTCCCATATTGATGAAGGTCGCGACCGCGCCTCCGGCCAACAGCCAGAGCAACGCGCGGTCCTGTACCACCAGACGGAATGACGAGTGATGTGCCGTCGATGCTCGCGCCTGTTGCGGCACCTGCTCGCGTGCGGGCTCGCGGCCGAACACTGCAATGAGCAATGCAAGAACGACTCCCGGTGGCCCGGCGACCAGGAATGCCGCTCGCCATCCATAGTGACCGGCAACCCACGTGCCCAACACGAAACAGGCCAGTATCCCCACCATCCCACCCGCATAAAAAATCGCGATCGCCATCGGGCGTTTCGCAGGCGGATACATGTCGCTGATCATGGAGATGGCAGCCGGCACGTTGGCTGCCTCACCGACACCAACACCCGCACGCGCCAGCGCGAGTTGGACGAACGACTGCGCGGCCCCACAGGCAGCCGTCACGGCACTCCACAGCAACAGAGCGCCTGCGAGGATGCGCTTGCGGTTGAAGCGATCGACGAACCAGCCCGAGACGATGCCGAATACACCGTAGATGACGACGAATGCCGCGCCCGTGAGCAGCGACAGCGCCTTGTCCGACAACACGAACTCCTGTTTCACGAGCTCGCCGACGACCGCCATCAGCAGGCGATCGAAATAGGAGAGGAAGTAGCTGAGCGAGAGCAGCAGCAACATAAGCCCGCGCGATGCGCGAGTCATGCCGTTGTACTCCGTTGAGGCTGCTGCTGATCCGCGCGCGGAATCACTCATGATGTGAAGTTGTGAGGACGATCCGCCCCGTCGCGCGACGCTCCTTCACCATCTTCAGCGCGGTACTGACTTCCGCCAGCGGCAAGCTGGCACTGATGTGCGGATGAAGCTTGCCTTCGGTGTACCAGCCGAAGAGACGGCGCATCATCTCGGGATTTCTGCCGGGTAGTCGGTGACGTGGCGACGAGGGCTGGATGCCCATGATGTCTGCGTTCTTGAACAGCGCGGGGCCGAGCGGCACGACCGCCATGCCGGCAGCGAAGCCGACGGTGAGATAACGGCCTTCCCAACCGAGCGCACGCAAGCACGGCTCTGCGTAGCTGCCGCCGACACCATCCATGATCACGTGATATCCGCTGCCGGCTTTGATCGTGCTGATCTCGCCGATGGCCGTGGGCTGTTCCTTCTCATCCCGTTCGGCGTGACGCAGCAGCTCCTTCGTGAGGGCTTTCTGCGCTTCGAGGTCGAGCGGTCCGCGATCGTAGAGAACGACTGCGTCGGCGCCCTTTTCTCGCGCCAATGCCAGCTTGTCTTCCGAAGAGGCTGCAGCCACCACGCGAGCGCCCAGCGCCTTCCCCATCTCGATCGTCACAAGTCCCACACCGCCACCGGCGCCCAGCACGAGCAGATTCTCGCCCGCTTGCAGATCCGCGCGCGTGACCAGGCCGTGATAGACGGTGAAATTGGCCGTATAGAAGGTGGCGGCATGCTGCATGCTCATCCGCTCGGGAATGACGGCAAGCTCGTCTTCCTTGAAGACCACCTCCTCCGCAAAAGCCCCATGCGCCTTGTTGCCCAACACGCGGTAGCCTGGCTTGAGCTTCGTGACGCCCTCGCCCACTGCCATGACGACGCCGGCCCCTTCCACGCCCGGCACCATCGGCAGATGGCGCTTGAGCTGCGAACGCCCCTCGACCGCAAGCACATCGGTGAAGTTGATGCCCACGGCATGGACCTGGACCAGCACTTCTCCGCGTCCAGGTGCAGGACTCGGCAACTCTCCGATGGTCAGGCTCTCGATCGGCCCGTATTCACGGCACAGGACAGCACGCATGGGCGAACACTCCTCGACAAATCGAGGCGGAGTGTATCGTCTGCGGCGACTATTGCATCGCTCGCGAATGGACCCCGCGGCTCAGGGGAAGTAAAGCGCCAGGTAATCGGCAACGAGTGCAGGGCGAGTCTCTCCGTCGATTTCAACGACGCACTTGAGTGTCACCACCTGCCCACCCTGGCGCGCTTCAACGCTGGCCAACGTCTGTTGCAGGCGGACGCGCTGACCGCATCGAACCGGATGCGTGAAGCGCAGCTTGTCGAAACCGTAGCTGTAACCGCCCGAGTAGCAGCTGACCGATGCGATCTGCTCGCTCATCAGCGGCAACAGGCTCGCAATCAACAGCCCGTGAGCAATCGTGCCGCCCCGTTCGCGCGTGGCACGCTCGATGTCGACGTGCATCCATTGATGATCACCGGTCACGCGCGCGAACTCGTTGATGCGATCCTGCGTGATGAGAACCCAGTCGGATGAACCGAGATCACGGCCTACGAACTCGTGCAATCGGTTCAGGGGAAGATCCAGAGCCATGGCGCAGCCCTCAGTTGCCGTTTCTTTTGCGGTCAGGTGCGAATGCCTACAGCAGATTCCACGCGGTGCATGCACTTGCCCATCGATGCACACCTGCGCGCTGTCAACGTATCGCACGTGAGTCCTGATTCCAGCAGAATCGCGCACTCAAGATAAGACCCGGCGGCGCGCCATTCTCGAGGGATCCTGATGCTACTTCCCGCTGATCGACTGCTGGAGCTGCTCTACAAAGAGCTCCCGCGCCTCGGCAACGACGCCGAATCGGAGGCTTCTGTCTCTTCCCGTCAGTCAGCCCTCTTGACCGTGCAGCTGCTCCTCGGGCGCGAGCTCGATGGGCCCCAGCAAGGGCAGGCCCGCTTGCGGAGTTTGGTGGAGATGTTGGACGCGTATCTGCGCGAGCTTCCCGCGCCCGCAGCCGCGGTCCGCGAATCGATCGCCGCGATGCGTGCTCGTGCGCTTTCCGCGATGAATCACTCCGATCTGCGGCAGTCGGAATCAGCATGGCGCGGCTTGCTGGCGGATATCGAGCAGCTCGCTGGCGAGCTGCGTGTGCTGCCCGGTGTCGATGACCCGATGCGTTCGCGCCTCATGGGCATACTCGCTTCCTGGGAATGCGGTGCTGTGGAAGTTCAACCGGCGAACGTTGCGACGGCATCGCCTCACACTGACTGCGATCAAGAGCAGTTGACGCTCTACCTGCGCGACCGTTTCGGGGATCCATCGCTGCGGATCTCTTCGTTCCACCCACTTCCGGGTGGCTTCGGGAAGCAGACCATCCTGTTCGATGCACACGGCAGGGACTTCACCGGTGCATTCGTGCTGAGGCGGGATTTTCCGCTGCCGTTGCTCGATAACGACTGTCACCGCATTCGCCACGAGTACGAAGTCATTCGCGCCGTGCACGCACGGGGCTTTCCCGCGCCCGATGCGTTGTGGCTCGACACGGAGCACCGCTTGCTGCCTGGCGGGGATTTCATCGTGATGCGTCGCTCTCCGGGTGTGAGCGGCGGTACCGTGATCAGGCCCGAGTCGAAAGTACCGACGGATCTCGCCAGGACCTTGGCAACGCTGCTCGCACGTTTGCACAGTCTGCCGCCCATGCCAGAGCTCAAATCGCTGACTTCATCGATCAACGAGACGGTGTGGGCGATGCCGCTCGAACGCTGCGTTCACCAGTACCTCGAGAGCTGGTTGGCGCTGCTGCAAGCAACGCCTCACCTGGCCTCACCGTCCACGTTGAGCCAGTTGGGCTGGGTGCTCGATCACATTCCCCGCGCGAGTGGCGCGCCGGTCCTGTTGCATGGAGATCTCGGTTTCCACAATTTCCTGCTGGACGATGGCCAGCTCACGACGATGCTCGACTGGGAGTTTTCGCACGTGGGCGATCCGGCGGAGGACCTTGCGAGCGTTCGCAACAGCATCGGCGCAGCGCTGGACTGGGATAAGTTCGTGAGCTGTTATCGCGAAGCTGGCGGGCGTGAGATCGACATGGCACGAGTGCATTTCTTCCAGGTGTGGGGCCATGTGCGTAACGCGCTCTCCACGCAGTTCGCCGCGCGCCTGTGCGTCGATCGCCGGGTGGACGGCATCAAGTTCGTATTGGCAGCGCATGTCTACCTGCCACATTTCATTCGCGCCGCGCAGACCCTGATCGAACAGGGTCCCGCAGGCGCCAGCTGATTCGAGAGAGGAGCACGAATACATGTCCAAGCAGAACGTCACCCTGCGCGAGATTCGACCGGAGGAACTCGGTCGCCACGAACCACCGAGCGGCGCGCACGAGTCCTGGCAGGAGAGCTGGGGGTTCATCTGGCACGACCCGCATCGACGCGCTGGCGGCATGAACCACATCTCGATTCAACGCTTGCGCGGCATCGCAGATGTGTGGAGCTGGGTCGCCGTGAACGGCAAAGTCGTCGGCAAGTATCAGAACCTGAAGCTCCCGTTGCCTGAGAAGGATTTTCCCAGCTGGTCGCTGGGTGGACAGACCATCACCACCGAGAGCGGGCGTCGTTGCCGCGTGGAGCTGAGTTACGAATCCGCCAGCGCCGATCTGCACTACGAGTCGCATACCGACCCGATCGCATTCTCACTGGACGCAGGCGGTGGCATGAGCTGGGGCAGTAGTCACTACGAGTCGATCGGCCGCGTGAATGGCACGGTGACCGCCAACGACGGCGCCGTCCGGGTCAGCGGCTTCGCTTGGCAAGATCATTCGTGGGGCCCGCGCCGCTGGGCCGATGTGCTCTCGCATCGGTGGCTCGTCGGCGAGTTCGGACCCGACCTGTTCGTGTCCGCGATTCGTGTCATTCGCGAATCCACGCCGGAGGGCCTCGGCTACGGGTTCGTCTACGACAACGGGAAGTTGCATCGCGTCGAGCAGGTGACCTACGGCAGTCGCATGAGCGACGATGGTCACACCCCCGTCGGCTGCGACGTACGGATCTGGACCGAGGGCGGCCATGGCTATCGCGTGCAGGCCGATGTGCATCTCGCAAGCCCCAGCAGTCACCTCGAAGGCTTCTGGTTCACCGACGGACTGGCCGCGCTCGAATGTGGCGGCCGTCTCGGTTCCGGCATCTTCGAAGTCCAGGAGCTGAATCGGCCGGCTCCGTGGCATCGAGAGCTGTCGGCGCGCTGACATTGCTCTCTGTCGACGATGCACCTCGTCGTCGACAGGAACCGACGTGCACGCTCGGCGTTCTGCTTCGTGTGTGTCAGAGGACAGCGCAATGCCAAACCGAACGACTCATCGCAGCTCGGGCAACAGCAAGTTGTATGCGGTGCGAGGTAAGAAGGGCGAGTTCAAGGACATCCAATCCTACAAACGCGCCCATGGGCAGGACGTAAAACGCAGCAGCAAGGCAGAGCGTGCGAAAAAGAAGCACTAGCTTCGACTGATACGATTCTTCGACGTAGCGAGTCTCATCAATGGGCACTCGCCTGCTCCGACCCGCCTAGCGAATCGTCGCTCCGCCATCGACGCTCAGGACTTGACCGTTGATCCACTCCCCCTCGGCGGACATCAGCATGGCCACCACAGAGGCGATGTCCTCCGGGCGCCCCAGACGCTGACTCCGTGTGCCACGCAACGCGCGCTCGAAGCGTTCCGGCGGGGCATTCACATTGGCTTCCGTCGCCACCATCCCTGGTGCGATGGCGTTGGCGCGTATGCCCTGCTTACCCCAGCGAGTGGCGACGTGGCGCATCAACGCATGGATGCCGGATTTCGCCATCGCATAGGACACGCGCTTGGGTTCGCCCATGAATGCCGCGGCTGACGTCGTATAGACGATGGCGCCCCCCTGACGTGCCAGCAAATGCGGCAGGGCGGAACGGGTGCAGAGCAGATGACCCCGCAAGCTCACGGCGACCACGCGATCGAAGACATCCAGATCGACATCGAGCGCGTCGGTGTCGTTGCGATGGATCACGAGATCCGCCACATTGATCTGCAGTCCATCGAGCCCGCCGAATCGATCGACGGCGGTTTGCATCAGTGACGCCACGGTCGGCTCATCGGTGACGTCGAAGGCGCAGCCGAATGCTTCGCCACCGTCTTCTTCGATGCGCGCGGCCACCGCCTGAGCGCGCTCGGTAGAGAGATCGCCAATCACGACACGGGCACCTTCGTGCGCGAGCCTGGCAGCGGTGCCTGCACCGATCCCAGTGCCGCCGCCGGCGATGACGATCACTTTGCCTTCCAATCTCCGCATGACACGCTCACTCAGTGTGAAGCCGCTCGAGCCTCCGCGGCGTACATGGCAATCATCTCAGCTTCCACGCTCAAGACATTGTCGATGGCTTGCGCGCTGGCCGGTGACAAGCTCGCACGCATTGCGGCCGCTCGCGCTTCGAGCACAGCCGCATATTCAGGATGCGTGAAGACGTAGAGTCGATTGGCTCGCACTGCATCGACCACTTTCGCCGCAACCTCCGCGGGTGTTTGATAAATCGTAAAGCCCGTCCGCGGCGGACCCAGCGAACGCGCAAGATGCGGCGCTATACGGGCTGAGCTGGCCATGATGCGCCCGCGCGTCGGACCAGGACACAGCACTGAAACGCCAATGCGCAACGGCGCCAGTTCCAACCGCAACGTTTCTGACAAACCCACGATGCCGAACTTCGCGGCGTTGTACGGTCCGAATCCCGCGGCAGCAAAGAACCCCTGAACCGATGACGTGTTGACGATGTGACCGGGAAGCTGCTGTGCACGCAGACGACTCGCCACCGCTTGAACGCCATTGAAGCATCCGGTCAGGTTCGTGCCCGTCACCCAATCCCAGGCTTCCGACGGCAAGTCCAACAAGGGACCGGGCGTGGCCGTCACGCCCGCGTTATTGCAGAGCAGTTGCACAGGGCCGAGATCACGTTCGATCAGCGCGACGAGCTCGGACCACGCCGCTCGATCGCGAATGTCGAGTACGTACGTCAGATGACGGGCGCTGACTCGATCGAGGTCGTCGTGCAAGGAGTCGAGCCCTTCCCTGTCGACGTCGACGGCGACCACGGTCATGCCAACGGCAGCGAATGCGTCGACCAATCCATGGCCGATACCGCTCGCAGCGCCCGTAATCAGAGCCACCTTACCGGCAAGGTCTTGCATCGGTCCGCTCCCGCACTCCCAAGTCTGCATTCAATTGTAGACTGCCACCACAGGTACACGACGGAGCCGCGATCATAAGTCGAGTCGACCGTGCGCCATTGCACTCGGGTGCGGAAGTTCGCAAAGAACACACGCTCTGTCGCGTGTGCCACATGTGCTGCAGCTTGATCGTCGAGATGGAGGACGGAAAGCCGGGCCGCATCCAGGGCGATCGCGACAATCCGATCTCGCAAGGCTTCTCGTGCATTCGCGGCCGCGAGATCGCGAACTATGGGATGCTGCCCAGTCGACTCAAGACTTCGTTGGCGCGCAACGCGTTGGGCGAGCTCGAATCGATCGGCAGTGTGGCAGCCGCACGTCGAGTCGCAACCGAGTTGCAGTCGATCATCGAGCGTCATGGGCCTCGCGCAGTGGCCATGTATGCCGGCGGTTATTGCGTCATGAATACGCTGACGAACACGTTCGCCACGGCGTTCATGTCGGCTATCGGTTCGCCGATGATGTTCACGCCGGAGCCGATCGATCAGCCCGGCAAGCCGATTGCCAACGCGTTGCATGGGCGCTGGCTGGCCGGCACATTGCGCGGCACGGACGGCTTCGACGCCATGCTGCTGATCGGCTCAAATCCGTTGGTGTCGGGCGGGGGCCCCTTCGGCACGTCGCCAGCAATCAATCTCCATCAAGCGAAGCAGACCGGCACGAAGCTGATCGTGGTCGATCCTCGTAGAACCGAGACGGCGCGGCGCGCCGACATTCATCTGCAAGCACGGCCAGGAACTGGCTGGAGCACACGCCGCTAAAGAGAAAATGGAAGTACAACCCCGCGTTCATGCATCCGCTCGACATGGAAACGCACGGTCTGCGCACTGCGGATGTGATCCGCATCGAATTTGCATGCGCTTGCGTGACCGCCGGCAAAGCGGCGAGCGTCGGAAGCGTTGCGGTGGTCGCGAGGAAGGAGCGGCGGGAGATCGATACGGGCATGTGTGTTCCTCTTGTTCGAGCGAGGGAGCGGTGCCGCTCCGCGTTTTATCATGCACAGCTCGAACGAAATGAGTTTGCTACGTGTTAAGACACTCGTGAGCGCCGCTGTGTGAATCCCCTCGGAGACGACCATGCACTTGCAAGGCTCCTGCTGCTGTCAAAGCGTGAAGTTCTCGGTCGAGGCGAAGTCGCCCTGCCCTTACATGCATTGCTACTGCTCGATCTGCCGCAAGACACAAGGCGGCAGCGGCAGTGCGATCAATCTGGGCGCGCTGTTCGATACGTTGAAGATCGAGGGCAAGGAGCACATCGGTCATTTCAGCCCGATGTACACGAATCACGAGACCGGCGTGTACGAGCGCAGCCCGGGGCAGCGTCACTTCTGTCGCAATTGCGGCAGCGGTTTGTGGGTGTGGGATCCGCGGTGGCCCGAGCTCGTACATCCCTATGCGTCGGTCATCGACACGCCGCTCCCCAAGCCACCCGAGCGCAATCACATCTTCCTGGATAGCAAGCCCGAATGGGTGACGGTGCCGAGCTCACCCGTCGACAAACAGTTCGAGCATTTCCCGGAGATCATGAGTCTGGCCGAATGGCACGAGCGGTACGGGCTTGCCTAGAGGATCCGAGCCGTCAGTCCTCCGCGGCGAACTGCGCCTTGCGCGGCCCGACGAAGCCGAACAGATAGGCGGCGACCTTGCGCATCTGAATCTCTTCCGAGCCTTCGGTGATGCGATAGCGACGGTGATGCCGATAGATGTGCTCGAAGGGCTTGTGCCTGGCGTAGCCGATGCCACCGTGCACCTGCATCGCCCGATCAGCTGCTTCGCAACACATGCGGTTCGCCCAGTAGTTGCACATCGAGACCTTGTCGGACAACCGTCGCTCCACTTCCGGATGCGGCATCTGGTCCATTTCCCACGCGGTCTTGCGGATGAGCTGACGCAGCATCTCTGCCTGCGTGGCCAGCTCGACGAGCGGCCATTGGATGGCCTGATTCTCGGCCAATGCTTTGCCGAAGGGCTTGCGTTGACGCGCGTAGCGGACACTCTCTTCGATGCAGAACACCGCCGCGCCCAACGACGAAGCCGCTTGCCGGATTCGGTTCTCATGCACGAAGGCTTGCGCGAGCGGTAAGCCATTGTCGAGCGCGCCGAAGAGCGCGTCCTCCGCGACCCAGACGTTCGTGAAGCTGACGCGCGGATGGTCCGTAGGCATGTTGAATGTCCACAGATACTCCTCGACCTTCACACCGGGCGTGGACGTAGGGACGATGAACGCGCTGATGCCGCGAGCGCTGCCGGCCTCGCCGCTCGTGCGCGCGAACACGACGCAATGAGTCGCTGTGTGCATGCCGGTGGTCCACATCTTCTCTCCCTCGATGCGCCAGCCATTCGCGCCGTCGCGCGTCTCGCGGACCGCACGCGTTTGCATGTGCGTCGCATCGGAGCCGTGATCGGGCTCGGTGAGACCGAAGCTCATCCGCACTTCACCCTCCAGTGCGCCACGGATGAACGCCTCCTTCTGTGCCGGCGAGCCGAAATCGCGCAGCATGACGATCACGGGGAAGTTGCCGACGATGGAATGCTCGTTCTGCAGGTCGTTGTGCAGACCCAGGCCCTTGGCAGCGAGATATTCCCGGATCACGGCCATCCACAAGTTGGAGCCGCCTTCGCCGCCGAATTCGCGTGGCAGCGAGAAGCGGTAGAACCCGGCCACGTCGGCGCGTCGCTTGGCCTCATCCAGCAGGGCTTCCCATTCGCGCCGCGGCAAGCCGCCGCCTTCGAAGTCGGTGCGCGCCCATTCGCGGCGATGATCGAAGAAGCGCTCGTTGTCATCCGCCGCTTGCAGCGGCTTGATCTCTTCGTCGATGAAGATGTCCAGGCGCTGGAGATAGGCTGCCAGGTCGGCAGGCAGGGAGAAGTCCACGTGAGTATCCTCAAGTGATTAGCGCTGCGATTGCTCGCGCTGATAGGCCGCGTAGGTCGGCTGGTCGATCGACATCTTTGCGAGCGTGGTGGCCCAGAGATGCTCCGCAAGTCCGGGTGTGCTCAGCGTCATCTCACCTGACGCTATGGCTTTGCTCAACTGCGCATTGAGATCTTCGAGCGCGCCTGGACCCAACAGTGATTGCAACCTCACGTACTCGGCATCGCTCGATCGTGCCGACTGCTGCAGCTCTCGCTTGATCAAATCGACCGCGTTGGCTGCCACGCGTGCGTGGAAGGCGCTTTGCCCCGCGAGCTGTGGCACGGCGACGTTTCGCAGGAACTCTGCGACGAGGTCGAGAAGCTCGAGCGAATGCGGTGGATCCTGCATGACGTCTCTCCTCAGCGCGGCGCCAGGACGCGTAACAAATCGAGCTCACTCTCAGACGCTCGGCGCGCGATCATGGCGCGCTCGATGGTGCGGTCACGACCTGAGCGGACCCACTCCGTCATGTCAGCGCAGGTCACACCCCAGCGCAGACTGCCGAAGACTTCCCACCATTTCAGACGAGCGGGCTCGATGACGCGCTGACTCGCGGACTCGTACGCCCGCAATAACGCTTCCCTGGATCCGAGGCCACCGGCTGCACGATCGAGCTCACCGAAACGCCACGGCGGCAGGCATAGCCACGCGAGATCTTCGGCAGGGTCCCCGATATGCGCACCTTCCCAATCCAATACGGCCCGCACGCCATCGCCACCGATGATGAAGTTGCCGTTGCGATAGTCGCCGTGCACGAGTGTGGGCTCACCGGCCGGTGGCGGGTGATCGTGCAACCACCGCAGTGCGAGCTCGAACACGGGACGCACTGTCGTTTGTGCTCGATACTGCTGCTCGACTCGCTGCAGGTGTGACGACGCGTTCACGACGGGTAACGAAGGACAGTCGGTTCGCGGCACACCGTGTATGGCCGCGAGGATTGCACCGTAGCGATCGACCAGCGAAGGTCGAATCTCAGCCAGCTCGGGTGAACGCAGGATCTTCTGCGGAATCGTCCATCCATCGATGCGGCGCATGAGAAAGCCCTCACCCAGCTCATCTTCAGGACTGAGGACCTGCCAAACCTCTGGCACGGGTACACCGCTTCGAGCGACGACTTGGAGCACCTGTGCTTCGACAGGTAGCGACAACGTGCCGATGGCGCGCGCTCCGGCCGCTCGCCGCATGATCAGCGGCACGCATCGTTCCGCACCGACGGCGTCGAACGACCAGGTCTCGAGCGTCGCACCGGCGGACACTCGCTCGATCCGCTCCGCGTGATTCAATCGCGAGTCCACACGTTTGACGAGCTGCGTCAAGCGCGCCGTGAGTTCGGCCAGTGGGGGGCGCTCGTCAGCCTTCATCGGCGCTCAAGCGTTCATTACGGTGCCCGCTTTCGCCTCTTGCAACGTGAATCCGAGCTTCTCGAGACGGACGCGTACGCCGCTTTGCAAAGGCATGCGGTTGATCGTTTGAATGTCGGTCTGCATCGAGATCAACCGCCCCGTGTGAGCACCGCGGAGGAACAAGGGATCGTCCTGCGAGCCCGAGCCCCAGCAGTGACTCATCGACACGGCGCCCGGACGCATCGATGCATCGCCACGGGCGTAACCGATCACCTCACCATGCTCGGAGCGGATGCGCAGCGCCTGATCTTCCGCGGCGCCGATGGCAGCCAGATCGTTCGGATGGATGTGCAGACGATTCGTGCCGTAGCGGCGTTGCGTATTGGCATGACCCTGGAAGCTGCTGTTGAAGCTCTCGAGCAAACGCCGCGAAGTCAGCAAGTACTCGAATGGCTGCTGTTTGCTCAGTCGATGAGCCACTTGTCCGATCTCCTGAGCAACATCGGGAGGACACAAGTCCAGACGTGCGCCCGTGTCCCGTGCTGGCGCTTGCAGCGTCTTGTCGATCGTGGGCTGATAGCCATGAGGGTGTGCCTTGACGACATCGAAGGGCACGGACGTCTGGTTCACGAGCCACGCGATGAGCTGATCGCGATCAGGAAACGTCTCCATGTCGATGGGCAACCCCCCCGGCACATCGTCGAAGTCAGCTCCGAACGGCAGATTCTTCAGTGTGAGCGAGATGCCGAGGTGCTTTGCCAGCAGCCAGAAGAACTCGTCCTCCCCCATCGTGCCGGGCGGTGGCGCCTTCGCTCGCGGCGTGTATTGGATGAAGGGCACGTGGAAGACCATCTCGTTGAAAGTCGTCGCTTCCGAACGCTCGAATTGCAACGACGGCGCAATGACGTAGTGCGCATGCTGGGCCGTCGCGCTGTTCAAGCGAGGATCGAACGTCACCAGCAGGTCCAGCTCATCGAGCGCTGCATGCACCCGATCCGGCTCGCTCAGACACATCGCGGGATTGGCGCCGACCACGAACAACGCGCGAATGCTGTCCTTGCCTCCGTACAACACTTCATCCGGAAATAGCGAGGCGGGAAACTCACCCATCAGCTTGCCGAACGTGGGATCGCTGACACATCGCGGTCCTCGCTCCCACATGCGATTGGGTGGGATGACCATTTCCTCTTCCGGGCGCGGCGCGAAGATGCCGGCGTTGGGGATTTTGTCGCCAGCACGAATGTAACCGCCGACCAATGCCGTCAGCGCTTCGACCAGATGCTCGGTCGTGTTCGAGAACGCAGCCATGTCGACGCCGGTGCCGGTGCCAATGCCTGGCTTCTTCGCTTCGCCCAGCAGGCGGGCGACCGTTTCGATCTCTACGGCCGTAATGCCCGCGCTCGCCGCAACCGCCTCTGGCGTAAACGGCTCGACAGCCTGCCTCAATGCCTCCAGATTGATCGTCCAGCGATCGCAGAAGGATTGCTCCGCCCAGCCATTGCGCAGCACCAGACGGATCAACGCGGCAAAGATTTCCGCATCGTGACCGGGAAACGGCTGCACGAAGATGTCCGCCTGCCGTGCCATCTCGGTGTAGCGGGGATCGATGACGATGATCTTCGTGCCTTGCTTCTTCGCCAGCTTGATGTGCCCCGACAGATTCGTCGTCGGGAACGGATTCATCGGAAAGCCCTGGTGCGAAACCGGTGGATTGCTGCCGGCAATCAAGATGACGTCTGTTTCCGTGTACACGGGCTTGCTGTTGGCCCAGATACCCATGCGTCCTGCCGTGACCCACTTCGATGATTGATCCACCGTCATCGAGGAGAAGATTGCCGGTGAGCCGAGCGCGGCCATGAGGCTCTTGAGGAAGGGCTTGCCGACGCAATCCGCATACGAGGTGGTACCGAAAAATGCTGCCAGCGCGCGTGGGCCGTGCCGGTCCAGGATGCCGCGCAGGCGCCCGGCTATTTCTTCGACGGCCTGATACTTGTCGATCGGACGGAATTGACCGTCAGCGTCGCGCTTCATGCACTGGGTGAGCCGATCCTCATCGCCGTTGTGCAAATGCGCGGCCATCGTTCCCTTGATGCACGCATACCCTTCGGAGACGGGATTCTGCCGGTCCGGTCGAATCGATACGATGCGATCCGCCTCGACTTCGAGCACGAGACCGCAGTTCGCGGCACAGTTGCGGCAGTAGGTGATGGCTTCGGCCATTGCAGCTCTCCGAAAGTTAACGCACCGATTCCAACGATCGACGAGCGATCGATTGTGGCCGCTGCGCCGAGGGGCGAGCGATGATGTCAGCTGCGCGCCAGGCCAGTGCCATTGTAGGGCCGTTGGTATTGCCGGAGGGGATCGCAGGCATGATCGAGGTGTCGATGACACGCAATCGATCGACACCTCGCACCCGCAACTCGGGATCCACCACTGAACCAGCATCGCGACCCATGCGACACGTGCCGACCGCATGATAGGCGCAGGTGCCGAAGCGATCGTACGCTTCGATGATCTGCGCGTCGGATTCATACGCAGGACCCGGCGAGGTTTCCACCTCGATCAACGAACGCAGCGGTTCCTGGTACACATAGCGACGCGCGCTGCGCACGAGGTCCACCATCTTGGTGAGATCCTCCGGCGTGGCGTGGTAGTTGGGTCGCAACGTCGGGGTGGCGTTGGGGTCGCGGGACTTGATGGCGACTCTGCCCCGCGATGTTGGACGCAACGCATAAGCAACCATG
>JBEVDW010000087.1:0-53769 GCA_040513115.1 Steroidobacteraceae bacterium | reverse complement strand
ATACGGAGCAACGACGCGCGCAGATGCGGGTGCGCAGAGAACATCTGGCACGGCGTTTTCGTGTCTAGTTGAAGAACTCTCGAGCGCCGCGCTGAGCGCCGCGACTGCGCTCAGCGCGAACGGAGCGCTCAGGTGCGGCTTTTTTTGTTTTTCAAAGCTCGTTGAAGAGCTCCGAATGCGGGGGAAACACATGCAACGTTTCATCGTGGGCACCGGCCGCTGCGGCTCCACACTGCTGTCGAAGATGCTGCAGGAGCATCCGGACACGCTCTCGATCATCGAATTCTTTTCCACGCTCGATCGCGACGGCGTGTTTCTGCAAGGCGAGTTCGATGGCCCGCAGGTGGCCGCCATCCTGGCCCGCGGTAATTTGCTGAACGATCTCGTGGTCACGCGCGAGCCGTTCTTCGCCAGCGACGTGGGCCACAGCTACCGGCGCGAGTTTCCGGAATACGGGCGCAAGGCGGTACGCTTCCCGGGGTTCCAAATGGTCTTGAGTCAGCTCTGCGAGAACCCCGAGCAGGCCTATGAGGAAGCCATCGCGGTGGTGCGCGCGTGGCCGCGCCGGACGCTCAATGCGCATTGGCTCGCGCTGTTCGAATGGATGACGCAGCGCTTCGGCAAGCAACTGTGGCTCGAGCGCTCGGGCGTCTCCATCGAGTACGCCGGCAACCTGATCCGGTGGTTCCCCAAGGCCCGCTACATCCACATTCATCGCGACGGACCGACCACTGCCCTCGCCTGCCGCGCCTTCCGCCACTTCGTGCTGTATTGCTCTTTCTTTACAGCGCCACCGTCGAATGAAGAACTGCAGCAGATGCTCAAGGAGCGCTTCGATCCAACCGACGATCCGGTCTTGCGGCGTATGACGACGGGACAACCGAGCCTGGAAGAGTTTGGCCGCTACTGGTCCTGGCAGATCGCGCGCGGCTACCACGACCTCATTCAACTTCCGCCCGATCAGTTCATGGACGTGCGCTACGAGGACCTCGTCGGCGATACACGGCACACGCTCGAACGCATCGCCCAATTTTTCGAGCTGCCCGCGCGCAGCGGCTGGATCGATCGGGCGGCCGCCATGATCGATCCGGAAGTGACGCCGGATCGTGCGCACGCGTTGTCGAACGACGAGATGGAGCGCCTCGTCACCGCCTGTCGACCCGGGCAGACTCTGCTCGGGCGTGACGTGTACAACGGCTTCGAGGACACGATGCAACGGCTGCGCCGTGCCGTCGATGCAGCGAGTTGACAAGGTAGCGAGCCGCTCCGATGCGCGGACTGCGCGTCAAGCGTACGTCTCGCGACGCCGCTTCCGACGCGCGGAGGGAGCGGCTGACGCGGCTGGAAACAACGTCAGCGCCGCGCGATATGCCCCGACGCCATCCGCATGGGCGATCGCGTCGATGAGCGCGGTCCAAGACGCGGACGACTTCGCAGCCGCCGTGCGGAATTGACGGGCTCCGTAGGCTCGCAAGATCTGCAACAGCAGCGGCAAAATGGTGAGTCCGGCTTGGTTGCCGACCTCGTCCAACGCCAACGGCGTCACTTGCCGCAGCCGCTGCCGGTCCAGAGGCGTCCCGGCCGCTCGCGCCGCGATTTCCGGGCACAACGCGCGCGCCACTTCGATGGTCTCTGCCCCCGTGATTCCCATGCGTTCGAAATGACGCAGCGCTGATGCGACGGTCGCCGCGGGATCGGGTTTGCCGACGTAGAGACCGCCGCCACGACCCGGCCGCATGGCCACGATGCGATCGCGCTCGAGCAACCGGATCGCTTCACGAAACGCCGGTCGCGCAATTCCGAACCGCGCGATCCACTCGGGCTCCGAGCCGAGATATGTCCCGGCGGCGAGATCGCGCAGGCGAATGTCACGCACGATCTATCGTGCAACCGCGTCGGCAATCGTCATCGGCCGACCGCTCACGACTTGGCCTAAGTCCATCTCCACACTGAGCCCCTGCGGACTCAAATAGCCGGGCGGACGATGCATGCCGGTCTGCAACACCGCGCTGAAGAGCTGTGGCAGCGTCAGGTGATACCAGCTCCAGACACGCGCGATAGCCTCGGCTTCGTTCGCCGCCGCCAAGGCTTGCGCGAGCGCGCGTCGATGCGCGATGTTGGCGCTCAGGATTTTTTCGAACTGTTCCGCTGTGGGCGGCAACGGTAGACGCTCCAACAACACCTGTTGCAAGGCGTCCATGAACACCGTCAAGACCCGGTTGCCCGACAGCTCGGCCACGGCGCGGCTGTGCTTGACCGTGACCCCCATACGCCATTCGAACGGCGGCTCGCCGTCGCCGCGCCAGTGGATACATTCGTTGGTCGTGAGAACGGCGGCGAGATCGGCGCGCGCCAGCGCCAGTCGGATCGAGAGCGTCTCCACGACGGCGAGCGCAGCGAAGACCTCCTCGAGCGCCGTGCGGAACGCCTCGAGGTAGACGGCGATCAAGCGCGCGCTGGCGGCGTTCGAAGACTTGACGATGACGCCGCCGCCCAATCCGGGCTTCATGGACGCAGTGCCGTGCCGCTCGAGCAAGCGCACCGCCTCGCGCAAGGCGGCGCGTCCGGCGTCGTAACGTCCGAGCAACTCCGAAATGGATCCGAGCAGATGACCCGGCCGCAGATCTGCTGCAATGATGTCTGCTTCGATGCGCTCGGCGAGGCGCTCCGCGGACTTACGTCGATCGCGCTGCGGCGAATCGTCTCGCGCGACAGCGGCCGGCGATGACCGCTTGTTATTCTTCGTCACGCTTCACTGCCGCGCTTTGAGCTGCTCCGCGACGAACTGAATCTCCTGCATGCCAGAGGTCGGTTCCTTGAGCCCGCGCACCTCGATCACCTCGTCCCAGTGCTGCGCGAGGTCTTCCATGCTCGGCGCCGGTCCCGCGGGTGCGAGCCAGCCGGAGCCGACGCCCTTGACGGCCCGCGAATAGCGACCGCCGACCGCGGAGAAGACTTGCCCCGTCTGCCGGCACTGCGCGCTCGCAAGATAGAGCACCAACGGCGCGACGAATTCGGGCTTCAGACGCGACTCGATCACCGGCAGCAAATCGCCGAGGAGCGCCGACGACTTCGTCGGCACGACGGCCGCGTGGGCCGCCATGCGCGTCAGCGCCACGGGCATCACCGCATTCGACCGAATGCCGTATTCCGCCCCCTCGATCGCAATGAGATTGTTGAGCCCGATCACGCCTGCCTTGCCCGCGCCATAGGCCGCCTGAGCCTCGATCCCGAACAGCCCCGCGTTCGACGCCGTCAAGACAAAACGCCCGCTGCGCTGGCGCTGCATGACTCGGTAGGCCGCCTGGGCGACGTGAAACGTGCCGCCGATATGCATGTCGACCATGACGCGGTAGTCATCCAGCGTCGTCGCTTCGAACGGCGCGAATCGCACCGTTCCGGCGTTGTGCACGACGGCATCGATGCGACCGAAATGATCGAGCGCGGCCGTCACGATCTGTTGCGCACCCTCCGGTGTCGTTACCGAATCGAACGATGCCGCCGCCCTGCCGCCTGCCGCGACGATCTCATCGACCACGCCCGTGGCGACGCGGCGATCCAAGCCGGCCGTGCCGTCCACTTGCGAGCCGATGTCGTTCACGAGCACGGCCGCGCCGCGCTTGGCGAGTTCGAGCGCGTAGCAACGGCCCAGGCCCTGGCCTGCGCCGGTCACGATGACGACTTGATTTTCGAAACCGCGGTTACTCATTGCACGCCTCCGGGACGGATCGTTCACTGTTGGCGCTGGGCTAGCTCGGCGCTGTAACGAATCTCGCGATCGAGCCGCTGCACTTTGGCGAGCGCGCTCTCGATCGCATCGGTCGCCAGCACGAGACGCAGCGGCTGCTGCTCGTTCTCGAGGGCGTCGAGAATCGCGCGCGCCGCGACGCTCGGATGCGGCAGCGCCGCCAGGACCTCGGGCGGCACGAACACGGCCTTGCGCATCGGACCCACGGGCGTCGCGTCATAGTCGGCGAGCGGAGCGGCAAGCCTGATCGAGCGGGTGAAGAAATCCGTGCGGAACATGCCGGGCTCCACCACCAGCACCTTGATACCCAGCGACTTCAGTTCGATCTCGAGGGCTTCACTGAAACCTTCGATCGCATGCTTGCAAGCCGCGTAGATTCCGCCCGCCGGATAGGCCATGAGGCCGCTGATGGATGTGATGTTGACGATCGTGCCTTGGCGCCGCGCGCGCATGTGCGGCAGCACGGTGCGAATGAGGCTGAGCGCGCCGAACACCAGGGTCTCGAACATGGCGCGCGTCTCGGCGTCGCTCACTTCTTCGACCGCGCCGATCATGGTGTAGCCGGCATTGTTCACGACGACATCGATCTGGCCGAATGCAGTCAGCGCCGCCTCGACCGCGCTCGTCACCTGCTCGGGACGACTCACGTCCAGTTGAATGGCGCGCACTCGTCCGGGATTGCGCCGCACGAGGTCTTCGAGCGAATCCGGATTGCGCGCAGTGGCCGCGACGCGATCGCCGCGCGCGAGCGCCTCTTCCGCGAGCGCCCGACCGAAGCCCGACGAGACACCGGTGATGAACCATACTCTGTTGACCAACTGGATTCCCCCCACATTAAAGATACGTCGACCGATCAACGGGCGTCCGCCCAGCAGCCGTCAAACCGTGTCAGCCGGCTGGCAGCTGCTGTTGATACTGATTCGCGTCGTAGTAGTCGCGCCACGCCGTTATGAGCCCGTTCGCAAGCTCGAACGTCCCCATGATGGGCAGCGCGATTTGTTTGCCGTTCACGACCAGATAGTCGGTGCGCTCCGCGAGCACGACGCCGGCGGGCGTCTCGGCGATGTGGTGCACCTTCCAATCAATCTTGGAGCTCGCCTGCAGCCACGGCGCGATGGTGGCGCGGATGCTCGCATGCCCGACCACCGGCTCGAGCGGCATGTTGTGATAGACGGCATTCGGCGCGAACGCCGTGACGATCGCCTCGAGGTCGCGATCGTTCCAGGCTTGCACGAAGCGCATGACGGTATCGATGTTGGCGGACATGTCGTCGACCCTCAGGCTGGCACAGGCGTTTCGAGCGCGGTGCGCGCGGCGCTTTGCGGGACACGCCCCTCTTGCAGAATCAGATCCGCGGCCTTTTCGGCGATCGCGATCGTGGCGGCATTGGTGTTGCCGGACACCATGGTCGGCATGATCGACGCGTCGACGACGCGTAAACCCTGCACGCCGAGAACCTTGAGATGCGGATCGACGACTGCGCCCGCATCGGCGCCCATGCGGCACGTGCCCACCGGATGATGTGCCGTGTTGCCCGCTTGACGTGCGTAGGCAATCAATTCGTCGTCGGTTTGAACTGCGGCACCCGGCAGATATTCCTCCTGCATGATGGAGGCCAGTGCAGGCTGCTGCAGGATCTTGCGCATGAGCCGAACGCCCGCAAGCGTCATCTCACGATCGGCAGGATCGCTTAAGTAATTCGCCCGGATGCTCGGATGCACATTCGCATCGGGAGACTTCAATGCAATTTCGCCGACGCTGTATGGCCGCAAGGGACAACAGCCCACGGTGATGCCGGGGTACTTATCTAAGGGACTCGACTTCTCCGTGCTTGCGCCTGCCGGCAGCATCATGAGCTGAATGTCCGGCACGGGCAGATGCGATTGTGTCTTGGCAAACGCCACGACGTGCGCGGCGGAGGATGCCAAGAGCCCCTCGCCTTTCATCGCATATCGCAACACCTCGCCGAGCATGCCGAAACCCTTGGTGCGCTCATTGAGCGTCCAGCCGTTTGGCTTCACGTGTGCAGCGACGTTGGCCAAATAGTGGTCGCGCAGATTGCGTCCGACTTGCTTCGATTCCGCGACGACGGGCACGCTAAAACGCTGCAACATCGCCGGATCGCCGATACCGGACAGCATCAGCAAGTGCGGCGAGCCGATCGCGCCTGCGGACAACACGATCTCGCGTCCGGCACGCACTGTGAAGACCTGACCGTCGCGTCGATAGCGCACGGCCACTGCGCGTTGACCATCGAACTCGATCCGCTCGACCACGGCATCGGTTTCGACTTTCAAGTTACCGCGCTTGAGTGCGGGACGCAGGAACGCGACGGCCGTGGATGAGCGTCGACCGCGTTGAGTGTTGATCTGGTAGTAGTTGACGCCTTCTTGATCGGCGCCGTTGTAATCGGGGTTGAGGGGCAGGCCTGCTTGCACGCACGCCTCGATGAACAGATCGCTCAACGGGTTCAGGCGCTCGGGATGAATCACCTGCAGCGGCCCTGCATCGCCGCGCAAGGGACTGCGTGTACCGTGATACGTTTCGGAGCGACGGAACAGTGGCAACAGATCGTCGTAGGACCAGCCGTTGCAGCCGAGGTCGCGCCAGTGATCGTAGTCCTCGCGTTGACCTCGCACGTAAACCAGTCCGTTGATCGCGGAAGATCCGCCGAGCACGCGGCCCCGCGGCAAGGCAATGGATCTTCCAGCATCGTCAGGGTCCGTCAGGTATTGCCATGCGTGTACTGGACTCGCCATTGCGAAGATGAAGCAGAGCGGCACATGAAACATGAGGTTCTTGCCTGGGCCGCCTGCTTCGAGCAACAACACGCGGTGTCCGCCGTTGGCCGTCAAGCGATTCGCCAGCACACATCCGGCGCTGCCTGCACCGACGATGATGTAATCGAACTCGCTCACGATGCGCTGTCCACGGCGTAGATGCTCTTGGGCTCTTGATACGAGCGTAGTCCTTCCACGCCCATTTCGCGTCCCAAGCCGGATGCCTTGAAGCCACCGAAGGGCGCGCAGAAATCCAACGTGTATTGATTCACGCCGATCGTCCCGGTGCGCACCGCGCGCGCGATCTTCATGCCGCGCGCTTGATCTTGCGTGAACACCGCACCGCCCAGACCGTATTCCGTGGCGTTGGCGATGCGGATGGCTTCTTCATCGCCGTCATATGGAATCAACACGCCTACCGGCCCGAAGATCTCTTCCTGCGCGACTCTCATGTTGTTGTCGACGTCGGCCATGATCGTGGGTTCGACGTACCAACCGCGCGGCAAATGCTTCGGTCGTCCGCCACCGACGGTGATGCGCGCACCGGCGTCCCGCCCGATCGCGATGTAGCCCTCCACACGTTCGCGCTGACGCTGCGAAATGAGCGGACCAATCTGTACGGACGCATCGTTCGGATCGCCGACCTTCAAGCTCGCCACAGTATCGGTGATGGCTTCCGCGAACTCTCGATAGCGCGAGCGCGGCAACAGAATGCGCGTCATGGCCATGCACGCCTCGCCGTTGTTGGCAGCAATCCCAAATGGAATTGCACAGCCGAGCACCGTTTCCACTTTGGCGTCGTCGAGAACCACAGCAGCCGATTTACCGCCGAGCTCGAGGCTCACTCGCTTCAAGTGCTCGCCGCAGATCGCGCCGATCTTGCGCCCGGCCACCGTGCTACCGGTAAAGGAGACCTTGTCGATTCCGGGATGACGTACGAGGTACTCACCAACCTCGCGCCCGGCCGCCACGATATTGAGCACACCGGGCGGCAGACCCGCAGCTTCCGCGGCTCGGGCGAGGTAATACGCATCGAGCGGCGTTTCAGGGGCCGGCTTCGCAACGACCGTGCAACCTGCGGCGAGCGCCGGCGCCAATTTCAGGAGCAGCAAAAAGAAGGGGCCGTTCCACGGCACGATCGCCGCTACGACGCCCACGGGCTCGCGCCGCACGGTCAAGGGCCCGAACAATCCTTGCCGCACTTCCTCCACGCCTTCCTTCTCGATCATGTCGGCGTAGAACCGCACCAACAGCGAGGCACCCTGATTGTTGTTCACGTTCGCGGTCAGCGGAGTGCCGACTTCGTCGGTCAACACCTCGGCAATCTCACGTGCGTTCGCGTCCAGATACTCGGCTATCTTGCGCAGAATGGCAGCCCGCTGCGCGGGCGTCATGCGCGGCCACGGACCCTCATCGAAAGCTTTGCGCGCTGCAGCGACGGCTCGATCCATGTCCGCCGTCGTACCTTCAGGTGCACGCCCGATGACTTGTTCGGTCGCGGGAGAGATGACGTTCAGAACGGCAGAACCGGCCGGCCTGGCCCAGCCGCCATCGATGAAAAACGAATCGAAACTACGCACAGGTACCCCAAAGAGTTCGCGGCCGGAACTTGCAGTCCAGGTGTGGCGATAGAGTTTACTTTATCCTATCCGTCCATGGACTTGGAATGACAAAATAATGCATCCAGCCAGATCCTTCTCGCCCTGTCTTCTTGCATGACGCACACACAGATACGCGCTGCGGCAATCACGCCCTGTCGTGGGCAGACGACTCGCCTGCGCGGAACTACGTTCCGCATATACACGTAAAACCACCGCGACACACCGTCGCCATAACACAGTGAGAG
The DNA here is from genome assembly GCA_040513115.1 of Steroidobacteraceae bacterium. GTDB lineage: Bacteria > Pseudomonadota > Gammaproteobacteria > Steroidobacterales > Steroidobacteraceae > DATELY01. Next base: position 45,395 of record JBEVDW010000087.1, on the reverse strand, counting down.
GGGGATGCAATGAAGATGGGTCATTGGCTCAAGCTTGCTCTCTTTCTTGACTGTGATCCGCTTTCAAATACTGATGGGCCCATGGACGCACGGTGGCATTCCGAACGATCTGCTCGGCCAGCCGCGTCTGCGCTGGTTCGATCGCTGGCTCAAAGGAATCGACAACGGCGTCGAGAAGACGGACAAGCCGCTGCACTTCAACCTCCTCGGCACGGATCGCTGGGTGGATGCGAGCGCCTGGCCACTGAAGGAGGCGACCTCGACCGTGTAAGGGCATTCCACTCGATCAGTATTGCGGCTCGGCGTCCGACATCACCACGGAGGTCGGCGCGATCACCTACACCACCGAACCGTTCAGTTCGGCAAAAGTGATCGCAGGACCGATCGGCGTCACGCTCTATGCCTCCTCCAGCACGACCGATGCCGAGTTCATCGTCAACGTCGAGCGCGTGAAGGCGGATGGCACGCCCGTCTCGATTCAGTCCGGTGCGCTGCTCGGTTCCTTGCGCGGCATCGATAGCTCACGCAGCTGGACGGATGCTGCCGGCACCATGGTGCAGCCGTATCACCCCTTCAGGCAGAACTCGCACGTGCCACTCGTGCCTCTCGCCGTGAATCGCTCGAGGCAAAAACCTCCTGCCGGCGCTCGGAATAAAGGTCTATCATTTCCAAGGCAATCCATCGGGGTGATCGATCATGCGCGAGGTCTGTGCGGCGCTGCGTGCCGAATGCGAGGAGCTCGATGCGCTCGTCAGCGCGCTCAATGCGGGCCAATGGCAGCGCAAGACCATCTTCTACAACTGGAGCGTCTACGACGAGATCGCACACAACTACTTTCTCGATCGGCTGGCATTGATGTCGATCGAGCAGCCCGGGGAGTTCGCCGTCATCGCCGAACGTGTCGCGCGCGACGAGAAGGACCCTGACTACTCCTTCCGCGCGTACACCAACGAGGTACTCGGAATTCTTGCCCGCGACGAGCTGCTGCAGCGCTGGCGCGAGAACTATCGGCACATGATCGCCGTCTTCGAAGCCAGCGACCCGCGCCAACGCATGAAATGGTTCGGGCCCGACATGGCGGTGAAATCCTGCGCGACGGCGCGCCAGATGGAGACCTGGGCGCATGGACAGGATATCTACGACCTGTTGCGCATTCGTCGCACGAATACGGATCGGATCATCAATATCGTCAACCTGGGCGTGCGTACGTATGGCTGGTCATTCCTGAATCGCGGCTTCGAGCCGCCCGTACCGCCGCCGTATGTCGAGCTCTCTGCGCCATCAGGTGCCACGTGGACTTTCAATGACCCCGATGCGCCTGCCAGCGTTCGTGGCACTGCCGAGGATTTCTGTTGGGTAGTCACACAGCGGCGCAATGTGGCGGACACACAGCTGGAGGTGCGTGGCGACGCCGCGGTTCGCTGGATGCAGATCGCTCAATGTTTCGCCGGTGCGCCAGCCACTGGCCCGGCGCCGGGTGTACGCCAAGTTGCTTGGGAACGCACACGGCCCGCGCAGGCATCGCCAGAGAGGTCGACATGACAGCGCTGCTTGAAGGCCAGGTCATTCTCATCACGGGTTCCACGGCCGGACTGGGTGCCACCATGGCGGAGACCTTCGCGCGCCACAGTGCGGCGGTGGTGATCACGGGCAGGCGGCTCGAACGCGGTCAAGAAGTCGAGCGCCGCATCGAGAGTGCAGGCGGACGCGCGCTGTTTGTTCAGATGGACATGTGCAGCGAGGACCAGGTTGCTGCGGCCGTGGCCGCAGCCGTGGCGAAGTTCGGCAAGCTCACGGGCCTGGTGAACAACGCCGCCTGGATCCAAGGAAGACCGGACGCACCGATCACCGAGATCGATACGCAGGCATGGCGCGCAATGCTCGCGTCGGACCTTGATGGCTTTTTCTTCGCCTCGAAGCACGCGATCCGGGCCATCGCGATCGCGGGCGGTGGCAGCGTGGTGAACATGTCCTCGGCTGCCGGTGTGCGCGGGCAGTTGTCAGGCCACGCCTACACCGCTTGCAAGGGTGCCATCCAGTCGCTCACGCCAGCGATGGCGGCCTACTATTCGCGCTACAACATCCGTGTGAATTGCCTCGTCGCGGGAACGTTCGATACCGGCGAAGGGCGACTGAGAGAGTTGCTCACGGATCCGGTGGTCGGAACGAAATTGCGTCAGCATTACCTCGGGCGTGTCGGTGAGCCGCGTGAGCTCGCGGACGCGACTGCGTTTCTGTTGTCGCCTGCCGCCAGTTTCATCAATGGCATCCTCTTGCCCGTCGATAACGGCGCGACCTCCAAGAGCCACAGCTTGTCACCGGTCGTGAACATGGCGGGTGTTCCGGATCCTGCGAACGACTGGACGCGCGCCTGCTGAGGTGTCCATGCGCGAATGCCGGTTTGGCGTTCGCCGCATCGGGCACGACCAACAACATCTTTCGAACGAGTGAGCCACATGATGAACCTGGGCCTGAGCTCCAGAACCGTCGTCGTGACGGGAGGCGGATCGGTCGCCGGCCGCGGAATGGGTCGCGAGATCTGCCTCGCGTTCGGCGACGCAGGCGCCAACGTCGTCGTGGTAGACATCAACGCATCGTCGGCCGGGCTGGCGGCAGACGCGATCTGTGAGCGCGGCGGAAAAGCGATTGCTGTGCAGGCCGACGTTGCCAAGCCGGCCGATATTCAGCGGCTCGCCGCCGCAACGAATGCGGCATTCGGCAGCGTCGACATCCTCGTCAACCATGCCGGTATCGGCAACTTCGCGAGCCTGCTCGACACGACGGATGAGTGGTGGGACCGATGCCACGATGTGACCTTGAAGGCGCCGTTCTTGACCGCGCGCCAGTTCCTTCCGGGCATGCTCGCGAAAGGCAAAGGCGTGATCGTCAACACCATCTCCATTTGCGGCATGACCGGCGGGCGGGCTGGCCCAGCGTACGTCGCCGCCAAGCATGGGCTGGTCGGCCTGACGAAGAACATTGCTGCCTGCTACGGCGATCAGGGCATTCGCTGTGTCGGCATGGCCCCTGGCGGTGTCCGCAGCGAGGGGCCCACGTGGGACTCGGCGCAGAACAAGGCGCTGGATCCTCCTGACGAGCCGAAACTCTGGCCGTCACTGCGCAAAGCGCTTGATCTCAATCCGCGCAGCGGACGGCCGGAGGAAGTCGCTCCCGTGGTGCTCTTCCTGGCGAGCGACTACGCAAGCTTCATCAACGGCACGGTGTTGACCGTGGACGGCGGCTGGACCGCCATCTGAGGCCGCGCGCATGCGAAACGATAGAGTTTACTCTATTAATACCGGGCCGTCACGTGGAGTTCGCTTGCGCTCAAGAAGCAAATGACCCCGCAGATCCACTCCAGCCGACCACGATGTGAGGATGAGCATTCATGACCTCCCAATCCATTGCAGTGCCGTCGCATGTCCCGCCGGGCCGCGTCATCGACTTCGACTACTTCCAGGTACCAGGCGCGAACATCGACCCGCACGCCGCCTGGAAGAAACTGCACGACGGCCCCGATATCGTGTACACGCCCCGTAACGGCGGGCACTGGATCGCAACGCGCGGCGACGACATCTTCGCAGTGATGCAGGACGTAGAGCACTTCTCGTCGAATCCCTTCAGCATTCCGGCGCGGCCGGCGGACGCGCCGCGAACAGTGCCGCTGGAGGTGGACCCACCGGAGTTGCAGGACATGCGATCGATCGTCTTACGGATGCTCTCGCCGAAGGCACTGTTTCCGCTGGAGCCCGACATTCGCGCGCTCGTGATCCAGTTGCTCGAGGAGTTGCGGCCGCGCGGACGATGCGAGTTCGTCGCGGACTTCGGTGTGCGCATGCCGGTCGAGCTGTTCCTGCGCTTCGTCGAGTTGCCCAGCGAAGATCGAGGTCGTGTTCGCGGCTGGGTCGAAGACGTCGCGCGCAATCCAGACGCGGCGGCGCAAGTGGCGGCGCAAGTGGCCACGCATGCCTATCTCTCGAAGGTGCTCGAACAACGTCGCCGCAGCCCCGGCAAGGATCTGTTCTCGAGCATCGTCGCCGCCGAAGCGGAAGGAAAGATCAAACCGGACGACAGCGTCGGCATGGCACTCAACATCCTGTTCGGCGGCATCGAGACCGTGACCTCGGGTCTGTCCTTCATCGTGCGCTTCCTGGCCGATCACCCCGAACACCGACGCGAGCTACGGGAGAATCCCAAGCTCATGCGCGACGCCATCGAGGAGTTCATGCGCCGCTTCGGCATCCTGAATCTCGGGCGCACGGCTGCCAGTGACTTCGAGTTCCGCGGGGTGCAGATAAAAAAGGGCGATCGCATGCTGTTGCCCATCCACTTGTATGGCCTGGATGAGCGTAAATTCGAAAGGCCGATGGAAGTCGACTTCCATCGTGAGCATTTTCGCCACATCGCCTTTGGCGCGGGCCCGCATCGCTGCCTTGGCTCGAATCTCGCCCGCCCGGAGCTGCGGATATTCCTGGAAGAATGGTTGCCGCGATTCCCGGAATTCTCCATCGCGCCCGGCGAGACTCCGAAAGGTCACTCGGGCTCCGCGATGGCCATCACGTATCTGCCGCTCGTGTGGCCGACCTGAACTGGAGACCGACATGAAGATCAAAGTCGACCGCAGCCGCTGCCAAGGCCACGCGACCTGCATATTGGCCGCGCCGGAGGTCTATCGGCTGAACGATGACGGCTTCAACGACATGGAGCCATTCACACCGCCACCCGAGCTGGAGAATGCAGCGCGTAAAGGCGCGCTCGCTTGCCCGGAGAGAGCCATCATCGTCGTGGAGGATGAGGGCTGAGCCCGAGCAGAACTCAGCGCGCGGAGTCGGGTGAGGTCAGCGTGGACGAACAAGCAGAGTTGCTGTCACCCGTCGTCGGCATTCTGAACTGCGGTCAAATGGGCTCCGCGATCGGTGCCGTGCTGCGCAGCTTCGGGCGCCTGGATGTGATCTGCGCGCTCGACGGGCGCAGCCAGGTCACACGAGAGCGCTGTGCCCTCGCCGGCATCCGCGACGTGGGATCCGTCGCTGCGATGGTACGGAGCGCCGATATCATCCTGTCCATTCTGCAGCCCAGCGCGGCACTCGACGTGGCGATCGCTGTAGCCGATTCGATGAGTGCATCGAAGCGCAATGTGCTCTTCGTTGATTGCAATGCCATCACACCACAGCTCGCCACCCATATCGGCGCAGTCATCCAGGATGCAGGCGGACGCTGCGTCGACGCCGCCATCCAGAGCGCACCACCGAGCGGTCCGGGCGCCCTCCTCTACGCATCGGGTCCGCACGCACGCGACTTGCTGATACTCACTGCCCACGGGCTCGACGTGCGGGTGCTGGACGGCCCCATCGGGCAGGCTTCGGCGGTCGATCAGGTGCTCGGAGGCATGGTCAAGGTGTTCGAGGCGGCCGGACTGCAGATGCTCCTGGCCGCGCGGCAATGGCGACTGGAAGCGCTCCTGCAGGAACGTGTGCCGGAGCTAATTCGAGCCGTTGAGCTCTACGCTCCTCTGATGCCATCACGCGTGCAACGCTGGGCAGGTGAGATGCGCGAAACCAGCGAGTTCATGCACAGCCTCGGTCTGCCGGGCGCTCTGTTCACGGGCGCGGCCGAGTTGTACGAATTGATCGCGAACAGCAGTCGGGTGCGCACGTCTGAAGCCCGACGTGAACCGGAAGGCCTGAAGGAAGTCGTCGACACGGTCGCCAGCGATCTCGAGAGCGCTGGCGTTCTAGCGAAGCCTGCGGGGCGTAGGCCTTAGCGATCGTACTTCTCGAACGCCTCGCGCATCACGCGATAGCTGTCGACCAGCTTCGCAGGATCTTCACGGCCGAGCAGAATCTGTCCCGGCAGCACCGCGGCACGCACGCGCTCGTATTCGTCCGGCGGTAGAGTGTGCGGCCGTTGCCCCAGCGAAGAATCGAGCATCGCGGCCGCGCGCTTTTCCCAGCCCGGATCGTCGGGCAGCTCGAAGAATTCGCCGATACGGCGCAGCTCGCGCTCGGGTTCGGATTGCAAGTCCTCGAATTCACCGCGAGATACTGGTCGCGGTCGAGATGCACGAACTCGCGAAAGCCGCGGGCAATCTGTCGCGCCCACATGCGCGCGAATTGCTCGAGCGGCGGTTTGTCCTTGGTGTAGAAACGCGTAATCGGATCGTCGTCCGAATTCGATGGCTCGAGGATCGCTCGCTTGAGCTCGTCCATCGTCGGCAACTGTTCGTCGAAGTGCGCCGCCAGGATGAACCAGTTGTGCTCGCGCATCGACAGCGCCGCAGAGACGCCGTCGCGATGAATGTGCACGTACTTCGCATCGGGGAACGTGCGGCGTTGTTCGTCGAAGTAACGCAGTGTGGCGCCCGAGCGCTCGATCCACGCCACTTTCTCATAGCGTTCGCATAGCCAGGCAAACAAGGTGCGGTATTGGTCGGCGGTTCCGCGCGTGGGCTGGCGCAGCGCGAACGCAATCATGTCGTCGAACAACTTTTCCGGGTTGTTGGGTTCGAGAAATGGGATGGGCGCCATCATGGCCGTGGGCATGGTTTTCTGCCAGCGCGCCTGCTCGCCATCACCCGTGTAAAGAATCTCCTTGAGACCGAATGCGCGTCGCCGCATCAATTGCCCGAGATTGTCGGCATCGCTCAGGATGCGGGCGAGGCGTTGCCGTCGACAGGGTCGGTAGGATAGCGATCGAGATTGTCGGCGGCGCCCAGGAACTCGGAAAGCATCAAGGTCTTCGAGTTCTGCGCCAGCATCCGTGATAGCAGCGTGGAACCCGCTCGGCCGGTGCTGACGATGAAGCCTTCGATATGCGCCATCACTTGTTCCTCGCGGCAGCGTGCTGACGAAAGTAGTCGGTGATCGCTGCGACGATGCGCTTCCGCCGCTGGAAGCCAGGTCGAGTCAGAGATACACGAGCACCGAGGCGCCGCAGCGCCCCGATGCCCGCGTAAGCTTAACGCCTTACTTGGCGGCCCCGAAGCGATAACGAAGCTGCACACCGTACGTGCGCGGTTCCTGCAGCTTCTCCACGCCGCTCGCCTGAGTCGGCTGATACAGCGTGCCGGTACGCGCGCGCTCATCCGTCAGGTTGGATGCATACAGAGAGACATCCAACGGCATGCTGGCGATGTCCTCTACGCGCAGCTGAGCGTCCACCGTCTCGAGCTCCTCCACACGCCATTGTGGCGGCGTCTGTGGCGCCGTGAACGCGTTCTCCCGGGGCTGTCCCCGGAAGCTGTAACCCGCGCTCAGGGTCGGCCGGCCCCAATCGCCACTGAGGAAGAGAGGAGAGTACGACACATTGAAGCCGTAGTTCTCCGGGATGACACCGGCGATGTTTTCGCCATCGAGAATGACGGGCGCACCGGTCGCGCTCAGGAACGAGCTGTGCTTGTACTCGGCCTTGTCGACACGACCGTAGAACGCACCCAGCGTCAGACCCGCCACCGGAACGAAGGTGATCTCGGCTTCAATACCCTCCAGCTCAGCCTTGTTGGGCTTGCCGTCCAGGCTGTCGTTCTTGATGACCTGCTCGGCGGTCGTCCCGGTTACGAGAATCACGCCGGTTTGGATGCTCTCGTAATCGGTGTGATACACGGCGAGATTGGTACGCAGCAACATGGAGCCGAAGTTGAAGTCGCCTTTGAAGCCGACCTCGTAGTCCTTCGCGATCTCGGGCTCGTAGTCGATGTTCTGCGGCAGGCGGGCGGTGAAGTTGAAGCCGCCGGCCTTGTAACCCTTGCGGTGCGCGACATACGCCATCATGTTGGACGTGAACTGCCAGTTCACGGTCAGGTTGTAGCTGTCCTCGTCCCACTCATCCTTCAAGTTGAGCGAGCACGTGGCGGGATCCACGCCCGGATAGAACGCGCCCGGCACGAAGAGCGGCAGACCAAACGAGTTCACGCCTCCCACCGAGTAGAACTGCTGCCGGCAGGCGTTGATCGGCTGGAGCGGCGCCGGCTGCAAGAACGACACCTTGGTGTAGTCCTTCTCGTCCCACGTGTGGCGATAACCGGCCGTTACGCTCAAACCCTCCACCACCGAAGACAGATCCAGCGTCGGCTGGACGAATACCGCCTTCGAGATGTATTCCTGCTCGGTCGAGGTCTGCGACCGCACGCGAGGATTGGTGGGTGCCGTGAACTGAAAGACGTCATAGAACTCGTCTTGCTGGATGTCCGAGTAGTACAGCCCGGCGATCCAATCCAGTCGATCGAACGCCTTGCCGATCACCTGCAGTTCGTTCGACTTGGTCGTGTAGTTATATTCGGTGGTCAGCTCCGACAGGGTATTACGCGTGCCATCGCTGTCGATGCCGTTGAACGCGAACGCGTCCTCGTAGTGGGCGATGTTCTTGATCGTGACCGGGCCGACTTCCCACGAAATGATATTGGTCACCGCGTCGACGTCGACGATGAACGGATTGCGCGAGTTCTGCACCGTGCGATCGTTCCCGAGCTGATTCTGCAGCGCCAGTTCGGCGCTCGGGCTGTAGTACGGTCCGCCGCCTTGTACCGGCGGGATCGTCAGCGCCTGTGCATTGTAGTAGCTGCAGACGTTCGGCGTGGTCGGCAGGAACAACTGCGCGAACGAGGCCGGACAGGACGACGGCTGAGTCACCACTCGCACGTAGAACGGGTCCAGATGCTGGTCCACTTCGTTGTGCGTGTACGCGGTGTAGATCTCGAGCGCATCGGTCGGGTTCAGCGTCAACTGCGCACGCACCGACCAGTTGTCGCGATCGTTGTATTCGGGGCCGCCCGTTGCGCTCTCCACGGTGCCGTCACGCTCTTCGAGATTGCCCGACAACCTGAACTTCACCGCCTCCGATATCGGCACGTTGATCGCGCCCGTCACGCGGCGCTCATTGAAATTGCCGAAGCCCACTTCAGCAAAGCCCTCCATCTGATCCGTGGGCCGCTGCGAAACGAACAGCACCGCACCACCGGTCGAGTTCTTGCCGAACAAAGTGCCCTGCGGGCCTTTCACGATCTGAACCGAGGCGAGATCGTAGAAGCTATAGGGATAGAACCGGCTCTCGACCGCCACTTCGTCGAAGTAGATGATCACGCCGGGGTCGGCCAATATGCTGTTGCCGAGGCCGCGAATCGTGTACCCCGGGTTCGAAGCGCCGCCGAAGCCACCTTGCGCCACGACCAGCGAAGGGACGAGGCGCGGCAGATCGAACACTTCGTTCACTGTCGCGCGCTCGAGCATGTCGGCGCTCAACGCCGTCACCGCGATCGGCACGGTCTGCTGGCTTTCTTCGACGCGCCGCGCAGTGACGACGATTTCTTCCAGCCCGGTCCCTTTTCCTGACGCGGGCACCGTCTGTGCGATTGCCGCAGTCGAACTCAGCACGAGCGCGGCAGAAAGCAGATTCGCCGCAGAATGAACAGCCTTCATCGTGCCCCCCTAAGTTTCCATCGTTCTTCGAGTCGGCGACGCGCAAGCACGTTGCCGCCTCCGCAAGTGCCTCACTGCTAAACAGTGAGCTGTTTTCGCCACTGTAGATCCGTCGCGACAGCGAAAGCAATACTCGATCGAAAAAAGGAAACTCTTTCTTCTTCCGCCAGCCATCTCCGAAGGGCTGCCGCGTAGCGGCCACACTGAGGACACAGGGGTTTACATACACGATCGCAGCATCTAAGGCCGGGCGCGGTTGGATCCTGCGGGTGCAGATTTCGACTTTCGTCGGGGTGTTGGGGCGGCCCACAGCGGGTGCTTAGAGGGGAAGGCAGTCATTTAGTCACCTGTTACGGGTGGCGGAGTAACAGGTAGTCTTACGTGCGAACGCAGCAGAACGGCTTCGTTCTGGCCTGAGCGACTCGATGCGGGACTGCGCCCCGCGACGCTCTGCTGTCAGCGTGCCCGCGGCAGCTCTAGAACACGATCCGCAATGATCTCGCGTTGGATCTCCGAGGAGCCGCCTGCGATCGTATAGACCCAGCTATACAGGTAGTCGTAAGTCCACGGATTGCTGGCGCGATCCTCGCCGTACTCGAGCGCACGGAGGCCGAGAATATCGAGCGCGGTTTCGTTCAGCAGCTTGTTCACCGTCGTGACCAGCAGCTTCATCATGGACCCTTCAGGACCAGGCTGACCGGTGCGCTCCACGCGAGACAAACTGATGACTGTCATGGCCCGTAACGCTACCGTTTCCGCTTTCAAGAACGCGAGCCTGTAGGCGATATCGTCGTCCTCGATGACGAGCTTGCCGTCCGGTGCGCGCGTCGAGCTCGCCAGCTCGATCAGCTTTTGCACCTTGGCCACGAGCGAAATCTGGTCGCCCATGAACGCAGTGCCACGCTCGAACGCGAGCGTGGACATCGCAACCGACCAGCCGTCATTGATCGTTCCGACCACATTGCTGAGCGGTATGCGTACATCGTCGTAGAACGTCGAGTTCACTTCGGACTCGCCCATCATGGTCTTGATCGGTCGAATCTCGATGCCCGGCAGCTTCATGTCGCAGATGACCCACGTCAGTCCCTTGTGTCGTTTCGACTGAGGGTCAGTGCGTACCAACAGCTCCTGGTAGTCGGCGGTTGGAGCGCTTGTGGTCCACGTCTTGTGCCCGCGCACGACGAGATGATCGCCGTCGACCACGCCTTGAGTGCGCAGTGCTGCGAGATCGGAACCGGCGCCAGGTTCGGAGAATCCCTGGCACCACAATGACTCGCCATTGAGGATGCGCGGCAAATGCAGGCGTTTTTGTGCCTCCGAGCCGCGCACGATCAACGTAGGTCCAGCATGAAACAGTCCGAAGAACGTAGTGGTGGAAGTCGGCGGGGCGCCGGCGCGCACACACTCCTCGAGCCAGATGATTTGCCGCACGCCGGTGAGGCCACAGCCACCGTACTCCTTCGGCCAATTAACGCCGGCCCAGCCGCCTTCATATTGACGACGCTGCCACTCTCGATCGAATGCTGCCGCCGCGAACTGATCGGTCGGTCGAGGTTCGCGCGGTACGTTTTCCGTTAGCCACGTGCGGGCCTGTTCGCGAAACGCAATGTCTTCAGCGCTGTAGCTCAAATCCATGGTCGTAATTCCATCGGCATCAAATGGCAGCCAGCGGCGCGGCGAGAATACGCCGCAGATGATCTTTCGCTGGATCGAACCAATGTTTGAGTACGTGCGCGCGCTTCAAGAATAGATGCGGATCGTATTCGTCGGTGACGCCGATGCCGCCGTGTAACTGGATGCACGAATCTGCATTCTTCAGTGCTGCGTTCTGTGCCAACACGCGCGCAGCCGAGACTTGCAGCTCGACATCCGCGGTCTGCTCACGCAATGAGACCGCCGCGTAGTAAAGCTGCGCTTTCGCTTCTTCGCAGCGCACGGCCATGTCCGCGCACGGATGCCGCACGGCCTGGTACGTGCCGATCGCGCGACCAAAGGTCTCCCGCACCTTGGCGTACTCTACGATCATGTCGCGCGTCGCCTCTGCCATGCCAACCATCGTGGCCGTGACGAGCAACGTGCCTGCACGCCGCACGGAAGGGTCTGTTGCTCGGGCGACAACGTCAGCTCGATCGAGCGTCGCCTTGCCCAACGCGATCGACTTGTCGAGACACGGCAGCGGCTGAAGCTGCGTGCCGCGAATATCTGTCAGCAGCACGCCGGAGTCTGTGAGCAAGAGGCAATACGCCGCACCCGCTGCGTCGAAAATGTGCCAGTCGCCAGTCAGACCCGCAGGTTCCGGAGCAACCCTGTGACCAAGGCCGATCGCCACGCGGGCCCGACCACTCACGATGTCAGCCGCCAGCGAGAGCTGACCCGTGCTCGCTGCCGCCTTCGCACCGATGCAGGCCGTGAGGACCGCGGTGGGCGCCAGCAATCGTCCCAGCTCGACGAAGACCAACGCCTCCTCGACGATCGAGTAACCGACACCGCCTTGCGACTCAGCAATCGCAAGTCCGAGCCAACCCTGATCCGCCAAGCGTTGCCACAATGCCGCGTCGATCTCATGCGGCGGGCGATCGTGGCGATGGAACCGTGCGAGCGGCAGCTCGGAGCGCAGAAAATCTGCGGTCGCTGCGACGATCTGTTCGTGTTCGCTGGAGGGGAGAAGATCCACTGTCGATGCTCGCGCTGAATGCAGGTGCGAAAGCGACATGAGCATCGAGGGCACGGCGGCGCCTCGATGCTCACACAGCGGGAGACTATTCGAAGTTCATGGCGAACTCTACACCGTAGGTGCGTGGGTCACCGATGATCCACGGTTGCATCAGGCCGGCGATGTTGATTCCGCCCGTGTAGTACTCCTTGTCGGCCAGGTTCTTGCCCCAGGCTGCGATCTCGTACTTGTCGAACGTGTAGCTGATACGGGCATTGACCAGATTAACGCTGGGGACATAGCCATAAGGACTCGAACGGACGAAGGTGCGATCCGTGCTGACAGCCAGCTTGTCCCTGTAACTGTAGTCCACGCGGTAAGCCATGTTGCCCGGGCCGGCCGCGTGCTCGAACACGGCGCTCGCGCTTGCGTTCCAGTCGGGTGTGCGCTGCGCAATGACATTGTCGTCGTCGTACTTCACATCCACGTACCCAACGGTGGCATGCAACGTCAGCTGATCGACGGGCAGCGCCGAGACCTCCAGCTCCACGCCGTCGATCTCTGCATCGCCGAGGTTCGCGACATAGGTCGTACCGCCGCTAGGAGGAATCGTCGTCTGCTGGGTGTCCGTATAGAACGTGTGGAAGTAGGCCAAATTCGTCCGCAACCGTCCGCTCAGCAGATCGGCCTTGAAGCCAAGCTCGATGTCCGTCGCGGTCTCCTCATCGAAGGGCACGATCGTCGCCGCGTTCTGGCCCCGCAATTGTTGTCCGCCGCTGCGACTGGAGTTCGCCGCCTTCAGATAGGTGAACATCGAGTCGGTGAACTGATAGTCGATGCTTGCCTGCCACGAGATGAACGAGAAATCATCCGACGGCGAGAACGTGCACTCCGTACCGTTGTTCACCACATCTGGCAGCCCTACCGGGTACACGCAGACTTCCGGGCCGTCAGGAGTCGTCGCGAGCGTGTTGTGAGCCGACATCTCCTTCGTATCGCGAGTGGCGCGCAAACCCGCCGACACGCTCAGCTGATCCGTAAAGTGGTACGCACCGTGCGCGAACAACGAGATACTCTTGTTGTCCGCATCGGCGATGAACGTGCGCGCAAAGCGGGCGACCCGCCCGAGCTGCGGCACGAATCGGAAGTTGCCGAGTCCGCCGGTCTCGTCGTCGCCAGATTCTTCGAAATAATAGGCGCCCAGCAACCAGTCGAGCTTCTTGTCGAAAGCCTCGCCCAGCAACTGCAGCTCGGTACTGAATTGATGCGCCGACTGCGGCTGCGTGGTATCGAAGTACAAGACGAACAACCCATTGGGCGATGCGCCGCCATCGGTGTTGAAGTGCTGGTCGCTGTCGTTCTTGCGGTAGCTGGTGATGATCTTGGAGGTCAGCGTGTCGCTGATCCGCCATTCCGCGGTTCCTGCCACACCCCAGCCTTCCGATTCTGCAGTCCCCTTGATGTCGGATACATAGCAGTAGAAGTCGTCCTGCCGGCAGGCGGATTCAGTGGCAGTCAGCAACGTTGCAAAGCTTCCGCCCATCACGTCGCCACCGCGATTCACCAGCGCGCCGCCGTTGGTGTTGTTGCGATACCAATCACCCGTCAGCCAGACCGATACGTCGTCAGCGGCCTCCCAGGTCACGGAGAGGCGGTGATATTGCGAATCGCGGTCGTTCTGATGGTTCGTGTCGGTCGGCGTCAGTGTCGCGTCCTGGTTCACGATGACTTGCTTCACGTAACCGTCGTGCTGGTTGAACGAGCCGGCATATCGAAACGCGAGCGAATCGGAGACCGGCAAATTGACGGCGCCCTGAACCAGGATGGCGTCGTAGTCGCCATAGCCCACGCGGAAATTCCCGCCCAATCCTGCGCTGGGATCCGCCTTCCGTGACGTCATGCGGATTGCGCCGCCGGTCGTATTGCGTCCGTAGAGTGTGCCTTGCGGTCCCTTGAGCACTTCCACGTCGGCGATATCGACCATGTCGAGTGCGATGCCATACGAGCGGGCAAGGTACACATCGTCGAGATAGACGCCGACCGACGGATCCAGCGTGATGAGATTGTCGGACTGGAACTGGCCACGCAGATTCAGCACGACTGCGCTCGGATTACCCACGGTGGAGAACACGCCCAGGTTCGGGGTGGACGAGGCAAGACCGTACACGGTGTTGATGCCACGCTGCGTCAATTCCTCCTCGTTGAACACCGTTACCGCGACAGGCGTCGTTTGCAGGTTCTCAACTCGACGGCGAGCAGTGACTGTAATTTCCTCGAGCCCCGACGACGTCTGAGCCAACACGCAGGGTTCGACGGCCATCCACAGCAGTGCGGATGATACGCAGTGGCGGAGCAGGCGCGCGTTTCGAATCATAGGATTCATCCCCTGAAGGGTCCGGGATCCCAGACCGGCGTTTTAGTGTGCTAAATGCAAAAATATAAGTTAACTCAAATTCGACGACATCCGCAAGCAGTCGGACCTTGGTGAGTTCAGCTTCGGCGAACGGCGATGATTCGGCGCAGCATCTGATCGATGACCCCAATGGGAAGGCGGCGCGGGCCTGCGCGTGAATCACGACTGGCCCGATCCACAGGATTCAGCGCAACAGCTGATCGATGCGCTGAAGATGCGTTCTCATATGCGCGCGCGCCGCGCCCTTATCGCGCGCGACGATCGCATCCGCGATCGCCTCGAGCTCGCGGCAATAGTGCTTGTGGTGCCGCGCGAAGAATTGCGCGTGCTGCTCATCGCTCATGCGTTCGGTGGATAGCACGCGCAGGATGTGGATGAAGAGGACCAGGGCCGGATCGCGCGCCAGTTCGGGCAGCAGTCGATGAAGCTTGCCGTACTCCTGGAAAGGATCGGTGGGGCGGCGCTTGCTTTCATCAGCGGCCGCGGCACGGATCGCCTGCACGCCAGCGTCATCCAGCGAGTCGATGACGCGGTCCACGCAATGGAGTTCGAGCAGCATTCGCAACGAGAGAATCTGTTCGTGCGTCACTCGGGCGTGCTCTAGAAAGAGCGCCACGCTGCGGGCGAGATTGTCCGAGTCCGGCCGGCTCACGACGAGTCCACCGGCGGGACCCCGGCGCATATGCGCCACGCCGTGAAATTCGAGCAGGCGGATCGCCTCACGCATCACTTGACGGCTGACCTGATGCTTCTGGATCAGGTCCGGTTCGCGCCCGAGCACCTTGCCCTCGGGCCAACCCATCTTGATGACCTGACGCTCGATTCGCGCGGCCACCTGCGAGGCGAGCTTTTCCGCACGACGTCCCGAGCTGACGCGCTGATCCGTGGCCGAGCGGTGCAGCCCGACGCGTGGCTTGGTGAGAGTTTCAGCTGCCGCAGAGCCGGCAGCGTGAGACAGCTTGGTGGGACGTGATTTGGCGGGCACTCGCGCACTCGACCCGCAGCTCTCGCCGAGCGCAGGCTCCGGTTAACTCAACCGCGCCGCTTTCTTCAGATCGTTCGGTACCCCGGGCGCACAGCAGCAGGCAGCCGATCGTGATCACATTGAGAAGATGGCTGCAGAGCATCGCATAGCGCAGCGAAGGAAGCTGCCGGCTCGCGCGTGCGGACGGGTTCGGATTGGCCCCGTGGAGGCTCGCGTACGGTGACGACTACCAGTAGCGCTAGTACCAGTCCGGGCACGCCCGCGACCCAGAATGCCGCGCGCCAGCCGTAGGCGCCTGTGACTCAGCTGCCGATCCAGACACGAGCATGATGCCGAGCGGTGCTGCGCTCATCAACACACCCAGCGCCGTCGAGCGCTGCTGCGGACCGAAGAGATCCGAGATCATCGACATCGATGCCGGCGGGCCGCCGGACTCCCCTGCCCCCACGGCGACGCGGGCTGCGAACAGGTGCGCGAAGCTCTTCGCGAAGCCGCAGATTCCGGTCATGACGCTCCAGAACGACAGACACACCGCCAGAATGCGCTTGCGACTGCAGCGATCCGCCAGATGCCCCAGCGGCACGCCGACAATCCCGTACACCAGCCCAAAGGCGAACCCCGAGAGCAGGCTCAGCTACGTGTCGGTGAGCGCGAGAGCCGCCTTGAGCGGCTCCAGGACCACCCAGAAGATCGCACGATCCAGGCTGTTGAGGATGAAGATGACCGGGAACAGAGCCAGCAGATAGACGCGGTATGCCGGGAGAAGCCGCGGTCCAGGCTCGTTGTCTCCAGAGATTGCGCTGCCGTATTCATCCGCGCTCCGCTATGTGTTGTCAGTGCCGCTACCATCGTTTCTCCCGACGCAGGCTCCGCGCCGCTGTGTGCGGTTCGTCGATCTCTCCTACCATTCCCGGTCGAGGTACCATTAAGGTTACTGTATTCGAGGATTCCACATGAGCGAACTGTTGTCTGGTTATCGGGTCATCGAAAGCTCGGTGCTGTTGAACGGCGCCAGCACCTCGATGATGTTGGTCGATCTTGGTGCCGAGGTGATCAAGGTGGAAAGCCCTTTTCTCGGCGACTACCTCAGGCTCGAGGAAACGTTCCATTTCCACCTGCAGACCAACAAGGGCAAACGCAGCATTGCCCTGGACATGCGCAAGGATGCCGCCCGCGAAGTCTTCTACCGCCTGCTCGAGACAGCGGATGTGTTCGTCACTAACGCGCCAGGCAACAACAACGCGAAGCTGGGACTGAGTTTCGAAGATCTGCGCGAGCGCAAGCCCGACATCGTGTACTGCCAGAACACAGGTTTCGGCGCCGCAGGCCCCTATGCTCAGGTGCCGGCACATGGCCAGATGATGGATGCACTCGCTGGAGCCCAACCTGCTGAGATGGATTCGGACGGGCTTACCAGGCCGAAGTCGTACGTGCGACGCACGGGCAGAATGGTTGCAGGCGGCGAAGGCACGGCAGCCGGCGCGATCTACGCCGCGTTTCACATTGCCGCCGCGTTGGCGCACCGCGAACGCACCGGACAAGGGTGCTACATCGACGTGTCTTCCGCCGATGCGGTTATTGCGAGCGCCTGGACGGCCGCGTCTGGCCAACTCAATGTGCCGCTCGCTCAGCAGACCTGGCGCGAGGAAACTGCCATGCGGGCAGTCGCGCGTTATCAGTGGTACGAAACGCGCGATCACAGGTTCGTGCTGTTCTGTCCCGAGGAAACCAAGTTCTGGAACCGCTTCTGCGATCTCGTCGGCCGCGGCGACCTGAAGGAACAGCAGTCGGGCGTCACATTACGGCACGAGATCCAGAAGATCTTTCACACCCGTGACCAGGCAGAGTGGATGCGCCTCGCGATCGAGCACCGTTTGCCGATCGGACCCGCCTACGACGAGATGGACGAGATCAAAGCGGACCCGCATGTGCAGGCGCGCGGCATCCTCCATGACGCTCACATACCGGGGCACGGCGACTTCACCTATATCGCACAACCCGCGAGGATCGGTGGGCAACAGCCCGTGGCACGAACACCGGCGCCCCACCTCGGCCAACATACGCACGAGATTCTCCTCGAGCTGGGGTACACGCCAGAACGGATCGAGCAGCTGGCGCGCGAGTTCGTGACCACGGCGGAGAAGCAGGCCGAGGGCTACATGGCCCGGCACATGTTCGGCACGCAGCAGCGCTAGCGCTCGATCGTCCTCAACACGCAGAGGAGGAACGTCCATGGCCGCGGGTGCGAAGTACATCCAGCTCGAGGACCTCGGCGCCTGGTATCCCAGTCTCACCGGCGCACAGAACTACACCTGGGTCGCCGACCTCATCAATCGCACGGTCGCCGGCGTGGACGCGTTCATCTCCTACCACTTCTGTCTCGGTAACGCCTGGGGCAACGTGGCGCATGGCATGACTTGCGGCGGCTACAACAAGGTGCTGCCGCACTACTTCGATCTGAACATCGATGAGTTCGTGCTCGACTTCGCTTGCCGCGACATGTGCGATATCGCCGTGCTCGAGGACCTGCCGAAGAACAAGCGCATCGCCGCCGGTGTGATCGACATCCGCTCGCTGGAAGTGGAGGCGCCGGAGGAGGTCGCGGCCCACATCCGGCCGCTGCTCAAGGTCATCGACGCCGAGCGCATCACCTTGACTACCGATTGCGGCATGAAGCAGCTGCCGCGTGTTTGCGCGCGCAACAAGCTGAAGGCGCTAGTGGCCGGTGCGGAGATCATCCGCCGCGAGCTGGCAGGCTGAGCAACTCACACGATGACGGAGCCAGCAATCACTCCCATGCACTTCGCAGTCGAGCTTCCCGTCGATGGCGTCAATCCGCAGTTCCTGCGTCAGAGCGCACTGGCGGAAATGGCTCGGACCGTGGAGTCGAATGGCTTTCATGGATGCAGCGTCACGGACCACCCCTGCCCGCCCGGCCGATGGATCGATGCCGGCGGTCATCCCGCGCAGGACCCTTTCGTCGTACTGTCCATGGTTGCGGCTGTGACGCAGCGCGTGCGCCTGCTGACGGCGCTACTGGTGCTGCCTTATCGCAATCCCTTCGTGACTGCGCGTGCGGCGGCCAGTCTGGATGTGTTCTCGAATGGACGCGTGACGCTCGGTGTCGGCGCAGGGTATCTGAAAGGTGAGTTCGCAGCACTCGGAATCGACTTCGACCAACGCAATGAATTGACGGATGAAGCCATCAAGGCGATGCAAGCGGCGTGGGCCAATGATGAATTCGCCTTCGCAGGCGCGCACTTCAAGGCGTTGGGCAATCGCATCCTGCCGCGGCCGCTGCAGCAGCCACATCCGCCGCTATGGGTCGGTGGCAACTCCAGGCGTGCTCTGCGCCGCGCCGCGGAGCTTGGCAATGGCTGGATGCCGTTCGCTGCATCAGCCTCGCTAGCCAAAGCCGCCCGCACAGCGCGGCTCGAGGGCGCGGCGGACTTGCGCACAGGTCTCACCTATTTGAAGGAGCACGCTGCAGCCATCGGGCGCACGACACCGCTCGACATTGCGGTTGCGCCCACGTCCGATCCCATCGAACGCAGCGCGGGATCGGCCATTGCCGACGCAGTTGGGGTCTTGCAGGAGTTGGGCGTGACGTGGTGCATGCTGCGGCTTCAGGCACACACGCGCAGGCAGTGGCTGTCGGACGTCGAGTGGTTGGCCGGACTGCTCGAGCTGAACCACTAACAGATGCATCGCTGCCTCCATTCGGAGGTAGCGGCTTCGCTCAGCGCCCTTCGAACTTGCCCTTGCGTCTTTCTACGAACGCCGTCGTGGCTTCCTTGAAGTCCTTCATGCCCATGCTGTAGATCTCGTACGCCAGCGACATCTCGAATGCGGCGCCCGCCATCTGTCGAAGTGAGGTATTCAGAGCCATCTTGGTGTAGTTCACGGCGTGCGGCGGCAGGTCACGAAGTGTTCCGGCCATCTTGAGCACGTGCGCATCGAGTTCCTCATCCGGCAGGCACGCATTGATCAAGCCGATCTCGGCAGCCTTCTCGGCAGCCACGGGCTCGCCCGTCATCAGGTACTGCTTGGCGCGATGCATGCCGACCAGGAGCGGCCACAGCAGCACCCCGCCATCGCCGGCGACCATCCCCGCCTTCACATGCGAGTCACAGAAGCGGGCGCCCTGCGCGGCAAACACCATGTCGCAAGCGAGGGCCATGTTCACGCCAACGCCGTAGGCGACCCCGCGCACCTTGGCGAGGACGGGCTTTTCGCAATCCAGAATGCCGTAGAGGTGCTTCTTGGCCGTGCGCGACACCGGATTCACGGGCTGGAAGCCGGTCGTATCGAGCACGCCGTTGGCCAGTGCACTCACATCGGCTCCGGAGCAGAAATCCTTGCCCGCACCGGTGAGGATGATGACGCGCACATCCGGGTCCAGCCACACGTCATCCCAAATCTGCGTTAGCTCATTGTTCTGCTGCGGCGTGATGGCGTTCTTCTTGCCGGGGTTGGAGATGGTGATCGTCATGATGCCGTCGTTCTTCGACAGCTGCAGTCCCTTGTATCGGGAATAATCGTAGGTTTGGCTCATGGAAGGGTTCCTCCAAGTTCAGCACGGCACTGCTTCAGTGCCGTCGCGCGATGATTCGGCGCGCAACCCTACTGCTCAGGCACGCGCGAGCGCAATTGCTTCCTCCGCTCTAACGGCGCGCGCCGCAAACAGATAATGCACAGCTGCCCAGAGGTTCACGAGCATCACTGCGCCGAGCGCGAGCGCAATCCCGCGCTGCCCGCCGATCGCATCGCTCAACAGACCAGTACACAGCGGGCCGAATCCCACGCCCAGCAGGTTGCCCGCGATCTGTATCGCCGACATCATCACGCCACGCTCACGCGGCCCAGCGAGGTTCAGTCCGAAACTGTAGGCAGGGGCGGTGTAGGCGCCGATCACCAGGCATGTGCCGAACAACGCGACGATCGCCAGCGTGCTGTCGGTCGCAAGCGCCAGCGTGAGGCCGAGAGGGACGCTGATGACCGAAACGATGGCAGGTGCTACTGCAAGACGCGCCAACGACTTGCCACCGAATCGATCACTCAGTCGCCCCACGATGACCGTGCCACCCGACTGGCAGACACCGATGGCAAGCGCGACGAGCAGCCCCGCCTGCTTGAGATCGAGCCCATGCACTCGTACCAACAACGTCGCGGCCCAGGTGAACAAGGCAGAGGCAGCGAAAGCCGACAGCAGCAGCGCAACCAACTGATGCCGCAGCGATGCTCGACGCAAGATCGATTTCCATGCCTGCAGCAGCGGCGGCGCCTCTGCTTGTCGTTCGCTCGCCTGCTCTGAAGCGCCGCGCGCGGGCTCCCTCACTGTAGCCAGCAAGATCACCGCCAGCAGTAAGCCTGGGGCACCTGCCACGAAGAAAGCGGCGCGCCAGCCGTGCTCCGCCGCCACATAGCCGCCGATCAGGAAACTGGCTGCAATACCGATCGCGGTGCTGAGATAAAAGATGCCGATGGCCGAAGCGCGCTGTTGTGGCGGAAAGTAGTCCGAGAGGATGGACATGGAAGCGGGCGCGCCACCTGACTCTGCCGCGCCGACGCCAATGCGCGCGAGCACTAACGTCCAGAAGTTCTGCGCGAGTCCACTGAATACGGTCAATCCACTCCAGACGGTCAACATCGCCGCCAGCAGGTTGCGACGGTTGAAGCGATCCACCAGGTAGCCGAGCGGCACGATGGTGATCGAGTACGCGAGCGTGTACAGGATGCCGGCCAGAGCGCCTAGTGCTGCATCACTGACCTGAAACTCCTCTTTCAGCGGCTGTATGACGACGCCCAGCACGGAGCGGTCGATCGTATGGCAGCTATAGATCGCAATGAGGACGCATAACACGTACCAGCGATAACGCGTCGGCGCTTGGGTCGAGCTCTGGTCGTTCGTGATGTCGGCCGTACTGAGTTGAATGGACATGGGGCCACGCTCAATTCGACAACAGTGACTTCGGCATGCGAATCGGATGGTCCAGCAGCATCTGCGCGTACGCCTTTGCCAACGGATCGATGCGCAAGCTGGCCGTGCCGCCGCCTGCCAGTGCGTCATGCATCAGGAAGTTCATGCCGTCCAGACCAGGCAGCGCAAAGCGCTCGACCTCTCCGCGCACGTGATGCTGGAAGTAGCGTTTGACCGCCACCGCTGTCAGTGTCGCAGCGATGTACGGCAGGTACTCGCGTTTGCGCGCGAGGATGCCGATGTTCGCTTTGTTGCCCTTGTCGCCGCTGCGGCCCCAGGCCAGCCGCACGAGCGGGACGTCGACCATGTCGTTCGTTTCCTGTGCTCGCGGGAATTCGCTTCCCGCTCTTGGGGGCGTCGGCTGCGCGAATGACTCGAATGGCACGTCGACCGTCGCATCCTCGAGCAGCACGCGCGGAATCACTTGCGCTTTCGGCAGCAGGAAGGAGAACAGGCGCACCTGCGGCATAGGCTTCGGCCGATGCCCGCCGATGCCCGTCGTGCCGGGGGACATCGATGTGCCGGTCGAGGTCGCCTCGCGCAGCAGCAGTGCCAGCGCCTTCGGATTCGGATGCTTTGCCGCGAGCATCAGCACGACTTCGCGCCAGGGACCCGGTCGCGCGTTCGCGCCGTAGCTCGCCTCCGCGCCCAGAATCTCGAAGTGAGTTTCCGTAAACGGCTCCAGCCCGCGTTCCTGGAACATCCTCGCGCAGCGCTTGAACACGGCTTCCGCCGTTTTGCGAGCCTTACCGTCCGCTTCGATGCCCACGATGCTCAACATGAACGTGAGCCGATGGCCATCGGACCAGGTGGCTGAAACCTTCAAGTCGCCGCCCGGCGCATAGCCCTTGCAGCCGCTCACCCGCACGCGGTTGTCGCCGACCTCCTCCATGCGAACCTGCGTGAAGTCGCAGGTCACATCGGGCAACAGGTAACGCCCGGGATCGCCGATCTCATAGACGAGTTGTTCTGCCACGGAGCCTCTCGAGACGAGACCGCCCGTGCCGTTTGGCTTACGCACGATGAAGGTGGCATCCGGCCTCACTTCTGCGATCGGGTAGGCGATGTTGTCCCAATCGGGAACTTCCTTCCAATCGGTGAACAGGCCGCCGGAGCCTTGCGCTCCGCATTCGAGGATATGGCCCGCGAGACTGCCTCCAGCCAGCTTGTCGAAATCATCTGCAGCCCAGTCGAATTCGTAGATGCAGGCGCCCAGCACGACGGCGCTATCGACCACACGACCCGTGATGACGATGTCTGCACCGCGCCGCAAAGCTTCTGCGATCGGGAAAGCGCCGCAGTAGGCGTTGATGCTCATCGGCTGCGCGGGCAACGCATCGCCCGAGAACATTTCCTTGGCCGCACCAAATTCAGCGGCGCGATCGAGCAGATCGTCCCCCACGACGGCGGCCACTTTCAGATCCAGTCCCGTCGCGGCGATCAACTTGCGAATGGCCTCGGCGCAACCGAGCGGATTCATGCCGCCGGCATTCGAAATCACCTTCACCCGCTGCCGGGCGATTTCGCCGAGGTTCTGGCGCATCACCTCGGTCACGAAATCCGTCGCGTAGCCGAGCTGTGGATTCTCGGCCCGGGCGCGCGCGAGGATGGACATCGTGACTTCGGCGAGGTAGTCGAACACCAGATAGTCGAGCTGGCCATCGCGCAGCAGCTGCGGAACGGCCGTGAAGCTGTCGCCCCAGAATCCACTCGCGCCGCCGATGGCAATGTGCTGCTTCATGGCTCTACTCCTCGCAGGTGACGGCAGTTTAGGCAGGCCGGACGCAAAAAAATAGAACTACCTCTTGAAAGCGGCTAGGATCGATGGCATGAACGAGCGAGCCGGGAGCGGCGCGATATGAATCTGAGCTACAGCCAGGAATACCTGAGCTTCCAGGCGGAGGTCCGGCTATTCCTGAGCCAGCAATGGGACCGCAGCCGCGCCAAGGAGCCCGGTTACGTGCAGGAGTTCCGCAGCCGGGCCACGGGGCGAGGACTGCTGTACCGCGCGATTCCACGTCTCTACGGTGGCTCGGAGCAACCGCCTGATGTGCTGAAGGCACAGATCATCCGCGAGGAGTTCGCGCAAGCCCGTGCGCCCATGGAAGTCCCGGGTAACGGTGTCTCCATGGTGGTTCCGACGCTGCTCGAGTGTGGCGAGCCGTGGCAGTGCGAGCGCTTCATTCCCAGGTCGCTGACCGGAGAGTACCGGTGGGCGCAGGGCTACTCCGAACCTGGCTCCGGCTCCGATCTCGCATCGCTCAAGACCAAGGCAGAGCTCGTCGGTGATGAGTGGGTGATCAACGGCCAGAAGATCTGGACCACGCTGGCGCACGAAGCCAACTACATGTTCTGCCTGTGCCGCACGGAGCCCGACGCGCCAAAGCACGAAGGCATCTCCTACCTGCTGTTCGATTTCAAACAGCCGGGCGTCACCGTGCGTCCGATCAAGCAGATCACCGGCGGCGCGGATTTCTGCGAAACCTTTCTCGACAACGTACGCACGCCCGCCAATTGGATCGTGGGCAAGCGCGGCGAAGGCTGGCGTGTCTCGAAGTCGACGCTCAAGCACGAGCGCAACTCGGTGGGCTCTGCAGCGGGCCTGCGCGATCTCTTCCACAAGCTCGTGCGGCTCGCGCAGACAACGCCGTACCGCGGCGATGTAGCCATCGCCGATGCCGCGATCCGACAGCGCATCGCGACACTGGACGGCTATGTGCAAGCGCACCTGTACTCGGGCTACTACCAGCTCACGAAAGCCGCACTCGACGAATCCGCGGGCAATCTCGGTCTGATCAACAAGATCAACACGACGAACATCGGCCAGGAAATCGCCGGGCTCGTGACCGACATCATTCAGGACGATGCGCTCTCGATGCCGGACTTCAGCCCCAAGCGCCGCGGGAACAGCCACTGGGTCAACCAGATCTTCGGCTCGCTCGGACTCGCCATCGCCGGCGGCACATCCAACATTCAACGCAAGATCATCGCGGAACGCGGCCTGGAGTTGCCGCGCGAAGTGGATGGAGAGTGACCCGTGTATTTCGATCTGACGGACGATCAGAAGCTGCTGCGCACCTCCATCGAGGACCTGCTGCGCGACAGCGTGTCGGACGCTCAGCTCATGAAGCTGTACAACGGCGATGGGCAGCTCGACCGCTCGCTGTGGAAACAGCTCGTTGCGCAGGGCATTCCCGGCGTGCTGCTGCCCGAATCAGCCGATGGGGCCGGCATGGATCTGCTTGCGCTCACGGTCGTGGCCCAGACCTGCGGCTACTACGCCGTGCCCGCGCCGATCGTGACGAGTGCGCTCGCTGCCTGGTTGCTCAACCGCAGCGCCAGTCAGAGACAGCGGGACCGATGGTTGTCGAAAATCGTGTCAGGCGAAGCCGTCGTGGCATTCGCGTTGAACGAAGGTGCCGACAAGTGGCTGCCCGACGCATGGACGCTGGGTGGCGACACGTTGAACGGCACGAAGACTCACGTCGAGCGAGCGGCCGAAGCACAGCTGTTCATCGTGGGTCTGGCAGGCGCTCGCCTCGGCCTCGTGGAGCGCTCCGCCGCGAGAGTCACCGCGATCGACACGCTGGATCGCACGCGGCCGTTGTTCGAGGTTGCGTTCGAATCAGCGCCTGTAGACGTGCTGGATGTGGATGCGACGGTGGTCACGGCATTGCGCGATGCGCTGCTCGTGCTCTACGCGGCGGATGCGGAAGGCGCCGGCCGCCGCACGATGGAAATGGCCGTCGCCTATGCCAAGCAGCGGAAGCAGTTCGGGCGTCTGATCGGCTCTTTCCAGGGCCTGCAGTTTCAGTTGGCGGACATCACCATCGATGCGGAACCCTGCTTTGCCCTGGTGTGGTACGCGGCCCATGCATGGGACCAGCGCTCCACAGACGGTGAAGTTGCGGCGGCGCGTGCGAAAGCGCACGTGTGCGACGTGGCGGTCAAAGTGGGTCGCAGGGCCGTCGAAGCACATGGTGGCATCGGGTACACCTGGGAGTACCCGCTGCACGTGTGGCTGAAGCGCGCCATGGCCGACCGCTCGATCATGGGCGCACCCGCCGTGCATCGCGAACGCGTGCTTGCACTCGGGATTTGAGCACTTGGCTCGCTCGATGTCGTGCGCGCGCCAAGCGCTCAGTTCGCAGCCTCCGTCGCGATGACCTTCGCCAGCACCTGACGCGTCTTCACCTGGTGGCCTCGGCTGACCGTGATGCCGCTGACCATGCCATCGAACGGCGCGCGCAGCTGCGTTTCCATCTTCATCGCTTCGATGACGAGCACGGCTTCGCCCGCCTTCACGGGAGTGCCGTTCTCGCGCAGCACGGCGACGATGCTGCCGTCCATCGGCGCCTTCAGCTCACCGTTGGCGTTCGCACCGGTCTTGTTGGCCGCCGCCAGCGTCGTATCCCGGAAGCGGAACGTCCGCGACTGCCAATCGAGCGTGAGCTCGCCACGATCCAACTGGTAGTGCACGGCGGCCCGCACGCTGTCCAGCTCGAAACGCAGCTCACGATCGCTCAGCGCCTCGACTGAGATCTCATGTGAGCCCGAGTCGCCCGCGATTTCGAAACGACGGCTACCCGTCTGGCGAATCCGTACCACCGCGCTCGCTTCCTCGTCGTCGGTCAGGCGTATGCGCGTCGCTTCGCTCTGCGCGGCAGACCAGCCTGAAAACGGCGTGCTGCCCTGACAGAAGAACAAGAGGGCGGCCAGTGCATACGCATACTCGTCAGGCGCCCGCTTGCGCAGGGAAGGCGCCTCACCCATGTGCTGTTCGATGAACGCAGTGGTCGCCTGCCCGGCGAGGAAGGCCGGATGTCGCAGGATCTCGGCCAGGAACGCCCGGTTGTTCGTCACACCAAACAGCGTCAGATCCTCCAGCGCCTTGGCGAGCCGGCGCGCGGCGGTCCGGCGATCCGGTCCATGCGCCATCACCTTGGCTAGCATCGGATCGTAGAACGCACTGACCGCCTGCCCTTCACGGATGCCGGTATCCACACGCAGGCCCTCGACCTGCGGCAATCGCCAGCGTTGCACGAGGCCGGTTTGCGGCAGAAAGTTGTTGCGGGGATCTTCGGCGTAGAGGCGTACTTCGATGGCGTGACCGCGCAGCTCGATCTGCTCCTGCGGCAGGGGTAACGGCTCGCCGGCTGCAACCCGCAATTGCCACTCGACCAGATCGAGTCCGGTCACGAGCTCCGTCACCGGATGCTCCACCTGCAGGCGCGTGTTCATTTCCAGGAAATAGAACTGGCGATCCGCGTCGACGAGGAACTCCACCGTGCCCGCACCGACGTACGAACAGCGGCGCGCTGCGGCAATCGCGGCCTCTCCCATCTTGCGACGCAGCTCTGCCGTCATGAATGGCGAAGGCGCCTCTTCCACCACCTTCTGATGGCGACGCTGAATCGAACAATCGCGCTCGCCGAGATACAAATAGTGGCCGTGCTGGTCGCCGAACACCTGTATCTCGATGTGACGCGGGTGCAGGACCGCGCGTTCGAGAATCAGCTCATCGCTGCCGAACGCGCTCGCAGCTTCCGAGCGCGCTCTGCGAATGCTGTCCAGCAGTTGCGTGCGGTCCGTGACCAAACGCATGCCGCGTCCGCCGCCGCCGGCCGACGCCTTCACCATCAGCGGCAGGCCGAGGCGCTCGGCCTCGCGCATCAGCGAATCGTCATCCTGTGCAGGACCGTTGTACCCTGGCACACACGGCACACCGGCTTCGTGCATGGCGATCTTCGACAGACGCTTGCTGCCCATGAGATGAATCGCTTCCACCGGCGGGCCGATGAACGTGATCCCGGCCGCGTCGCAGGCTTGTGCAAACGCCGAATTCTCGGAAAGAAAACCATAGCCTGGATGAATGGCGTCGGCACCGGTCTTGCGCGCCGCCTCGATGATGCGCTCGATCTTCAAATACGATTCGAGCGCAGGCGAAGCACCAATGTGCACCGCTTCATCGCAGGCAGCCACGTGCAACGCATCCGCATCCGCGTCGCTGAACACTGCGACGGTGCCATAGCCCAGGTCGCGCGCGGTGCGCGCGACCCGCACTGCGATTTCGCCGCGATTCGCGATCAGAATCTTGCGGAACTCGCGCATGCGTCAGTCCCGCTTGGGCAAGGTGCCCATCGACTTGCAAATGATTTGCAGCATCACCTCGTCCGCACCGCCGCCGATCGAGGTGAGTCTCAAGTCGCGATACATGCGTGCCACGAAGTTGTCCCAAGTGAAGCCCATGCCGCCCCAGTACTGCAGGCACGCATCGGTGACTTCGCGGTTGAGGCGACCGACTTTGAGCTTCGCCATCGACGCCAGCAGCGTCATGTCGTTGCCTGCGATGTGCTCTTCCACGCACCGGTAACACAGCGCGCGCACCGCTTCGATTTCAGTACGCAGCTCCGCCAGGCGGAAGTGGACCACCTGGTTGTCGAGCAGCGAGCGGCCGAACACCTTGCGCTGGCGCGTGTACTCGATGGTGTCGTTGATACAAGTCTCCAAGGTGCATAGAAGACTGAGCGAGGCACCGATGCGTTCCTCCTGGAACTGCTTCATCTGCAACGCAAAGCCCTCGCCTTCTGCCCCGATGCGATGACGCACAGGCACCCGCACGTTGTCGAAGAAGATCTGCGCCGTGTCGGAGGCGCGCATGCCGAGCTTGTTGATCTTGTCCGAGAAGCTGATGCCCTTCGTCTTCGTCGGCACGACGATGAGCGACTTGTTGTTATGGATCGAGTCTCCGCCGGTGACGGCTAGCAAGCACAGGAAATCCGCCTGTGTGCTGTTGGTGATCCACATCTTCGTGCCGTTGATCACGTAGTCGCCGCCGTCGCGCTTGGCGTTGGTCTTGATCTGCGCGACATCCGATCCTGCGTGAGGCTCGGAGACGGCGATCGAGCACACCATTTCACCGGCGATCGCTGGCGCCAGAAACTCGCGCCGTAGCTCGTCGCTGCCGAAGCGAGCGAGCGCGGGTGTCGCCATGTCGGTCTGCACCGTCGTTCCCATCACCACGCCCCCACTACGGCAGTAGCCGAGTGCTTCCAAGAAGGCGGCGTGATAGCTGTAGTCGAGCCCGAGTCCACCATACGCTTCCGGCTTGTTGATGCCGAGCAAGCCCAGCTCGCCGAACTTCCGGAACACTTCGTGCGCCGGAAAGATGCCGTTGCGCTCCCACTCATCCACATGAGGATTGACTTCGGCCTCGATGAACTTGCGAGTCGTCTCGAAGATACTTTGATGTTCTGCGGTGAAGCGCATGATGATCTCTCAAGCTGTCGAATAAGAGGCTGCCGCGGGCAGCGTGTGCCACCACACTCAAAACCGTCCGACGCCGAAGCTGTTCGGCTGCAATGTTCTGTGGCGCGCATCGCGACAGATGCGCAGCAGCTCGGCGATCAGCTTGCGCGTGTCGCGCGGATCGATGATGCCGTCGTCCCACAAGCGGGCAGTGGCGTAGAGCGCACGGGATTTCTCCTCGAGCAGCCGCTCAGCTTCGTTCGCTTCTGCTTCGATACGGGCGCGGCTCTCGGGATCGACGGGCCGGCCTTCACGCTGAAAGCGATTCTCGCCGACGATGCGCAACACCATGGCCGCTTGCGGGCCGCCCATCACCGCCACGCGACTGGTCGGCCAAGCGAAGATGAACTGCGGATCCAGACCGCGCCCGCACATCGCGTAGTTGCCCGCGCCGTAGGAGCCGCCGAGCATGAGCGAGATGCGCGGTACGCGCGCGTTCGCGACCGCCTGAATCATCTTCGCGCCATGCTTGATGATCCCGGCTTGCTCCTGTTCCGTGCCCACCAGGAAACCGGTGGTGTTGTGCGCGAACAGCAACGGGATCTGGGCCTGATCGCAGAGTTGAATGAACTGCGCCGCCTTCGCAGCACCGCGCGCCGTGATGGGATAGTTGTTCGCCACGATACCGACCGGCAACCCCTCCATCGCGCCGTGCCCGCACACCGTGCCCGCATCGAACTCGCCCTTGAACTCGAGAAATTCCGAGCCATCGAGAATACGCGCCAGCACTTCGCGCATGTCGAACGGTGTCTTCGGGTCTGCCGGCAATACACCCAGCAACTCTTCCTGCGAATAGAGCGGCTCGTGATACTTCGGCACGGGCGGCTCGGGCACGAGGCGATTCCAGTCCAAGGCCTGCAGCACGTCGCGGGCGATGCGAATCCCGTCGACATCGTCTTCCGCAAGATATTCGGCAGTGCCTGCCACGGCGCAATGCATCTCGGCGCCGCCCAGTTCTTCTTCAGTGGCGATCTCACCCGTTGCGGCCTTGAGCAACGGCGGTCCGGCCAGATACATGCTCGCCTTCTTGCGCACCATGATCATGTAATCCGAGAGGCCAGGATCGTACGCGCCTCCGGCGGTGGCGCTGCCATGCACGACCGTGATCTGCGGCAGACCTTGCGCCGACAAGCGGGCACGATTCGCAAAGAAGCGCGCTCCTTCGATGAAGAAGTCCGAGATGTAGCGCAGGTTCGCACCGCCACTCTGCGCCAGCGTCACGACGGGCAGCTTCATCTCCGAGGCGATCTGCTGCGAGCGAATCTTCTTGAGCACACCTTGTTGCGTCAGTGAGCCGCCCTTAACGACGAAGTTGTCGACGCTCACGATGCAGCGTACGCCGCACACAGTGCCGATGCCGAGAATCATGCCGCCGCCGGCCGCCGAGCCGTCTGTGTCTCCTTCGAGACCCAGGCCCGCGAGCCGGCTGAGCTCGATGAACATGCGTCCTCGATCGAGCAGCAGATCCAGGCGCTGGCGCGGCGACAATTCGTTGCGCTTGGCCAGGCGCTCGCCTACCGCGGGGACGATCGCTGCATTGCGTGCTTCGATCGCGCGCACAGCCTCGAGCGCACCGAGCATGCTCTGCGCGTTCGCACGGAAAACGTCGCTGTCGGGCGCGAGTGCGGATTCAAGGACGGTCATGGGATTGCTGTTCTTCAGTTCAGGATGAGGACCACGATGGGCGGCGCTTGGCGAGGAAGGCACCCACCCCTTCCTGCCCTTCGGCGCTGCGCAGGCGTTCGGCAAATCGATCGGCGGCCCAGTCGATCAACTCGTTCTGCGCGATGCCCGCGCTCGCACTCCGTAGCAGCAATGCCTTGGTCGTCGCGTTCGCCTCGCGTCCGCAGCGCCGCACGCCGGCGAGTACGGCGGCAAGCTCCGCCTCGGCCTCGTCGACCGACTCGTGAACGGAATGAACGAAGCCGAGTCGCTGCGCCTCGCGACCGTCGAAGCGTGAGCCCATCAGCGCAAGCCGCCGGGCCTGCGTGAGACCGATGCGGGCGACCACGAATGGCGCGATCTGCGCCGGGATCACCCCCAGCGTGGTTTCGGAAATTGCAAAGCGCGCATCAGCAAGGGCGATGGCGATGTCCGACACGCAGATCAAACCCAGGGCCCCGGCGAATGCAGAGCCTTCGACCAGCGCCACGAGCGTGTGCGGCAGAGCCTGCAGTCGCAACAGAAATTCGCCGAATTGCCGATTGTCCTGTGCGATGGCATCACGTTGGCCCGCGCCCGGCGGTGGAGTGCTGAACTGCCGCTTGAAATCCCGCAGGTCACCTCCGGAGCAAAACGTGCCATTGGCACCTCTCAGCACGACGGCCCGGAACTCCGTGTCACGCTCCAGATGACCGCACAGATCGGTCAATTCCGCACGCACGGCAGACGTCAGCGCATTGCGCGTCTCCGGCTGATCGATCCACACGGTGAGTACCGAGGGTGTCGCCTGCACACGCAATGTTGAAAACGTCGGAAGTTGCGCCATGACCGCCTGCCGGGATAAGTGCTTCGAGCCAGCGATAAAGTTATCTCATTTAAGCAGCACTCACCACCCTGGCACGAGCTTTACCGCCCCAGCCGATGCTTTGGAACTCCGGGACGAGACGGCCCCGAGACGGCTTCAATGCTTCGGCCGAATCCGATACTTGCGCAGCAGCGCGCACGGCGCATAGCTGCGCTTGTTCAGCTGAAAGCGCGGATTACCGAGGTCCTGCTCGAAGTTGAGATGCTGGACGCTCTCCGGCAACGACAGGGCGAGCCGGTTGAATAAGAACGGAAACACACCCGGATAACTCCGCAGCCCCTTCGCAAACCGCACGACGAAGCTGGATGGGGTGTACGAACCCAGCAAAAAGCCGACGGGCTCGTCGGCACGTGTGCGCGCAAGGTGACCCGTGAGACCGAGCGTCGAATAGTGGGTCAACGCTTCGTGTGTCGGGCCGTAGTCGGTCGCCTCGATGCGCTTGCCGGATTCCTCCAACCAGCGTTGCAGCACGGTGTGCGCCGCCGCGATGTCCGTTGGACCGAGCGGCTCGAATACTGGCTCGCACTGACGCTCGAATTGCCGCATTTGATTCAGCTTCTTGCGTAACTGGGAACCACGATATCTGCGCAGCGCTTCAGTTTCGTAGACGTAGTCGGAGTCGTCCTCGTTGTGCGAAATCTCGAACTGCCCCCCATTCAGGGGCTCGAGATCCTCTGCCGGGATGGGATAGAAGACCGCGTGGTCGCCGAGCGCTCGTGCGAGGATCGGTGGCGCATGGGAAGCCAAGTCAAACAGCGGCAGCAGATGACGCACGCCATCGTAGGTCGTACCGGAAACAGCGGGCAGAGGCTCCCGCACGATGCGATACCCATGAGCATGCCGGAACAGATACAAGTTCGCGAAGCTGTATTCAGAGAGGTCCGTGACGTGCTGCTGAAGGCGCGATTCGAGCCAATCGCGGTCGTCGAGCGACAGCAGCTCGGTCATCAATGCTCCGCAGGCTTCAGCACGATACTGGCGCGACCCGCGTGACCACGAACAAACTGGAGGTCGTTGATCAATGCTTCATTCAAGCGCGCCGCAAACACCGTGGCAAGCTTTCCATCGCGGGCAAGGATGGCTTCGCACAATCGCGTCCGCATGGCGCGGTAAGCCAGCACGCGCTCGAGGTCGTTGTAGATCGTCTCGTGCTGGAGTGTGGCCGAGAAGTCGAAGCACGTGCGGTAGAACAGTTCGGTGACCGCATTGCCACCCAGCGCCGGATAAATGTGGTGGAAGGCACTCTCCGAGCTCAGGTACTCGGCGATCGTGTACGAATTGTCGTTGGGCTTGGCCCGCTCGCTCGCAAGGAACGCCTTGAGTGGCAGCAACGTGCTGTCGGGCTGCTGGACCGCCCAGCGCGCGATGTCCACGAACAGCGGCCAGAACGCCAGCATGACCTGCTTGAGCGTCACGTGACGTCCCTGCAGGAAGACAGCGGCCATGTGGGCAACCGCCTTGGTGGTCGGCTTCTTCGAGAAGAAACCGCCACCAGGGCCACGCCGGATCGTGAGAATCTGCTCCTGCTGCATCAGCTTTGCGGCGAGCCTGAACGTCGGCCGGCTCACCCCCATGCGCTTGACGAGCTCTTCCTCCGAGCCGAGAGGCTCGCCGTCCTCGAGCTCGCTGATCTCGGCTCTGAGCGCGCTGGCCACGCGCTTCAAAGCTGATTTGTGGCCCGGCGCGCTCTTGGCCGTGTTACCCACCGATCGAGATGCCGTTCTACGCTTCGATGCCATGCGATTCTGGAAGGTGTAAACCCAATTGGGTTGGGCATCGAGTCTACATTGAAATTGAACGACGCACGCGATGCAGGCAGCTGCCTTCACGCGGACACAGCCATTCGCATCCCCTCCGGTAATCCCAGAACGGTCTGGTGCTCGAGGTACGCGGTGAAACCCTCTGGCCCCATCTCACGACCCACGCCGGACGCCTTGAAGCCACCGAACGGACAGGCGGGATCGATGTAAAAGGTATTGACGCCGAAGGTGCCGGCGCGAATCCGTCGGGCCACGGCGAGGCCGCGCTGCAGATCCGCCGTGAAGACCGCTCCTGCAAGGCCATACGCTGTGTCGTTTGCCAATGCGATCGCAGCCTCTTCCCCCCCATCGTACGGAATCACCACACCTACCGGGCCGAAGATCTCCTCCTGCGCGATCTGCATTTGATTGTCGACGTCATAGAACAGAGTTGGCTCTACGTACCAGCCGCGTGGCAGGTGCGCCGGGCGGCCGCCACCCACTGCGACTTTCGCGCCGGCCTGCTTGCCCGCCTGAATATAGGATTCGACCCGCTCGCGCTGACGTTTCGCGATGAGCGGCCCGACCTGCGTCGTCGGATCCTTGGGGTCCCCCACGACGAGCTTGCGCACGCTTGCGGCCATCGCTTCCACTACTTCGCTCTGCATGGCTCGCGGCACCAGGATGCGCGTGAGTGCCGCGCAGGCCTGACCGTTGTTGAATGCCAGCCCGCACGACACGCCGAAGTTCGCGAGCACGTCGATGGGCGCATCCGGCAGCACGATCGCCGCCGACTTGCCTCCGAGTTCCAACCCCACACGCTTCAGTTGTTCACCGCAAAGAGCGGCAATCCGGCGTCCGGCAACCGTACTGCCGGTGAACGTAATCTTGTCGACGTCCGGATGTCGCACCAAGTGCTCTCCGGTTTCGCGCCCACCCGGCACGAGATTGAACACACCGGCGGGCAGCCCCGCGGCCTTTGCTGCCTCTGCCAATAGATACGCATCGAGCGGTGCTTCCGGTGGCGGCTTCGCGACCACTGTGCAACCGGCGGCGAGAGCGGGCGCCATCTTGAGCGCCAATAGAAACAGCGGGCCGTTCCAGGGAGTGATGGCACCCACCACACCCACCGGCGCGTGATGCACATACGCGGGGCCTACCAACCCGGCGCGCGATTCGAGGAAGGGATGACGGCTCGCGATGTCGGCGTAGTAATCGAACAGCATCGGCACGCCGCCTTTCCCCTGCAGCAAGGAGGAAATTGACGCGCCCATCTCCTCGCACAGGAAGTGAGCGGTGTCATCCGCCTCCGAGCGCAGACGCGACGCCATCTTTTTCAGTATCGCCACGCGCTCCTGCGACGACATCCGTGGCCAAGGCCCTGTGTCGAATGCCTTACGCGCGGCCGCGACCGCACGATCGACGTCGGCCGGCAACGCCTCAGGGCAACGACCAAGGACCTGCTCCGTCGCTGGCGCAATCACCTCGATGACAGCGTTGCTGCTCGGCGCCTGCCAATGGCCATCGATGAAAAACTCTTTACGTTCATACCAGTGTGCGGGTGCCATCGCCATCATCTCCTGGGTGAATCAGCCGGATTCGGCCACGGTGCTGCATTGCACCGTCTCGCCAGCCTGTTTTGGTATGCTAAATTGTCCGCACGCGAGGCGCCATGATTTCCCATGGCAATCCGACACAACCAAGTCCCTGAAGCTGGAGGAACCGCAGCATGGCTACCCCGATGCCCATCGTCGATTGCGATACCCACTGGGCCGAGCCGCCAGATCTGTGGACATCGCGCGCGCCGCGCAAATATGCGGGCAAGGTCTTCGAGGTGAAGACCAAGAGCGACAATACGGAAGGTTGGTTCGTTGCCGGCCAGCAGGTCGCGATGATCGGTCCTTCGGTCGTTGCAAAGGACATGTCGAAGTATCTGCATCAGTACACGGTGCCCCGCTTCGACATGATGGCACCGGCGACCAGCAAACCGGCTGCGGCCGTGGAGTACATGGACGAGCGAGGCATCGCAGCACACGTCGTGTATCCGAACGTGATCGGCTTCGGCGGACAGGCGCTGATGAAGACGTTTCCCGGGGATAGCGATCTGCGGCTGTGGCACGTGCAGACCTACAACGATGCGCTGGTCGATCTGCAGCGCGAGAGCAATCGTCGCTTGCTGCCGCAGGCAGCATTGCCCCTGTGGGATATCGAAGCCACGATCGCCGAGCTGCACCGCATCCGCAAGTTGGGTCTGACGGGCATCGCGATGTCGAGCAAGCCCGGCGACTTCGGCCAGCCACGCCTGTTGGATCCCGTGTGGGATCGCTTCTGGGCGACGTGCCAGGACCTGAACATACCCGTGAACTTCCATATCGGCTCGGGCTCCTTCGAGGGCGAGATCGACAAGTTCTGGGATCCGAACCGCCAGGGCATTTACGAGGACGGTTCGTTGAACGGCCCGCTGTGCATCTTCACCGCTTGCAGCAATTTCCTCGTGAACGTGCAGGACGTCATGAACCTGCTGCTGACGGGCTTGCTGGAGAAATATCGTGGGCTGCGCTTCGTATCGGTGGAAAGCGGCTGCGGCTGGGCTCCGTTCATCCTGCAGTGCCTCGAGCATCAATGGAAGGAAATGATGACGCCCAACCAACTTGCGCGGTTCTCGCGTACGCCCAAGGAGATGTTCAAGGATCAGATCTACGTGTGCCTGTATCTCGAGGATCACCGTTGCATCGATCCGTACATCGACTATTTCGGCGCAGACAATCTGCTGTTCGAAACCGACTTTCCGCATCCGACCTCGATGTATCCGCACGCCGGTTCCGAGTATCAGTCGACACGCGCATACGCGGACGCGATCTTCCGTAATCAAAGCGAGCAGAACAAAGCCAAGGTGCTATATCAGAACGCGGAGAAGCTTTACGGCTTCAAGGTGGCACGGTAACCCGCAGCGGCATCGAGTGCGGCGCCGGCGAGCTTACTGAGAGCCCGTCGGCGCCGCAGTCGTTTCACTGCGGCAGCAACTGCAAGCGCGTGACCTGGCTACCCAGAATCATGCTCGGCAACGTCGCCCGGCCGCCGCTCGCCATCACGCTGTTGGGGATTCGGAAGTTGTACGAAGAGAAGGTGTCGCGGTAGCCGAAGCTTGTCGAAGGACTCTTCAGGATCAAAACGGGTCGGCCCAGGAAGCCGCGATGACGGCTTCGCGTAACAGCGCGACTCATTTCTCGTCGAAGCTTTCCGCCAGCGTCTTCATGTCTATGCCGAGGCGTTTGAGCCGCGCACGAAGCACGGGCCATTCTTCTTTCAGGAACTTATTGCGCTCGCGCTTCAAGAGCGCCTCGCGGATCCCCTTGCGCACCATCAGCCCCTCGCCCCGCAGCTTATCGGTCAGGCCTTCGCGCGAGAGTTCCTTGTAAGCCTTGGCCACGGTGAGCGGATTGATTTCGTAGTCGCTCGCGAGCTGGCGCACGGAGGGCAACATTTCTCCTTCCGGGTACGTCTCATCGAGAATGCGACCGATCAGCAGGTCCATGAGCTGCCGGTAGATGGGCACATCTTCGATCCACTGCGGTTGGGTCGCTCGGGGCATGGCGGGCAAGGTGAATACCAGTAGATCCTAACCATAGCGCGCATGGCGCTTGCGTGACAACGTAGTACAGTAGTACTGTATTACTTATATAACACACCAAGGCAAGTTCGATGCGACCGGCATTGCTCTCGCTGGTGCGGCGTCCTGAAGGGCCGCAGGTCGATGTCTCCGCGATGGATCGGCGGGTCGAGTCCCATTGGCTCACACCCCGTCGGCTCCTCGCGCTGGTCAGTGCGCTTCTCGTCGTAGCTGCGGCGGCGTTCGGTTACGTGCGCTTCGGCATCACGCGCACCTTCGCGGTCGCGAGCGAACGTGTGGTGATCTCCACGGTGCAGCGCGGCGCCTTTCACGACTACATCCCCGTGACCGGCAACGTGGAGCCGCGCGAAACCGTGTATCTGGATGCAACCAATGGCGGCCAGGTCGCGGAGGTGCTGGTTGAGGAAGGCGCCATGGTCGAGGCAGGTCAGCCGCTCGTGCGCCTGAACAACACCAACCTGCAGCTGCAGGTCATCAACAGCGAAGCGGTCCTGTCCGAGAACCTCAATCGCCTCGCCAGCACGAAACTGCTGTTCGAGCAGACGAGGCTGGCGCACGCCAAAGAGCTGATCGACATCGATTTCCAGATCGAGCAGGCCCGGCAGCGACTGGCGCGCCTCAAGTCGCTCGCGAACACCGGTGCGATCAGGCGTGCCGACATCGAAGATGCCGAGCTCGACCTCAAGCGCCTGATGCAGCTGAAGGGTGCGCTCGAACATGCGGCCGCAGTCGACAATTCCTTGCAGCTCGAACAAATTCGCCAGCTCGACAAGACGGTGGACGGGCTCAATCGCAATTTCGAGCTCGCGCGGCAGAATCTCGACAATCTCGTCATCAAGGCGTCGCTGGCCGGCCAGTTGACGTCGCTCGAAGCGCATCTCGGCGAATCGAAGGCACCCGGGCAGCGGCTCGGGCAGATCGATCAGGTGGACGGTTTCAAAGTCGTCGCGTTCGTCGACGAGCACTATCTGTCGCGCGTGACCGCGGGCCAGCATGCGACCGCCGACGTGGGCGGCGAGCGGCGCCAGATGCAAGTCGCGAAAGTCTATCCGGAAGTCCGCGAGCGCCAATTCAAGATCGACCTCGCGTTCACGGGTGAAACGCCACCTTCCGTGCGGCGCGGACAGACGCTGCAGCTGCGCCTCGAAATCGGTGCGGCGCGCGAAGGGCCCGTGGTGGCCAATGGCCCCTTCTACGACGACACGGGCGGCCAGTGGGCCTTTGTGCTCGTGGGCACCGGCTCACATGCCGAGCGCCGCCCCATGAAGCTGGGACGACGCAACCCGGAGAAAGTAGAAGTGCTGGAGGGTCTCGAGCCCGGCGATCGTGTCATCACGTCGGGGTACGAGCGGCTGAAGGATTTCGAGCGCATTGAACTGAAATGAGGGGCCGCTCGAGGCGGAGAGCACTGACTCCCCCGAGCCCATGCTCACTGCAACAAAAGACAGGAGGATCCATGAACGCTAACGCAACCACTCGCATCGACGCCGGGCCGAGGGCACGCGGCGACACGGCGAGTCAACAATCGGATGTCGAGCCGGCCCTCATCCAGCTTGCCGGTATCCGCAAGCTCTATCGCACCCACGAGTTCGAAACGACCGCACTCGACAACGTGAGCCTCGATGTCGTCAGGGGCGAGTTCGTGGCCGTCATGGGGCCTTCGGGCTGCGGCAAGTCCACGCTCCTCAACATCGTCGCGATGATCGACAGCCCGACCAGCGGAGCGTACTTCCTGGGTGACATGGAAGTCTCGAAGCTGAAGGAACATCAGCTAGTCGAAGTGCGCAAGCACAACATCGGCTTCATCTTCCAGAGCTTCAATCTGATCGACGATCTGTCCGTGTACGAGAACGTCGAGCTACCGCTCTTGTATCGAGACGTACCGCGTTCGCAACGTCGTCAACGCGTGCGCGAGGTGCTCGAGCTCGTCAATCTCTTGCCGCGTGCGAAGCATAAGCCCTCACAACTCTCGGGCGGTCAGCAGCAGCGAGTGGCCGTCGCCCGCGCAGTGGTCGGCGATCCCAAGCTCATCGTGGCGGACGAGCCGACGGGCAACCTCGATAGCAGAAATGGCGATGACGTCATGGAGATGCTGTCGGTGCTGAATCAGCAGGGCGCGACCATTCTGATGGTCACGCACTCCCCGGCGCATGCGCAGTGCGCACACCGCATCGTGAACATGTTGGATGGCCGCGTCGTGCCCGATCTGGCCGATGCATTGTGAATGGGGGGTGCGTGCCATGTTCCGACACTATCTGACGAGCGCCCTCCTCACCTATCGGCGCGCGCCGTTCACGACGGGACTCAACGTGCTCGCGCTCGCTTTGGGGCTAGCGTGTTTCCTGTTCGCTTACGCGCTGACTCGCTACTACGAGATGGGGGACCGTGGCTTCGCGAATGCCAGCCGCATCTATGCAGTGACACAGCGGGTCGCCATGAAGAGCGGATTCGGCATAGGCAACGTACCGGCCACCTCTGAGCCCGTCGCCAAGTATCTGCGGCTCGACTTCCCGCAACTCGAGAACGTGGCGCGCGCTACCTTGGGAGCCATTACCATGGAAGTTCCCGTCGTGAGCGGCGAGCGCAAAGGCTTCCTGCACATCACGAGCGTCGATCCGGAGTTTGTCGACATCTTCGATTTGCCGTTCACCGCCGGGAATCGCCAGCAAGCGCTGCGCGAGCCGCACAGTGTCGTCTTGAGCGAAGCGGTAGCGGAAGAATTCTTCGGCACCCGCGATGTCGTGGGCAGGCGCATGCTCCTCAGCGGCAGCGTCGAAGCGACGGTAACAGGCGTAGTCGGAAAGATTCCGCAGCCCTCGCATCTGAGCAGCGCCAGCCTCGGGGTCGTGCGGCCGGACGTGTTCGCGTCCTGGGACATTTTCGAGGCTCTGCAACGCCTCGCCCTGCCGATCGGCTCGAACGGCGAGTTGCCCGAGTTGTGGACGAGCACGGCTGTGATCACGTACGTGTTGCTGCCAGCCGATGGGTCGTTCACGGCAGCGCAGCTGGACGCGCAGTTGCCGGCGTTTGCCACGCGGCATATTCCCCCCGAGCAGTCAAAAGGGATCACGATCGAGTTCGGCCTGGTGCCGTTGTCGGGTGTGGCATCGCAGGCGCTCGAAGGCGGATTTCTGCGAGACAGCGCGCCGCTCGCGACCGTGTTGCTTGCGCTCGGCGGGCTGGTGCTTCTGATCGGGTGCTTGAACTACGCCAATCTCGCGACCGCGCAGGCCACCGGCCAAACCAAGACCGTCGGCATGCGCAGGGTTTTGGGTGCGCGGCCACGACAGATTGCCACGCAGTACCTCATCGAGTCGGCGCTCCTCGCCGGCGTAGCGCTCGTGCTCGCTCTGGGCGCGCTCGGGCTGTTCTTCGGCGTGCTCAAAGCCAGCACTGGATTGGACTTGGGACTTTCGCTCTTTGCGGGCGCCAGATTCTGGTGGTTGCTGGCCGGGCTCCTGCTCGCTGTCACGGTTCTCGCGGGCAGCTATCCTGCCCTCATCCTCTCGCGTGTGCGTCCGATGGTCGCGTTGAGCACCGGCCGCTCGCGCGCCGGTCCGCGATTCGTGCCGACGCTGCTCGTCGGTGTGCAGTTCGCGGCCGCAAGCCTTCTGCTGACGATCATTCTCGTCATGTGGGCGCAGAACAAAGCCGTACGCAGCGCCGCGCTCGACACGGCGAGCGATCCGATCGTGGCGATCGCGACGCGGTTGGACACAGCCAAGCTCAACCATGAAATGCTGCGCACCGCGCTCGCGAATGATCCGCACGTCAAGGGTGTGACGACCATCAACCAAATGCCCTGGGACGTGGGGCTGAACACCTGGCTCGTCGCGCGCTCGAACGAGGAAGGCGCGAGCCAGCGTACTTTGATCCTCAACACCGTCGGGCCCGGATTCTTCGCAACGACCGGCATGAAGCTCGTCGCCGGCCGCTTCCTCGATGCAACCCATGGGGACGACGAGAGCGGCATCTTCTTCCGCGACAAAGGTCCGGGCCGTGTCTTCAACGTCATCCTCGATCGTTCTGCCTCCGCGCAACTGGGCTTTGATGCGCCGCAAGCCGCAATCGATCAAGTGCTCTACACGCCACCGCTCATAGGGCCGGCGCGTCAGCTGCGCGTCATCGGCGTGGTCGAGGATCAATCGCTCCATCTGCTCGGCCTCGGCACGACAGCGAACATGTACACCCAGGCGAGCGCCGCGAGGGACACACCCTATGCACTGATCCGCATCTCCGGCCGAGACGTCGCAGCGACGCTCGCGCGCATCGATGCGCTGTGGAACGAGCTGTCGCCGGACGTGCCACTCAAGCGCCGCTTCGTCGATGAGCTCTTCGAGCAATCGTACGAGATGCTGCGGAACATCAACGCGGTTTTCACCGGCCTTGCGCTCTTTGCATGCCTGATCGCGGTGATGGGCCTCATCGGCATGGCCATCCACGTCACAGGCAAGCGCCGCCACGAAATCGGCGTGCGCAAGACCTTGGGCGGCAGCACGCGGCAGGTGTTCACGATGCTGCTGACGGATTTTTCCAAGCCCGTGCTCATCGCGAATCTGATCGCCTGGCCGCTGGCGTTCGTGGTCGCACAGATCTATCTCAGCCTGTTCAGCGACCGTGTATCACTCACGCCCGTGCCGTTCGTGCTGAGTCTTGCGATCACCTTGCTGATCGCCTGGATCGCGGTGGGCGGCCAGGCATGGCGCGCAGCGCGCGTGCTTCCCGCTCAGATACTGCGCTACGAGTGAAACCATGCTGATGCACTATCTCACGACTGCCCTGCGTACCTTCAGACGCCATCGCTTCTCGACGACCATCAACATCGCGGTGATGAGCCTGGTCGGCATGGCGGTAGATGCGACCGGTCGCCGCTTGCGCGAGATCGGCATACGCAAGACCCTCGGCGCGAGCGCAATCGAGATCGGCCTGATGTTGCTGCGCGATTTCTCCAAGCCCGTGCTCATCGGTAATCTGATTGCCTGGCCGGTCGCGTACCTTGCAGGTCAAGCCTATGCAAACCTCTTCACGCAGCGCGCGCCAGGCTCTCTCGTTCCGTTCGCGCTCAGTCTGCTCGCAACGCTCATCATTGCATGGGTGGCCGTGGCAGCGCAGAGCGTTCGCGCAGCGCGGGTGACACCGACAGCGGTGCTGCGGCAGGAATGAGTGTACGGTTGCGTCCGCGCGCAGCGGCTGCAATCTCAGGAGAAGTTGCAGCTGCAGGTCATTTACGGGGCTTGAAGCCCGCGCGCTCGCGATCCCATGTCGATGCGGTCACACCGCGTTCGCGCAACTCGGGCTTGATCACACGGCCGTGCGCGTTGCGCGGCAGCTCCGCCGCAAGGTCGATGTAGCGCGGCACGAAATAGTACGGTGCATTCTCGTTGATGAAGTGCGCGAGCTCGAACGGCGTCACCGGGGAGTCCGGGCGCAGCACCACCGCCAGCATCAGCTCGGCTTCGGACTCCAACTCTTCGGACTGAATGCCGTAAGCGGCGACATCGAGCACGAGCGGATGACGCGCCACGACAGCCTCGACCTCGTTCATCGAGATGTTGCGGCCCTTGTAGCGGATGTAATCCTTCTTGCGGTCGGCGAAGTAGAAGATGCCGTTCTCATCGCGAGTGGCCATGTCGCCGGTGTGATGCCACAGGCTGCGCCAGGTCGCGAGCGTCATCTCCGGCATGCCGAAATAGCCGCTGAAGAGCACGCCGGGCTCGCGCGGTCTTACGCAGATCTCGCCCACTTCGTTGACCGGCACCTCACGATCGTTGGCATCGAGGAGCTTTACGTCGTATTCCGCAACAGGACGACCCAATGCGGCGCCGTGCCATTTCGTGCCGTCGTCGGGTGCATCCAATATTTGAAAGGTTTCGCTTTGACCATAGCCCTGCGGGAGCGAGGCAATGCCGAAGCGCTCCTTGAACAGCGGCAGAATGTCGTATGGCATTGGAAAACAGATCGCGCGGCGCACCGTGTTGTCGGCGTCGTTCGGTTGCGGTGGCGCGCGCCACAGATGGATGTGCATGGCGCCCAGCGTCATGAACTGAGTGGCGCGGTAGTGGCGGATACGATCCCAGAACTGTGAGACCGAGAAGTGTCGATCGATCGCCGCACTCACGCCGCCGACGAGCGACGCCCAGATTGCACCGG
This sequence comes from Steroidobacteraceae bacterium, assembly GCA_040513115.1. Taxonomy (GTDB): domain Bacteria; phylum Pseudomonadota; class Gammaproteobacteria; order Steroidobacterales; family Steroidobacteraceae; genus DATELY01. Next base: position 2,596 of record JBEVDW010000087.1, on the reverse strand, counting down.
ACCAGGGGCTGCCAAGGTAAATCGGCGTGCAGGTGTAGAGCACATCGCCGGCCAGGAGCGGCTTCACGTTTTCACGCCCCATGCGCAGCACTGAGGAGTGCGAATGCATGACACCTTTGGACTTGCCCGTCGTACCGGAAGTCCACCAGATTTGCGCAACATCGCTCCACGTAGCCACTTCCGGCAGCGGCGCATCGCCATGGCGCAGCAGGTCGGACGCTGGCTTCAGTGCGCTCGCCGCGCCATCGTCACCGTGCACGTATACGTGTTCGATCGAGCCCAGATCCAGCGCTGCCAGACGATCCGCCAGCTCGGCGTCGATGACCAGCAGCCGCGCCTGTGTCTGTCGCAGCGCTTCGCTCAGGAACTCGCCGCGATAGTCGGTGTTCACCGTCGTGAACACCGCACCCAGGCGGGTGGCAGCAAAGCCGATGAGCAGCGCATCGATCGAGGGATACATCACGAGCGCGATGGTTTGCCCGGCTTGCACTCCCTGGCGCTTCAGCCCATGAGCATAGGCATTGACCAACCGGTTTGCCTCGGCGAACGTCACTCGCCGTTCGCCGGACATCAGCCACACGTGATCGCCGATCACCTCCGCCTGCCGCGTGAGGACCTTGCCGATGACCCGATCTTCGAGCGCCGAAATATCGTATACGTGCATGAAGCTCACCCCGTGAACTCGATTGCGTGCAGCGAGCCGTCCGGATAGTGGAAGTCGCCCGTCGAGTAACTCTTGCCGATGCGGCCCAGCAGCAGGCGCTTGCCCTGGAACTTGATCTGCGGGAAGCCGCCCTGGAGGTTGCGTGCGAACAGATGACGTGTGCCGCTCTTGTCGATGCGATAAATCGCCGCGTCGTACGGCAGCGCTCCGTCCGGCATGGTGCTGGTCTGCATGAGGTTCACCGTACCGACGTCGACCACGAAGGTTTGACCGCCGAACGGACCGAACCCTTCGGGGGCGACGACGTTACGATCCGGCGGCGCGAGCGTCCCCGGACGGTCCGTGTAAGTGAAGTGCGGCAGGTTGGATGTATCGACCTGCGTGAGCTTCGCGGGGCGGCCGTCGCCTTGATCGTCGACGATGAAATGGACGATCTTCTCCTTGAGCGGAGGCTCGCCCGGTTTGGGTGCCGGCGTGGAGAAACTGTGGTTGGCCACGACTTCCCAAATGAGCTTGCCTGCGTGAGCGCCCTAGCTCTTGGGCGCGCGGTACAACCACCGTGGCATGAACTGCACACCGGCGTGGGCCTGATCACCGATGACATACGGCCAGATGAAGCGCTTCGAATCGACTTTGTACAACGTGCAGTTGTACATCGAGGTCACGAAGAGATAGCCGTCCTCCGGTGTGCCGGGCTCACCGAATCCAGGTCCCATCAACGCGCCGGATTTGCCGTTGTTGATGCTGCCGCAGTCCGGCACCACCACGTAGTGTTCGACCCAATGCGCACCCGGCGGCACCCAGTACACGCAGTGCGTATTGTGGGCGCCATTTCGACCCGGGCGCAGCTGGCCCAGCGGGACGGACGATTCGAATACTCGCCGAAATTCGCTGGCGACTTGATCGTGCTCATGATCATGGCACGGCCGGTGTTGCCGTAGGGGACGATGGGCTCGATGCGGTTGTCCGGATGGAGCTTGAACACAGCCCCATGACCCTTCTCGCGATCCCACCCAGGCTGCGCCTGCCCGCCGATATCAGTGATCACGACGGAGCCGTCCTCTTCGGTCCAGCAGAGCTGACAGTCGTATAACGTCGTAGCCGGCGCAATGATGGTCCGTAACGTGAAGCCACGCTCGGTCAGCTCGAGCTTCACTTCGGTGTCGGCCTTCAGCCACGCAAGATCGGTGTATGAACGTTCCACGGACGAATCCCCCTTATTCCAAGTGATCGATGAACGCGGCGGATCAGCGATCGAATTCCGCCGGCAAGAACAAATCGCTCGCCAGGGCCGCATCGGGTGTGCCCGGCACGGCGGCATACTTCGAGAAATCGGTGATGCCGTGCGCGTGCAGCAATGTCTCGTCGACGAAGAAATTGCCGGTGCACTCGCGCGCGGGCTTCGTCAGCACGATGTGAGCGGCATCGGCCATGATCTGTGGTGTGCGGGCAAGCTTCGCCGCTGCCTCGCCGCCAAACATGTTCGCGGCCGCCGTAGCGATGGTCGTGCGCGGCCATAATGAGTTCGCCGCGATTCCGAGCGCCCGAAACTCTTCGGCCCATCCAAGCGTGCACAGGCTCATCCCGTACTTCGCGATCGAATAGGCCACGTGCGGCGCGAACCACTTCGAGCGCAAGTCCAGTGGCGGCGACATCGTCAGAATGTGCGGGTTGGCGGAGCGCTCGAGATGCGGCAGACACAACCGTCCTGCGAGGTAAGTACCGCGCGTGTTGATGCCGTTCATCAGGTCGTAGCGCTTCATGTCGGTGGCCGCTGTGCCCGTCAGCGAGATCGCACTGGCGTTGTTGACCAGGACGTCGATCCCGCCGAACGCCTCGTCGGCCGCCGCGACCGCGGCCGCGATCTGTGCGGTGTCGGTCACGTCGAGCGCCACCGCCACCGCCCGGTCGGCGAACTCGTCGACGATGTCG
>JBEVDW010000086.1:0-17147 GCA_040513115.1 Steroidobacteraceae bacterium | reverse complement strand
GCTCGTTCCACGTTCGGAGTGGCGGGCGCGTCAAGCTCAGCGGTCAACGAGCGAAGGAGCTCGATCTGTCCTCGCGACTCAAAGCGTGAATCTCCTGCTGTATGTCCTTCACTGTTTTCGCCATGCGCCTACCTCGGGTCCGCTGCTGGCGGCTGGTGTATCCGTATGGTTCCCACAGCGCTACGTGCGCGAGGCAGCGGCTCAGGATTCCCAGTACTCGCCAGGCCGGTAATTGCCGAAGTACCAAGCATGACCCTTGAGATCCAGGGCCTATAGCGGCGAGCCAGAGTCTTCGGTTCGAAGCGGACGCACGATCCTTGCCCCGGCGGCTGAAGTTCGCGAATGATGCGCAAGGATTCGCCGCCACTGACGGTGGTGCGACGCTTGGCTGGGCGAAACTGACTCATTTACGGCCTCCGATGTCGTGCGCAGTAACCGCATTCCTCAGCTGCTCCCGCTGAGAACCGCTGAGACTCTGGCGCCCGCTCACGATACCGCCGCCAGTAAGTACTTGAGTAAAGCGGGGAGATTCAAATGTGATCTCTCCCGCGGGCCAGTTCACCTCGATTCTCCAGCGGTTCGATTCGGTTCCGTTCTCGTACAAGAACCGTTCGCAATGAATACGAGCTATCGAGAACGGAGTCATACTTGCAGTTACCGAGACATAGTCCAGAGCGACCTTCAGCTGCGTTGCCTCATGAAAACGCAGTTCGGCCGGAGCAACGCGGAATTGAATCGGCTCTTCGTCTTTGCCCGGAATCCATTCCAGAATGTAGTCGAGATCGAGGATGAACTCACCGGCCCCATGCTCTCCTTCGACGATTCGAATGGCATGCACAGCATTGTCGTGCCACGACATCTGATCGAAGTCACGGTCCGTCCACTCTATCTTCATATTCGCTTCATGCATAAGCGCCACTGCTCACGTGCCGCGTTTCCTAACGCGGTCGTGTGCAGCAGTGTGTTGGGCCTGTCTCATGTGTAACGGGCCATCATTTCTTCTGGCCGCCTCAGTGATTGGAAACCGAATTGAGCGTACAACGGGCCCGCATCACGCGTGCGTAACAGTATGACCTGGAGCTCGTGCAAGTGCGGATGTTCGAGCATGGCTCGGACCAATGCCTTCCCGATGCCTGCACCACGAAACTCGGGAACTACGAATACGTCCGCGATGTAGGCGAACACAGCCTGATCGGTAATCGCGCGGCCGAACCCCACTTGCTGCGTGCCTCGAAACGCGCCGAAGCACAGTGAGTTCTCAATGGAGCGCTCAACGACGGCTCGCGGCCTTCCTTTCGCCCAGTAGCTGGAGCTCAGAAACTCATGCACCAATTCGACATCCATGCGGGAACGATCAGTGGTGATTTCTATTCCTACCGGCGGCATTGAACATCCTTTCTCTAGAGGGCCCAACACGGAAATCGACCGCCTTAGTGCGGTATTTGAATACCGCATGCCACGAACCGAATCGGGAATTCACGTTGAAAATCCATGTCTCGCATGCCCTTGCTCTGCAGGTCTTCGGGGAGATAGACCGCTGACGTTGTTATGGGCTGACGATAAGCCTGCGGCGTTGCGAGGGTCAACGGCCTTGGCGAAACGCGGTCAGTTATTTCGAGCGCTGAGAGTGCGTTTGAGGCGGCTCAAGGCGTAAAGGAAGGAAGAGGGCAGCAGTACAGGGCTATCAATTCAGTTTCGCCGGCAACCGCCCCAGCGACTCTCTGAACCGCATCAGCCTCCCGGCATTCCCCAGCACGACCAACGTGCTCAAGTTATGCAGCACTGCCGCGATCATAGCGCCCGCGCCTCCGAGCAATCCAAATGCCGCAGCCCCTACGATGCCGAGCGTCCATGCAAGACCAATGACCACATTCACCAACAGCGTCTGACGGCAACGACGGCTCAAACGTACGCAGGTGGCCAGGCGTCGCAGATCACTGCTGATCAGTACTACATCGGCGGATGCGAGTGCGATGTCCGTTCCTCCTGAGCCCATGGCGACGCCGACTACTCCAGCTTTCAGCGCAAGCGAGTCGTTGATGCCGTCGCCGACGACCATAGGACGGAATCCCTGATGAATCTCAGTAGTGACTCGCGCGAGCTTGTCTTCGGGTAGGGCTTGCGATTGCACATCCACGATGCCGACGTCGTTCGCGAGTGCGCGCGCGACGCTGTCTCGATCGCCGGTGAGCAGCAGTTGTCGGCTGAGACCCAATGCTCGCAGTTCGGCGAGTGCGCTTGCAGCTTCGGGGCGGACGGTGTCTGCGAGCAGCAGCCATGCGAGGAAGCGCCTGTCGAGTGCGAGCCCTGCGATCGGGCCGTCGTGATTGGGCACGGGTAGCGTCTCGATACCGAGCTGTTCGAAGAGCTCAGGTCGGCCCAATGCCGCTTCGCCATGCGCCGTGTTGGCGACGATGCCGAATCCAGAACGTTCGCGCGCGTCGCGCAAGGGCAGCTGGGTGTCATTGCCGACGAGACGTGCGAGCGCGCGGCTCACAGGATGGCTGCTGGCAGCGCCGAGGCTCGCGGCGAGTGGCAGCACGGTTGCTTCATCCACGTCGGCAGCTGCTCGAATCTCCTGCAGTCGCAACGAGCCGTACGTCAGCGTGCCGGTCTTGTCGATGATGAGCGAGGTCGTATCAGCGAGCTCTTCGAGAAAGGCGGAGCCGCGAATCAAGATGCCATGTCGCGCGGCAACCGCGATGCCGGCGATGGCCGTTGCAGGTGCCGCCAACGCCAGCGCACACGGACACGCCGCCACCAACACCGCTAACATCGCTTGCGGGCTGTTCGTCGTGAACCACGTGACAGCGGCAATCAGCAGCACGAGGATCAGATACTGCCCCGAGTGTCGTTCCAGCAAGCGCGTGATCGGAGGCTTCGAGCGTTCGGCACGCTGCATGAGCGCGATGACTTTGCCGAGCGTGGATTCATTGCCCGTGCGTGTGATTTCGATGTGGAGGAGGCCGTCGAGGTTGATTGCGCCGCCAAACACGTCCATGCCCACACCGACTTCGACCGGAACGGCTTCGCCCGTGATTGGCGCGGTGTCGAGACTCGCGCGTCCTTCGATCACCCGACCATCGGCAGGCACGCGGTCGCCTGCGCGGACTTCGACTCGATCGCCGGGCTTCAATGTCGTGTTGTCTACTTCAGTGACATTGCCGTTGCTGTCGAGCAAACGCGCACGGCTGCGAGTGATGCGCGCCAGCGCAGTGATCGCTTCTTCAGAGCCGATCACGCTGCGCTCTTCCAGCACATGACCAAAGATCATGACGATCGGCAACAGCACGGCCGTGAGCAGGTCACCGACGGCCCACGCGCCCAGCATGGCAATGGCAATCAACAAATCCGTGATGCCATGCAGATCCGGGTACCGCAGGCTGTGCCAGCCGGCGCGCACGACAGGCAATGCCACGAGCAATGCGGCCGCGCCCAACAAGAGCTGGCCGACGCCCGCTTGTGCCGGGGCGATCCAGGTCCACGCAAGACCCAGTCCGAGCAAACCGAGCGCCACCATCGCAAGACTGAGTTGTCTTGCGGCCGAACGTTGTTCATCGACCGTCAACACAGAAACCGCTGGAGACGGTGCGACCGTGCTCATGGCCCAGCTCCGGGAACGATCAAGCGCGAATCACCTTTCGCATCCACCATCGTCACCGAGCCGGCTTTGGCGAGAATCGCGTTCATGCGCTCGCGATAGACGCGCACGAGCAAACCAGGGTCGACGCCTTTGCGGATCGAGTCCTGCAGCTGCAGTACTGCGGCCGTCTCCGTCTGCGCTTTGGCGATGCGCTCCGAAGCTTGGGCCTGCGCCACTTGCAGGATGCGATCCGCCGCCTGCTCCGCGTTCTGCACCATCCACGCGGCGTCATTGCGCGCTTCAGCAAGACTGCGATCGACCATCTGGCTCGACGTCAGCACGGTGTTGAATGCGCTCACTGCCGGTCCCGGCAGCTTCGATTGCACGTCGACGCGAGTCAGCTCGATGCCGAGACCCGCGCCATCCTTATCCAGTTGCACGAGTGCCACGTTGACGCCTCGCATGAGATCGCCACGCAAGCGTTCGCGTTGCTCGGCCACATGTTGGTCAGTGCCAACGAACTCGGGACGCGCTACCAGGATCGTGTCGAGATCTCGACCTGCACAGACGCGCAAAGCAGTGCGTGTACTGATGCGATCCAATGCAGCGGCCAAATGCGGCTGCTGCAACACATACTGATAGGGCGCGACAATCCGGTAGAACACGCGCACATCCAGTTGCACGATGCCGGAATCGCCGGTGAGCAGATAACCCGATCCGGCCAGCGAGTCGGGCAGCAACTCGGCCTCATCATCGTCTTCGGAGGACAGCTCCGCCTGGATCGCGGCCTGCGAACGGAGCAGCGTTTTCACTTGACGCTCGATGACAGTCTCGGCCGATGGGAGCAGCACGACGTGTTCGAACGGTTGCGGCCACGCCCACAGCAGACCCGCGTGCTGAATCCGATGAAGCGCACCCATGCGCACGACCACCGCACTGTTGTTCGGTTCGATCTGACGCACGTTGGAGAAGCCCCAACGCAACGCCACCGCCACTGTCGCGACGTACAGCGCGATGAATGCGAGTCGTCCGGCCTGCAGCCAGGGACTGCCTTCGACCGCGACGTGTTCGACGCTCACGTGTTAACGCTCGGCCGCAGGCGCATTCAGCTGCGGTGGTCCATCCACCAGAGCGCGAAACGGTGCCGCGTCCGTGCGCAGGATCAACTTCGTGCCGGGGTTCACGATCGTGCCGAGCGTGTCGAGCGAGCGCAGCAGGTTGTATAGCTGGGGCGATCCGGAATACGCGCGGCCGTAGATTGCAGCGGACTCGACACGCGACTTCGCGTCGATGTCCGCTGCCTTGATCGTGGCGTCGGCCTGCAGGATGCGCGCGTCGCGTTCAGCGGCAGAGCGGATCTCGGCAGCTTGCCGCTTGCCGATGGCGGTACGTTCGGTGGCGATCGTCTCGCGCTCGGCGCGCATGCGATCGACGGTTGCCATCAGCGTCACGGAAGGCAGCGTCAATCGTTCGATGCCGACTTGCACCACGCGCACGCCGTAGGTCGCATGCAGCTGCTGTTCGATCTGCTCGCTCAAATGGGCTTCGAACTGATCGATACGGACCTTCTGGGCGTCGGTGTTCACGAGGCTCGAAAGATCGAAGCCGCTGGCGGTCGTCTCCAAGGCAGAGCCCACGAATGTGCGAATTTGACGGGCCGCTTCGTCGGGCTGGTTCTGCACGGCTCGCATGAAGCGCTGCACGCTCGCGCCATCCTTCTGCACCTGCCACGCGACGTACGCTTGCACGATGATGCGCAGGCCATCGCGTGTGCCGGCGTCTTGTAACCCGCTGGAGGTGGTCCGCAGCCGCAGGTCGACCGGAATCGTGGTTTCGAAGGGTGCAGGCAAACGCCACGCGAGACCGGGTTGCAGCAGCACGCGAACCGGGTTGCCGAAGCGCGTGACGACTGTGGCCGAGCCTGCACGCACTTGGACGAGGCTCGCGGTTGCGATCGCGAAAGCAATCAACAGAGCGGCGATGACGAAACGCCGACGGAGGGAACGCAACGGTGCGGCCGGGCTGTCGGGCGAGACGGTGCCACCGCCACGGCCTTCACCGGAGTAAGCGTCGGAGTGAATGTGAGTGATCATGGGGTTGGCGCTCGGCCCTCACTTCCAGGCACCGCGTACGTTCGCAAATCAATCGTCGGTGCCAGCGCGCCATCGATCCGATGATCGAGAATGATCGCGCGACCATTGGCGAGGCCCTGTCCGAGCTGGCTGAGGTATTGCTCCAGCAGGAATGCCTTGCCGGCGGACCGGTATGCATCGCGCTCGGCAGCAAACTTGAGATTGACGGCTTCTGCTTTCGCTTTCGATTCGCGCGCGGCTGCGAGCGCCTTGTCTTGATCGAGCGTGGCGCGCATCCGTGCTTCGTTGATGGCATTGCTGGCACGTCCGCGCTCGCGCGCGATGGTTGTTTCCGATTTGATCAGCGCGGCCTGCACGCCGTGATAGGCATCGGCGGCGCCCGCAGGCGGATGGATCTGCTCCAGCAGCGTGGCGAGAATCTCGACGCCGCTGCGGACGGCATTCAGATCCGCTTGTACGGCGCGACCGATTTCGGCGGCGATCACATTGCGTTTCTCACCGAGCACGCCGTCGAGTGTGCGCGAGGCGAAGTCGCGGACGAGCACGCGACCGGCCGTGCTACGGATCAGCGTCGGAAGGTCGGCGCTGTGATACGTGGCCGCGAGCGCATCTTCATCGCTCGAACCAATACGGTAGATGAAGCGCACATCCATCGACACGACCTGAAAATTCTGCCGGTCTCCGGACGCGCTCGCGATGATCTGCGACTTCTCGCTGACATGCGCGTCATCCCATAGTCGATTGGCGCTATCCGGGGCCGCGCCTTCCGCGGTGCTCGTGTCCGGTGGAGCATCGGCATCGAGGGTCGTGGCAAGTGCATGCACCACGCCGTTCTCCACAGCACGGATGCGTGCGAACGGCCACGGCAAGCCCACGTGCAATCCCGGCTCCAGCACCTCGATCGGTTGTCCGAAGCGCTCGTAGATGCCGCGGCCATCGATGGCGATCTCGCGTATGCCGCTGAACAGCCAGCCCAGGATCGCAACCGTCGCCAAGACAGGCAATGCGGCGCGTCGCATGTAAGCGAAGGCCCAGTTCTGCCGCAGATCGATGCCGAAGCGCACGCGCAGTTCTTCCTGCAGCGTCTCGAGCGGCCGTGGCGGCCAGCGGAACAGACTGGCGAACACGCTATGCACGAGCATCTCCGGCTCGATCGCATCTTCGCGGCGAACAAACAGAGAGAGCGTTGCGCGCAGAGCCACTTCGAACACCACGATGGCCGGGAGCACGCCTGCCAGCACGATGAGCCGATTCGTCCAACGTGCGTCTTCCGCGTTGAAGAACAACCCCAGCGACGACAAGAGCAATGTCGCGATGACGACGCGGATGATCTGCGCGATGTGGGCGGCTTCTGGCGATTCTGTTGCGCGTCGATTCGCGAAAGCGCGTTCGGCCACGAGCAGAGCGAACGCAATCAATAGAGCGACGCCGCCCGCGATCAGGCCTTGGCGACCCACGAGGACTGCATCGAGGCGAACGTTCCAGTCGTTGAATACTGCGACGAGCGCGGCCAGTGCCAGCGCATTGAGCCACAGCGCTTGAAACAACTCATGCCCCAGTCGGCGACCGATGTGAACGGTCTTCGCGATCGCGGCGATCGGCCAGTGGCGATACCACCGCGCAGCTCGACTCGTCTCCAGGCGATAGCGCGCTCGCAGCCCCACTGACCAGTTCCAGGGGTTCACACCGGCGGCACGGCAACGCCAACGCGCGACGAAGTACGCGGCGTGTAGCGTCAATGCCAGCACCAGAAGCGCCGCACCGCAGTTCCGCAGCAGGGGAATCCACAGCGGACTTGCGCTATCGGTCCTGGAATGAACGCTTGCCGCCAGCAGCGCGAGGGAGAGCGCACCAACGCAGGCTGCGGACTTGAGTAACGTGCGTGCTTGCGGTGCGGCGCGTTGGAAACGCGGCAACGCCGACAGGTCGAGCGTGGCGGCGTTCAGATCGACCGGTGCTGCCGCTTCCGACAGCTCGGCCTCACGCATGGGCCAGGCCACCTAAAGGAATAGGCCGTCGACGGCGTTGGTCTTGGACGCATGCCTGCAACGTCATCGCGAGAACCTGACGAGAAGGGTTCTTCGTGGGACGCGCGCTTGCGAGTCGACCCTACCGGAAGAAGGTCCTGGCCTCGGATTAATAGGCGTTGGCGTTGTCAGAAGACCTGCTGAGGCCAGCAACCCAGCGCCCAACCACCCGCCGCCTCGATCACGTAGGGTCCACCGCACCATCTTCGTCTGATTTGGCGTGCAGCGTACTCAAGAAAGCATCGAGCATGGCGCAAAGCGCGCAACGATGGGGCGCTGTTGCGGCAGCAAGCCACACGTTAGTGCAAGCGCATGCCCGATCCTCGATCGCTCGTGCACGGCCAGCACTCGCATCGAGTGCACTGCTGAGCGCGAATGCGTCGGTACAGGCACGACGCTCCGAGCCGCGAGCGTATCTCGCGCAGTGGTTCGGAATTTGCACCACAGGTCATCGCCGCAACCGTCAACTGCAACGCGAACACATTGAATCGAGCATCGCATCGGCATCAGGAGATCGAGCGAACCATGATCCCAACGAAACGACGAATGAAGCGTGTCACGCGTGTGACCGCCAGCTTGGTAGTGAGCTCATGTCTCGCTGCAGCCGCCTACGCCCAAAGCGACAAAGTGGGCTCCGTCATCGGCGAGCAAGTGAAGGCTGAAGAAGCCGCGCAGGCCTCGCAGCGCAAGATCGCGCAGCTCGATGACGAAGCCACCAAGATGCTGGGGGAATACCGCATGGCGATTGCGGAGTCGCAAAGCTTGAAAAGCTACAACGACCAGCTCGCGGTGCAGGTGAAATCGCAGAACGACGAAGTCGAGGCGATGACGAAGCAGCTCTCCGAGATCGAGACCACCTCGAAGGAAGTGCTGCCGATGATGCAGAAGATGGTCGCGACGCTCGACCAGTTCGTGCAGCTCGACATGCCGTTCCTCGCCGATGAGCGCGCCAACCGCGTGGCGCAGCTGAAGGACCTGATGGGCCGCGCCGATGTCTCGGTCTCCGAGAAGTACCGCCGCATCGTCGAGGCGTACCAGATCGAGATCGAGTACGGCCGTACGCTCGAAGCCTATCAGGGCAAGATCGATGAAAAGACGGTCGACTTCCTCCGTTCCGGTCGCATCTCACTGATGTACCAGACGCTCGATGGCAAAGAGACGGGTTACTGGGATCGCGCCAAGAAGAAGTGGGTCGTCGATAGCGCGTATGGAAGCGTCATCACGGCTGGATTGAAGGTCGCGAAGAAACAAGCCGCCCCGGATTTCATCACCGTTGCAGTGCCGGCTCCGAAGGAGATCAGCTAATGAAACTCGCCAAAGTCATATTGGCTGCCGTAATGGCTACGGCGGCACTCACGCCCACCGCATTCTCGGCGCCTGCGTCGCTGGAGGATCTGCTCGAGCAGACGCGCAGCATGCGCGCGAATGAAGCGAAAGCTAATCAGGATCGCGAATCGAAGTTCCTCGCCGAGCGCAACAAGCAGGCCGCGATGTTGGCCGAAGCCAAGGCTGAGCTCGCTCAGGCGAAGACACGTGGCACGGCGTTGGCCGCCAGCTTCGATGAGAACGAGAAAAAGCTGGCCGAGCTCACGCAACAACTCGAAGCGCGTGCCGGCAACCTCGGCGAGATGTTCGGCATCGTGCGGCAGGTCGCGAACGACTTCTCATCCGTCACTCACAACTCGATCATCAGTGCTCAGTATCCCGACCGCACCGACTTCGTGAACAAGCTCGCGCAATCGAAGACGCTGCCCTCGATCCAGGAGTTGGAGCGCTTCTGGTTCGAGCTGCAACGCGAAATGACGGAGACCGGCAACGTCACGAAGTATCCGACTCAGATCATCACGCCGGAAGGCAAGTCGGTGAAGGCGATCGTCACACGCGTCGGTCCGTTCGGCGCGTCGAGTGACGGTGAATACCTGCAGTTCCTCCCGAGTCAGAAAGCACTGGCGATCATGCCGCGTCAGCCGGGTCCGCAGTTCCGCAATCCCGCACGCAATCTCGAGATCGCGAAGGAAGGCTACGTCGAGTCCGTGCTCGATCCGACGCGCGGTGTGATGCTGTCCATCTACGCGCTGCGACCGAACATCACCGAGCGCATCCAGCACGGCGAGTTCGTCAACTACATCATCCTCACCGTCGGCGGCATCGGTTCGATCCTGGCGCTGTACCAGCTGTTCTATCTGGTCACCGTGCAACGCCGTGTGCGCAACCAGCTCAGGTTTCCCAATGCGCCTGAAGCTGACAACCCTCTCGGCCGCGTACTCTCGACCTTCAAGGGCGATGCCGAGAAGGTGGATCAGGATCCGGAAATCGTGGAGCTGCGTATCTCCGAGGCCGTGCTGAAGGAAACGCCGAAGCTCGAGCGCTATCAAGCCTTCCTCAAGCTCTGCGTCGCCGCAGGTCCGCTGCTGGGACTGATCGGTACGGTCATCGGCATGATCATCACGTTCCAGAGCATCACCGAGTCCGGCTCATCGGATCCGAAGCTGATGGCGGCAGGCATCTCCGCCGCCATGATCGCAACGGTGCTCGGCCTCGGTATCGCCATTCCGCTGCTGTTCGCCAATGCCTGGCTCACGTCGATCTCGAAGTCGATCGTGCAGATCCTGGACGAGCAGAGCGCGGGTCTTCTGGCTGCTCGACTGGAGGCGAAGGGCAATGCTTGATGTACTCCTTGCTCCATGGCACGCGCTGCAGAACATGCGTGATCTCGGTGGTCACATCGTCGACTACATCTTCATCGCCTGTCTGCTCTTGTGGGGCATCGTGGTCGAGCGCTACTGGTTCTACCGCAGTGTGCTGCCGCAACAAGCGGCAGCCATGCTGCGGGACTGGAAGGCGCGCAGCGAACACCACAGCTGGAGCGCGCATCAGATCCGCCGACTCATGATCTCGCGCCTCAACGCGGGCATGGTGACAAACCTGCAGGTAATGAAAGTGCTGGTGCCGCTGTGCCCGCTGCTGGGGCTGCTGGGCACAGTGTCGGGCATGCTCGAGGTGTTCGACTCGATGGCGGCGCGCGGCTCGGCCGATGCACGCTCCATGGCGAACGGTGTGTCGGAGGCGATGATCTGCACCTTGACCGGCCTGGCCGTCAGCATCACGGGCCTCTACCCCGTGTTCTATTTCCAGCGCAAGGCCAAGGTCGAGACCGAGCGGCTGTCCGATCGCTTCACCTACACCTACTAGCCTAAGTTCAAGAGAGACGCACGATGGCGCTACGCAAACGCAGAGCGAGTCAGAAGGACTCGGACGAGGCCGGCATCGATCTCGCGCCGATGTTGGACTTCGTGATGAATCTGCTGATCTTCTTCATCATCACCGCCGTGTTCGTGAAGGAGGTCGGTATCACGGTGAGCCGCCCGAATGCCTCCAACGCCGAGAAGAAGGAAGGCGGCAGCATCATCGTGGCGATCAACGCGGCGGGCGAGATCATCATCGACAGGCGCACCGTCGACGTGCGCGCCATTCGCGCCAGCATCGAACGCCTGCATGCGCAGCGCCCCGAGGACGGTGTAGTTGTGATCGCCGACAAGAATGCGCAAACCGGCATTCTCGTGACCGTGCTCGACCAGGTGCGCCTCGGCGGCGTGCAGAACGTCTCCATCGCGGCGAGCCAGGCCTAGCAGCTCGACACAGGAACGCAACATGCAAACCAAGAGTCACGTCGAAGAATCAGAAGACACCCACATCGATCTTGCGCCGATGCTGGACTTCGTCATGAACCTCCTCATCTTCTTCATCATCACGATGTCGTTCGTCAAAGAGGCCGGTGTAACGGTTTCGCGCGCCGAAGCCATGACGGCCGAGAGTAAGGAGAACGGCAACATCCTGATCGCGATCCGTCCGAACGGCGATGTCTGGCTGGACAAGCGCAAGGTCGACATCCGCGAAGTGCGGCCGATGATCGAGCGCCTGCACATCGAGCGTCCCGATGACACCGTGGTCATCATCGCGGACAAAGAATCGCAAACGGGACGGCTCACCGAGGTCATGGACGCAGTGAAGGCGGGCGGCGTGGGCGACGTCTCGATTGCAGCTATGCCACCGGCTTGAGGGAGCACACATGCAAACATTGACAGCAACGCGCGGTCCACTGTGGCCTTCCTTTGCCATCGCTTTCTTCGTGTCTATGAGCTTCTTCTGGCTCATGTACTCGGTGATCAGCCGATCCGGTCATGGCGTGGAGAAGCGCGAATCCCTGCCGACGATCGACTTCGTGCGCTTGAAGCGTGACTCCGAGGTGGAAACGACACAACGGCGCAAGCCACCACCGCCGCCGGAGCAACCGCCGCCGCCGCAGAAGCTGCAGGTCAGCACGGCTGCGGTATCGGCGGATGCCGTGGCGATGGACGTGCCGACGCTCGGCCTCAATGCGCAAGTGGGCGGAGGACCCTTCGTTGGTGAGATGGGCGGTGGCGGCGGCATGGGCGGCCTGTTCGACGGCGACATCATTCCGATTCAGCGCGTGCCGCCGGCGTATCCGCGTGACGCCGCACGTGCCGGTGTGACCGGCTTCGTGCAACTGGAAGTGATGGTCAACGCCGATGGCACGGTGCGCAGCGCCAAAGTCATCGAGTCGAAGCCGAAAGGGTTGTTCGAGGCAGCGGCCGTCGCGGCGGTGATGCGTTGGAAGTTCAAGCCCAAAGTGGTCAACGGCCAGCCTGTCGCACAGCGCGGTTCGCAGAAGATCGAGTTCAACTTGAACCAGCCAGCAGCGTCCTAGTCGAGGTCCGCGGATGAAGAAGTTTTCTGTTCGACTTGCGGTTGCATGCAGCCTGGTGCTCTGGGGCGGCGCCGCCTTGGCGGCGGGCGACCAATGCACCACGCCGCGCAAGTCGGAGACGATGAGCGAAGCCACGTACAACGGCACGAAGGAAGCCACGGAGCTGTTGAGCCAGAACAAGTTCAACGAAGCGATCGAGAAACTTCAGAAGCTGACGGACGATGGTGGCGACTTCGACAAGGCCATCGTATGGTCGAACCTGGGCTTTGCGTACAACTCGAAGCAGGACTATGCGAATGCGACCAAGGCGTTCGCCAAAGCGCTCGCACCCAACATTCTTCCGATGCAGCACCAGGAGCAGCTCACGTTCAACCTGGGCCAGCTCTACATTGTCAACGAGCAGTGGGACGAAGGCATCAAGACGCTGCAGAAGTACATCAACGAGGCGTGCACGCCGCCACCGGCGAGCGCTCACATCTTCCTTGCGAATGCGCTGTCACAGCAGAAGCGCTACAAGGAAGCGCTGCCGCAGATCGATCAGGCGATTGCGAAATCGAAGAAGGTGGAAGAAAGCTGGCTGCAGTTGAAGCTGGCGATCGCATACGAGGTCAAGGACTTCAAGTCGTGCGCTGAAACGCTGGTCTCGCTGCTCAGTATGAAACCGCAGTCGGGCGAATATTGGCGTCAGCTCTCGGGCATGTTCCTGGAGTTGAAGCAGGACAAGGAAGCCGTTGCAGTGCTTGCGCTCGCTGAGCGCCAGGGCTTCGTCACGAAGCCGCAAGAGTTCAAGAATCTGTACAGCATCTACATGATGATCGACGCGCCGTACAAGGCCGGCGTGCTCATGCAGAGCGCAATGGACCAGAAGAAGCTGCCTGCGGACGAAGAGAATCTCGATGCGCTGGCGAACTCCTGGATCAACGCGCGCGAAGCCGACAAAGCCGAGGCCACGCTGAAGAAGCTCGCCTCGATCGCCGAGAAGGGAGACTACTACTTCAAGCTCGGCGCGATGTACGGCGACAACGAGCGTTGGAAGGAATCCATCGAGATGTTGCAGAAAGCCATCCAGAAGGGCGGCTTGAAGCGCCCTGGCGAGGCGTGGATGCGCCTGGCGGTGGCCCACTATGGGTTGAAGGACATCGCCGGTACGCAGGCGGCACTGCAAAAAGCGATCACGTATGACGAGACACGCAAGCAGGCCGGTGAGTGGCTGCGGCACATCGGCGGCTCGCAGCAGGTGGCGAAAAGCTGACGCCGCAAGCGTGTGAGGAAATGGGGACATTCCTCATTTTCAATGAATGGAAAATGAGGAATGTCCCCATTTCCCGTTTCCCGGGCGTGCTGGCTGGGCAGCGAGCTAACTGACCCGTTCGGCAGCAGGCCGATCCGTCTCTCACATCAGCAATCCTCGGGTTGTCCGTCTCCGCCTCGCCAGCTAAGGTTGGGGCATGACAGTCCCCCTAACAACGCCACCACTCGCATGAACCTGCGAGAGCGCGTCGAAGCCCTGCTGCCGAACTGGCAGAGCTGGTATCCGAGCCTGTTCGATGCGGCTGCGGATCTGGGGCTCATTCGTGCGCGTGTGTGTCCGCCCTCGCAGCTCATGCTTTCCAATCGCCATGCCTCCGTTTACAACGAGGCGCTCCAGGCCTTTCGTGAGCAGTGGAGTGTGGAAGAGACGGAGGAGGAGCAGTCCGCCGCACAGGCGCTGATGCGGGGCATCAAGACGCATCCGCCGCGCAAGAAGAACAAGCAGCGGCGTTGAGACTGCGGCATGGCTGACTTATCCATCGGTGTCGACTTCGGCACCAGCAATACCGTCGTTGCCATTGCTGAATCGGGTCAGCCTGCACGTACGCTGAGCGTGCGCTCGCGGGCAGCCAGCGAACGCGCGATGCCATCGATCCTGTGTTTCAAACCCGACGATCTCGATCCGCGCGCGGCGCCCGTCAGCTCCGCAGGCGCGGATGCCATCGAGGACTATTTGCAGCGTGCAGGTCCTGCGCGCCTGATGCAGTCGCTCAAGTCGTTCCTGGGCAGCAGCAGCTTCGTCGACACGAACCTGTTCGGGCACACGTACACGCTGGAGCAGTTGATCGCGCGCCTGCTGGGTCATGTGTACGACGCTGCTCAATGCCGGGATCGACTGCCAGGCGCGCGTGTCGTGGTTGGCCGCCCGATTCATTTCGCGGGCTCGACGCCGGACGACACGCTTGCCGCTCGGCGTCTGACAGATGCATTCACACAGGCCGGTCGCGTGCCCGACGACGTGCGTCTGGAGCCCGAAGCAGCCGCCTACACCTTTGCGCGCGCGCATCCCGGCGAGCATCTCGTGCTCGTCGTCGATCTGGGCGGCGGCACGAGCGACTTCTCTCTCGTCGCGGCGAAAAACACGGCCGATCACTTCGAGCTCAAACCCCTGGCGCAGACCGGCATCGGTATCGCAGGCGATCGCTTCGACTATGCGCTCGTGCAGCGCGTGGTGTGTCCGCAGCTGGGAATGGGCACCGCCTTCCGACCCGAACACAAGTCGCTGCCCGTACCACAATGGCTGTACGCAAATTTTGCAAGCTGGCACCAGCTCGCGCATATGAACAATCGCCAGACGCTACGTTTGATCGGCGAGATCCTGCGTACGGCGGACGACCCCACGGCGATCGAGGGCCTGTTGCATGTCGTGCGCAATGACGAAGGGTTTTCGCTGTTCCAGGCCGTCTCGCAAGTGAAGCAAACGCTGAGCCGGACCGAGACGGCGCGGCTGCGCTTCAAGGCTGGACCCGTCGAGATCGATCGCGTCGTGACCCGGGCCGAGTTCGAATCCTGGATCGTGGGCGAGCTGGTGCAGATCGAAGCGACCGCCGTGCGCGCATTGAAGACCGCCGGCATCAACCCACACGAAATCACACGGGTGTTCATGACGGGTGGCAGCTCGCTCGTTCCCGCTATCAGGAGCATGTTCGCCCGCAAGTTCGGTGCGGAGAAGTTGGTGTGGGGCGATGAATTCGCTTCGGTCGCGCAGGGATTGGCGGTGATGGGGGCGCGTTAGCGCGCCGGCCAACTGGCAAACGGGCCAACTGGCTTGCTGGCCAGAATGGTTCATTCGAGCTTTATTCACGTTACCCTCTGACCAGTTGGTCCTTCAGGTACCGTCAATGCCTACCATCGGCACCCCGCTCTCACCTTCAGCCATCCGCGTGCTGTTCCTCGGCTCCGGCGAGCTCGGCAAGGAAGTCGTGATCGAGTTGCAACGTTTCGGCTGCGAAGTGATCGCGGTCGATCGGTATGCCAACGCACCCGCCATGCAGGTGGCCCATCGGGCGCACGTCATCAACATGCTGGATGCGCAGGCATTGCGTGGCGTCATCGAGCGCGAGCGGCCGCACTTGATCGTGCCCGAGATCGAGGCGATTGCGACTGCGGAGCTGGTGGCGCTCGAAGCCGAAGGGTATCGCGTCATTCCCACGGCGCGTGCGGCACAGCTCACGATGGATCGTGAAGGGATCAGAAGGCTCGCTGCGGAGGAGTTGAAGCTGCGCACTTCACCGTTTCGCTTCGCGGACTCCATCGATGAGTACCGTGCTGCCATCGCTCAGATCGGCACGCCGTGTGTGGTGAAGCCAGTCATGAGCTCTTCCGGCAAAGGCCAGAGTGTCGTGCGCACGCTGGGTGATGGCGAGAAAGCGTGGCAGTACGCGCAAGCGGGTGGACGTGCCGGCGCGGGCCGCGTGATCGTCGAAGGTTTCATCGACTTCGAATACGAAATCACCTTGTTGACCGTGCGGCATGCGGGCGGCACCAGCTTCTGTGCGCCCATCGGTCATCTGCAGATCGACGGTGACTACCGGGAATCCTGGCAACCGCAACCAATGGCGGCTGCCGCTCTGAAGGAGGCTCAGCGCATCGCCAAGGCGGTCACCGACAATCTCGGCGGCAGCGGCATCTTCGGCGTGGAGTTGTTCGTCAAAGGCGATGAGGTCTGGTTCAGCGAGGTCTCGCCGCGGCCGCACGACACCGGGCTCGTCACCCTGATCTCGCAGGATCTATCGGAGTTCGCGCTGCACGCGCGAGCGATCCTCGGTTTGCCCATTCCAGTCATACGTCAACACGGTCCAGCTGCGTCGTGTGCCATTCTGGTGGACGGGAATTCCACGAATGTGCGCTTCGAGCATGTCGAGCGCGCGTTGGTGCAACCCGATACGGCATTGCGCCTGTTCGGCAAGCCCGAAGTGCAAGGCCACCGGCGCATGGGTGTGAGTCTTGCGCTCGGTGCGACGATCGATGAGGCGCGTGCCAAGGCGCGCACCGCAACTCAGGCGGTGGTCGAGGGTGTGCAGCTGTGACTGCCGGGTCCCTTCCCCTGCACGGAATCTGAGCGGTCAGAGGAAGTGAATGGCGTCCTCAGACTCGAAGCACCCCATCAGCGAGTCACGGCGTGCGTGCTTGCACCTGCTACCTGCTGCGGTCGAAAAGCTCTGCGATCTTGACGAGCGGCGCTTCGAGCTCAGCGAGCGACGGCATAACGCTACCGATATACCTCGCGCCACGCACCAGTTCACGCAGGCGTTCTCCGATGAGCTGATTTTCTGCGGTGCCGGTAAACAGTGGCTCGACGCTGCGTAACATGGTGAACGTCATTCCCGCATTGATGCCCGGATGATCAGGACTGGCCGGCATCCGTGTCAGTTGCGATGCCGCGCGCGAAAGTACATGCATCA
>JBEVDW010000085.1:0-4359 GCA_040513115.1 Steroidobacteraceae bacterium | reverse complement strand
AGGATCAAGAGCGTCGTTCACACCGGTCCGACGCTATCGCGCAGGTCCCACTGCAGGGTCGGGCGCCGGTTCGTCCGACGCGGCTCGATCGAAGACGCGGCGTAGCTTCACACCGGACAGTTCCGTGTCGCCGGACCACTTGATGACGTACTCCAGCTGACCCGTGCTTTTTATGAGACGCAACTTCTCGAGCTCGTGGGCGCCGCGTGGCACTTTGCGATCGATGACAAACCACTCGCCGTCCCAACCCACGCGTGAGTCGGCAAGATCTCCGTTGCGCATGGAAACTTGACTGCTGGAGCCCGCTTCAAAGCGACGCGCATCCAGTTCGCTGCTCATCTCGATCCTGGCGCCGTCCTGATGGAGTTTGAGGGTGTTCGTCACGCCGAGCATGCGCCGCCATTTGCTCTCTACCGCACGCCGATATCGGGGATCGGACAAGTCGGGCAATGGATCCGGACTCGAGAACGGATCCTCTTCCTCCATTTGCCTGCGCCACCGCCGCCGTTCTTTCTCTTCCTTGTCGATCAGCTCAGACACGAGCTTGTCCACGTCGTCGCTTGCGGCGGAATTGACGACCCATGAGCCCTCCAGGGTCGTGCTGTTGCGCGGCTGCGATTCATAGGCAGCGGCCGTCGCGGAGATCGTTAGGGAAACAATTGCAAGCAGGGTGTTACGGAGCATGAGGATTCTGGCATGGGCGAGCGGCATGCTAGTCAAGCGCACGCCGCTCCGCCGATCAAGCACCGACCGCGTCCGGCGCGAAACTGATCAGCATCGCTGATCGTGGCCGACCGCACAGTTCTGCCGATTGAGAGGCGGCAAGCGTGCATGGCGCTCACTTTAGCGCAGGAAGGATGAGCACGAACCGCGCGGATGTGTGACTCTGCTGCATTCATTGCCGTTGTCGCGAGGATCCTGATGGCTGCCGACGTTCTGTTGACGAATGCCACCGCCGATACGGTCGGACGCGAGGTCATGCTTCGTATCATCGGATCGCAGATACCTCCGACAAAGATGTCAGTGCAGATCGCGATCACCGGAACGGCGAAGGTCGGGATCGAAGGTCGCCTTCACAAGAACGCGCCATGGGCAAGGATAGGCGACGAACACGCGACCTCATGTCTGCTGTACATCGAACCCATCTCAGCACTGCGCGCGGTCAGCAGAGAGACGGGCGCAGACTCGTCCGTTTCGGTGTGGGCGGCTTGGGGGATTTGAAGACTCGTCCACGGCCGGAGGCGATCGCCCCAATGTGAGAAAGATTGCATCAGAGGCTCGGCCGGCAGCAGGATCACGGCTACGCGCGCGTCAATGGAGTATTGCGCATGGCTTACAGTCCCTGGGTCGGCAATCTCACCGTGCGTGGTGTGGCGGGCAACTACGGCACGGTGAAAGTACTGCTCGATGAAACGAGCCCCGCGCCTTCGACGACGCTCACGGTGCGCGTCGAGATTGCCAGGCAAGGACTTACGCCGGCCGACTTCGACGTCGAAGTTTTCACGAATCTGAATCGCCGTGACTTCGCCGTCGCATTCGAAGAGCTGAGCGCCAGCAATGGTGCCAATGCCTACTGGTTGAGCCATGCGATGGCGCACCGAGGGCAAGCCTTCGACAATCTGGTCTTCGAAATCGACCTTCCGGTGACGCGCTGCGGCGCGTACCGACTCACTGCGCGCTATCGACGCAAGGGCACCGCCGGGTGGTGGTGGCACAACGATTTCAGCCCTTTCGACGGTGCAGCGAGGCAACGCGATTGCGCCATCGTGGTCTCGCCTGCGAAGGCGGCGACGGCTCGCTTGTACGAAGCCAATGCGCTCACGATCGAGGCCACTCAAGGCGGCGACTACGACAACCGCAGCACGTTGGATGACTTCCTCAGCACTCACGACCTGGATGAGTTCAATCCCTTTCACGTGGGCTACATCAGCAGCACGCTGGGCTTCAACACGCTGTGGCTCATGCCGGTGTTTCCACAGACGCGCTGGTGTTGGGATCGACAGAACTGGACGTGGGCCGCGAATCAGAGTCCCGGCAGTCCGTATGCCACGCGTGACTACTGGAGCATCAATCCCTGGCTGGAGAAGGATGGCCGTCGCGATGCAGCCCTGCAGTTGTTCGGCCAGGTCGTGGAAGAAGCGGACGCGGCGGGTGTCGATGTGTTCCTGGACGTCGCACTCAATCATGCGGGACGCGATGTGGTGTACGGCGAAGGCGCTGTCCAATTGGGCCTGTGTGCACCCTCCGAAGCGGAAGCCTGGATTCGCGAAGTGCGTAGCAACTGGTGCACGCGTGGCGTCGAGTTCCGGGACGGTTGGGCCATTCCTTACTACCGCATGCCCGCAGTCAACGGCTTCGCCTGTGCCGTCTGGGCTCCAGGCGATCGCTTGAACGAGCACGTCTGGGACGACGCCAATGTCGATTGGTTCTTCGGCGACTACTCCGCGCTCGGACCGAAACCCTTTGCGCAGGCGCATGACTACTGGGGCAATCCGGTTCGACACGCCGATGATCACGGCAGCGCAGAAGATGAGCGTGACTTGTTCTACACACCGCTCGACACAGCGACGGGAACCGCGCAGCTCTGGCGTTACTTCGCGCACATGCTGCCGTTCTGGCTCGAGAAGACTGGCGGCAAGCTCGCCGGCATCCGCGCCGACTTCGCCCAAGGACTGCCGAATCAATTGTGGGAGCTCATCGTCAACAAGACGCGGCAGTCGCGATGGGATTTTGTGTTTCTAGCGGAAGTGCTGGATCCGGATCCGATCCAGTATCGCCTCAACAAAGTCTTCGATCTGCTCACGAGCAAGGATCATTACCTGTACCGCAAGACCGACGTGACGATGAGCGAGCTGTTCGCGTCGCTCGAAGCCGAAGCGCGCCTGTTCGGCGGCGACAGCCTCATCATGCACAACGGCACCAGTCACGATGAGGACGGCAACTCCGATCGCTGGGTAATGACCGCGCGCTACGCCATCGCCGCGGCACTCTACGGCGCGCCAATGGTTTTCATGGGTCAACCGCTCGGGCAAGGATCAAAACTCTCATTTCGCGACCGCTGGGAGAATCTCTATCAGAGATGGAGCGCGCCCGATCCGCAGCGCGATCAAGTGGCAGCCATGTACAAGCGCATCAACAAGGCGCGCGAGCGCTGTCCGGAGCTCTCGGGACCCAACCGCTACTTCCTGAATCTGACGACGGGCGGACTTCACAACGGGATCTTCGCCGTGGCCCGATGGGTCAGCGACGGTGCGACAGACTCAGTCGTGATCGTGGCGGTCAATCTGAGCGGGACGTCCGGCGCGGCGGGAACGTTCGCGGTACCGAATAGCGTGCGGCTGGCAGGGCAGTATCAGGCCGTGAATCGAGTTGCGGACGATCCCAATACGTCGATGTGGCCTGCGGTGCGGAGTGCGCAGGAGTTGTATGCCGACGGAGTTTTTGTGCGGTTCACGCTGGCGAACGAGGTGCAGTATTTGCAGCTGTTGCGGCAATAGCCGTCTTTGCGCAGTCTCGCTTCGCTCAACAGACCTACTGTCCATTCGTCTCGGGCCGTGTGCAACTGAACCGGACAAACCAGGCTTCATGCGGCCTTGATTAGCCTGAGTTTTGGTTCCAGTCCTGCGCGCATCGCCAGGATCAGAAGCATGTCCAGGCTGAATTTCTCCCATTTGCCACGAATCAAATCGCTCACTCGCGACTGTGCAATTCCCAGCCGGCGCGCGGCCTCCGCCTGGGACCAGTGTTGGCGCTCGATCAACAGGCGGAGTTTCGCCATGAGATCGGCGCGCATGGCGAGAATCATCGCCTCCTCAGGCGGAAAGCCCAGATCGATGAACACGTTGCCACTGGACTTGATGATGGTTGCTTTAGCCATGTATGCGTCCCTCGACTATGCGGAATCGACGCCGCGCCAATTCGATGTCCTCCCTGGAGGTTGACTGAGTCTTCTTCTGGAATGCATGCAGCACGTACACAGCGTCCGAGAACTTCGCCACGTAGATGACGGCCATTCCCCTCCAGCATGCACGCGCAACTCATAACAACCAGACCCCACCGAACCCATCGCCTTGAAGTCTGACGGCATCAAGCCCAGCTGCGCTTGCCAGAGCTGATAACCCGCCTCACGACGAGCTGCTGCCGGAAAGCCTGACAAGTCCCGCAAGCTCGATCCCACAAAACGCAAAGGTTTCATGCAGCCTCCGTGCTTGAGAACCTATATACAAGTATTTATATATGACGGGCAAGTCGCCGCGACCGAAACGTCGATCCGGGCGGCCCCTTACGCTCGCCTCACGGGTTTCCAGTACTCTACCGTCACCGCGGCAGCTCCTGGGTGGCCCTTGGAAACCTTAAACT
>JBEVDW010000084.1:0-2722 GCA_040513115.1 Steroidobacteraceae bacterium | reverse complement strand
AGTGGCCAACGCGAAGGAACGACTACGGCTGAGGCCCAGCGAGTCAAGGAGCTTGAACGTGAGGTGCGAAGAACTGCGCAAGGCCAACGGGAAGAGGTTCACCTCCCGCGCGCTCGGCTGCGTCTGGGGCGGTCTGGACCACGCCGGAAGCCTTGACTTTCATGAAGAGGCGCCCGACTCGGCCTCGGGGATCAGTACCTCATCGATTCGTCAACACCGAAGCAACTCAAGCCGCGGACAATGCCAATGCCGCTTCGCGCGCCAGCGCCTTGTTCAGGCTCTCGACGGGACGCTGCTCAGGGGAGCAGCTTGCCCCCACTCGCGCGCTTCTCACCCAAGCGCACGCTCGATTACGACTTCAGACAACCGCTGCTGCGGTTATCGCTTCGTGCCCCTGCGTCAGCAATGCATGAATCAAGGTCGGTGATCGGATGCCAGTTGTCCCAAGGACAACGCTGCGACGAGATCTGTCCCACGGGCTTTTCAGGTCTGTCGCTGCTGACGCAAAAAAGTCCTTCATCATCCGCGCACGACGCGAGGGTATCCATGCGATTCTTCATCAGGGTCTTCTCACTTCAAAAAAGTTGCATGCTCGAGGGGAGCAACCGGGCTGCGAAGGAACGTGTGGCGTCATCGGAGACGCTTCGCCCACGATCGCTGCGTGTTCTCCTGTGGGAGGTGTCGCGCAGTTCGCTTGACTTTAAGGATTGCGAGGCTTCGTCATTTAGCATTGCGCGCCCTGAATTTCGCTTCTCGTGCCAGGTTCGGAATTCCGTGTGTGCAGGGCGCGAGCCGGCTTCGGAAAAGTCGAAGGGGACGGTGAGCACGCGATCGGGTGTGATTGCCTAGCGCAGGTCCGCGGCGCCGATTCAATGGCGAGTTGTCGCCTACCGACTGGCTGGCGTTGGCGAATGCGTCGAGGACGTGCATACATCTCCTGTGCCGTCGGCCGTAACGGCGGCGGCTTGCAGAGCAGATCAGTGCGCGACCTTGGCGCTTCCCGGATCTTGAGCGAAGGCGATTCGTCATCAAGGAGCAGGGAACGGGGAGCATGAGATGTGAATTGGGGTTGCAGACTACGGACCCCAAACGATATGTCTTTGGAAACTACACGAACCACCACATCGATCAAGGCACCGCGCGACCGTCTCGGAGCGCGGGAGGATCGTCTTTTCGCAAATGCTCGTCTTTCCGATGTGGGTCCTGATCGTTTTAGCGTTTACATATTTATTGACAACATGCGGGTCCCCCGGAGACGCGCCGTGGATTGAATGCGACCTGTGGCGTTGTCACGTTGGCGGAGGCGACGCGCCAGGGAGCGGGCCCAAGGCCGACCTCATCGTGAGTGTCGCGGCAATAGTCGCCGTCGGCGTGAACACCGATGGGCAGCCGACAACTTCTGAAGCGTCGGACCACAAAGCGCAGGCAGGTGACCGATGAACTGGTGCGCTAGACTGGTTGCGGCTTTAAAACGAGTTTTCCAAATGGACGGTGCAGCGTCTGAAACGGACCTCGTCATCTTGCCCGTCGTCCGAGCAATCGGCCCATGCCACGATGTCCGCGAGGCCTTCTCTACTCCGGCAGCGCATTCAGCAGGTAGACGGCCTCGACCAGCGCCGAGGGCGCGGTGCCAGCCGGAAAGCTCTGGCCAAACACCCTGGCGATCTCGCCACTGCGATAGGTCTCGGCCAGCGCGCGGTTAACCGCAAGCCGCATGTCCGGGTCGCGCCGCATCATCAGCGAATAGCTTTCCATCGACAGGTAGTCTTGGCTAAGCCGCAGGGTCGCACCCGCCGGCCCGCCCGTGACTTCACCCACAAGGATCAGGCTGTCTGTGGCGAAGGCATCAGCCCGCCCGCCACGCACCGCGGCAATTCCGTCGGAGCTGGTCTGAACGGCCACGAAGACCGGCACAATGCCACGCGAAGACAGCCCCTTGAGCGCCTGTTCCGTGGTGGTGCCAGGAATAACAGCCACCCGCTTGGCATTCAGGTCAACCGCGCGGCCAATCGATGAGGATGCCAGCGACACGAACGAGCTTCCCTCGACCCAGATGGGATTGCTGAAGTCGACCTGCTTCTCGCGACCCAGCGTGCGCGAAGTGCTGCCGCACTCTAGGTCGACGCTGCCGTCGTTGACTGCCTGCATCCGTGTCGTTGCGGTCACGGGTACCCACTGCACGTCCAGTTTGGCAAGCTTGAGTTGGGATTGCAGGGAACTGGCCACGCGCTTGCACAGTTCCACCGAATAGCCTGCCGGTGCGCCGTCGGCGCCCTTGTACGAGAACGGCTTTGCATCCTCTCGATAGCCCACCTTGAGGATCTGGGACTGGCCGATCCGGGCGAGCGAATCTCGAGGTACGGCGCCCGGCCCGCTGGCGCAGGCCGCCAGCAACGCAGACACCAGCAGTGGCGTCACCAGTGTCGGAAGTCGTGAATTCATCGTCATCCTTAAGCGATTAACTGTGCGTGCCGACAGGCCCAGGCCGACCCATTGGCTGGATTCGACAACCCGCGGTGCGGAGCCGGCGGATTGTGAGGCCCGCTCCCGCCGTTGGCAACCAGACCCTGCCTGAGCACGCAAAAGAGGTGTCGAAGCAGTCGCTCCACGTCTGCAACCCTGAGCCAGCAAGCGCTCGATGCCCGCCAGAGTGAGCCTTAGCCTGGAGCTGCGATGTCTCGCTGCTCCTTCGCGAGACCCGCCCGTTGCACGTCTCAGCCCG
>JBEVDW010000083.1:0-16328 GCA_040513115.1 Steroidobacteraceae bacterium | reverse complement strand
CTGGGCTAGGACACCAGCAGCTCATTGACCTTCCGAGCCCAGTGTCTGGTGCCCGCCTAATCCTTGTCACCGCATGCTGCCCGTTTCCGCATCCACTCGAACGGTCCAGACACGCCCGCTGTCGTTCAAGAGGCGGATCACGTAGATGCGACGATCGCCGTCGCTCGCAATTTCGGCTTTCACGGCGCGGGCCTTGTAACGGCGCTGGGCCATTTGCACGGCCTCATCCAGGGACATGCCGCGGCGATCTTTGCGTTCCTCGCCCTCTTCGCGAGGGCGGTGCTTCCGATCGATCAAGCTCTGTGCCTCCACCCGAGGCATGAGCACAGCTTGATTGAGCAGCACCAGCATGAGAATGAGGACGGAGCGGAGCATGGGGGCTTAGTGTACGTGCCATGGGGCGCGAGATCACGCCCCATGGCGGCGCGTACGCTCACTCGGCAGGTCGCACATCGACACGGACGCGGATGCGATCGCCAGGGTCATAGGGCAGGCGCGTCGTGTGCTCGCGGCCTTGGTAGAGGTACGTCACACGATAACCTTCGATGCGCTCTTCGTATTCCTCCTCGTAGCGAGTGGCACACCGTTCGACGGTTTCCTCGCGCGGCTCGGAATACGTGCGGCCGTTCTTCACGGCCACATCGTGACCGACGGAGGCACCGATCAATGTGCCGGCAACCGTGGCCACATCCTTGCCGCGACCGCTGCCGATCTGGTTACCGACCACACCGCCGATGATGCCGCCCAGGATCATCGGACCGGCAGAATGCGAATCGCTGTAACGGTCCGAACGCACTTCCCGCACTTCGTCCCAGCACTCGCGGCGCGGGGTTTCCACTCGCACCTGATGCAGGATCGGATCGACGTCGACCACTTTGGCGAAGTCGTAGTCATAGCCGCCGCGGTCATAATGGGCCGGGACGTAACGTTCACGCTTCCACGGCGGGCTGGCCTCCGCTTGCGTCCCGACGGCAAGCAGCGAGACCAGGACCGTCGCACTCACCAAGGCTTTCATCTTCTTCTCCCCAATCGCTCGGACACACTGCCAAGCGTGGGGCCACTTTAGGACTGACGCTCTGAACCGACACTGAAGGCTTTTTTCCCCTCCTGCCACAGTGCTTCCATCTCATCGAGCGTGGCCTCTTCAGGTTTACGTCCCTGGGCCTTCAGTTGGCGTTCAACGTAGCCGAACCGGCGCTCGAACTTGGCGTTCGCCCGGCGCAATGCCACCTCGGGATCTATATGGAGGTAGCGGCAGACGTTGGTCACACAAAACAGCACATCGCCCACTTCGTCTTCGATATGCGCTCGATCGTTCGCTGCGTCGATCGCACGGCGCAGCTCCTGCGTTTCTTCGTTGAGCTTTTCCAGCGCGCCCTGCACATCGGGCCAATCGAAGCCCACCTGAGCTGCTCGTTTGCCCAATTTGGACGCGCGCGTCAGTGCGGGCAACGCGACGGGCACGCCATCGAGCACGTTGGCACCCTGACGGTCGCGCTCGGTTTTCTTGTGAGCTTCCCAAGCAGTGGTCTGCGCTGGCGCCGACTCGATCCGCGCATCGCCGAAGATATGCGGATGGCGTCGCTCCATCTTGTTGCAGATGGCATCCACCACGGCATCGAAGTCGAAAGCGTCCGCCTCCTGCGCCATCTGCGCGTGAAACACGACCTGGAACAGGAGATCGCCGAGCTCATCGCGCAGCGCTGCCAGATCCTGTTTCTGAATGGCGTCCGCCACTTCATACGCTTCTTCGATGGTGTAGGGCGCGATCGTCGCGAAGGATTGTTCGCGATCCCAGGGACAGCCATTCTGAGGATCACGCAGTCGCTGCATCAACACCAACAATCGCTCGATGCCCATCAGCGGCTGCCTATCTCGATCGTGCGGTAGAACGACAACAGCATGTTCGCCGTAGCGCCCCAGATGCGGCGACCATCGTGCTCGAACTCGAGCGTCGGCACAGTCACTCCGCTCACAACGCGCTCGCGCGGAATATGGTTCGCTGGATCGAGAATGAACTCCAGCGGCACTTCGAACGTGTCATCCACCTCGCGATGATCAACCTGCAAGGTGAAGCCCGGGCGCACGAAGGCCACAACGGGTGTGATCCAGAAACCGCTCATCGCCAAGTGAGGATCGAGGTAACCGGCGGGCGTCATGAATTCGCGGCCGAGACCAATCTCCTCTTCTGTTTCGCGGATGGCCGCTTCCAGCGCATCCGGATCATCAGCTTCGATACGGCCGCCGGGGAAGCTCACCTGTCCAGCATGCGTGCGCAAGTTCGGCGAGCGTTGCGTGAACAGCACGGTCAGCTCGGTGGGATGTGCAACGATCGGCACGAGCACCGCAGCTGCACGCAGCGGCTTCGGGATGATCTTCTCGAGCAACGGATCCAACTCCGGCCCGAGGGCCGAGCGCGCGGTGGCGGGGTCCGTTGAAGGGTGTGTGTCGAGAAGGCGATGTTCGATGAGCGCGCGCAGCGCCTGGGCCGTCCGTTTGGGTTGCCGTGTTGATTCCATCGGTCGTGCGCGTACGGCTCAGCCGCCTCCCAGATTCGAACCCTTGATTCCGCCGGTCGTCAGCGCCTGCGGATCGAGCAGGCGTTGCAGCGTCTCATCATCCAACGACGTCATTTCGCGCGCTACCTCGAGCACGGACCTGCCCTCGGCATACGCTCTCTTCGCGATCGCGGCGCCTTGCTCATAGCCGATCACCGAATTGAGCGCCGTAATCAAAATGGGATTGCGCGCCAGCGCCGCGTCGATGTGCTCGCGGTTCACCTGGAATCCTGCGATCGCCTCATCGGCCAGCCCGCGACTGGCGCGTGCCAGCAGGCGAATGCTCTGCAGCAGATTGTGCGCGACCAGCGGCAGCATCACGTTCAACTGGAAGTTGCCGGACTGTCCGGCAATCGTGATCGCCGCGTCATTGCCGATCACTTGCGCGCAGATCATCGCTACAGCTTCCGGAATCACCGGATTCACCTTGCCCGGCATGATGCTGCTGCCGGGCTGCAAGGCGGGAAGCGCGATCTCGCCCAGTCCGGCCAACGGACCGCTGTTCATCCAGCGTAGATCGTTTGCGATCTTGAGCAGACTGATCGCCAGCGTTTTCAGCTGGCCGGAGAGCTCCACCGCGGTGTCTTGCGAGGCGAGCGCCGCAAAGAGATTGTCGGCAGGCTCGAACTGCAATCCTGTCTCTGCCCGCAACTGCTCGATGACTCGCGTGGCGAATTCGGCATGGGCATTGATGCCGGTGCCAACGGCGGTCCCTCCGATCGCGAGTTTCCGAACCCGAACGACGCTCTCCTGCAAGCGCGCCCTGCCCTGCGCGATTTGCGACTGCCATGCACTCAGCTCCTGACCCAGGGTGACCGGCATCGCGTCCATCAGATGTGTACGCCCGGTCTTCACGACCGCTTGCAGTTCCTGAGCACGGCGCCCGAGCGTGTCTTCTAGATGAGCCAATGCCGGCTCGAGCTGCTCATGGATTGCGAGTGCAGCGCTGACGTGGATTGCCGTGGGCACGACATCATTCGAACTCTGACACATGTTGACGTGATCGTTCGGATGCACTGCAGTGCCGCCCTGGCTTGCCAGCCGGGCGATCACTTCGTTGGCATTCATATTGGAGCTCGTGCCCGAGCCGGTCTGGAACACGTCGACGGGAAACTGTGTGTCGTACTTGCCCGCGGCGACTTCGAGCGCGGCCCGCTCGATGGCAGCGGCTTGATCGGTCGGCAACAACCCGAGCTGCTGATTGGCACGGGCCGCCGACAGCTTGATGAGCCCCAGGGCGCGAATGAACTCGCGCGGCATGCGCAACTCGCTGAACTGGAAGTTCTGCACGGCACGCTGGGTTTGCGCGCCCCACAGGGCACTCGCCGGCACGGCAAGCTCGCCCATGCTGTCGTGCTCGATGCGACGCTGCGGAACCCCTGACGAGGGGCGAGATTTGGTGCTTGCCACGGGAATTAAGCCGGCTCGATGCGTGAGGTATGATCATACAATGACACCTCTGACCAGTCTCACCGCGATTTCCCCGGTCGATGGCCGCTACGCCGACAAATGCGGGGCCCTGCGTCCGCTATTCAGCGAGGCCGGGGTCATCCGTCAGCGCGTGCGTGTCGAAGCACGCTGGCTGCAAGCACTCGTGAACGAGGCACGGTTACCCGAGCTACAAGGTTTACCGACGAGCGCGAGCGGGGTGCTCGAGCAACTGGCGGCCGGAATCGACGATGCGGGGGCGGAAGAGGTCAAGCGGATCGAGAAGACCACCAACCACGACGTGAAGGCGGTCGAGTACTACGTGAAGAAGCGCCTCGGCGAGGTCGATGCGTGGCGCGGACGCGGTGAGTTCGTGCACTTCGCGTGCACATCGGAAGACATCAACAACCTGAGCTATGCGTTGATGCTCAAGGAGGCGCGCGACACCGTGCTGTTACCGCGCGTGTCGCAACTCATCGAACGCTTGCGCTCGCTTGCGCATCAACATGCAGCGGTGCCGATGATGTCGCGCACGCATGGCCAGCCCGCGACACCGACGACGCTCGGCAAAGAAATTGCGAACTTCGTGCATCGGTTGCGACACGCGAGTGCAACGCTCGAAGCAGTGCGTATCTTGGGAAAGATGAATGGTGCGGTAGGCAACTTGAATGCGCACGTCGTTGCCTACCCTCAAGTCGACTGGTTGCGCGTCTCGCAGCAGTTTGTCGAATCGCTGGGTCTCACTTGGAATGCTTACACCACGCAGATCGAGCCGCACGACTGGATCGCTGAATACTTCGATGCGCTCGCACGCGCCAACACGATCCTGATCGATCTGTGCCGCGATTTCTGGGGTTACATCTCGCTCGGTTACTTCAAGCAGAAAGTGATCGCGGGCGAAGTGGGCTCCTCGACCATGCCGCACAAGGTGAATCCGATCGACTTCGAAAATGGCGAAGGCAATCTCGGGCTGGCCAACGCCGTTCTGCGGTTCCTGTCGGAGAAGCTGCCGGTTTCGCGATGGCAACGCGATCTCACCGATTCCACCGTGCTGCGCAACGTGGGCGTCGGCGTGAGCCACGCGTTCATTGCATGGCAAGCGATCGAACGTGGGTTGGATCGCATCGACGTGGATCGCGCGCGCATGGCCGCCGATCTCGATGCGAATTGGGAGCTGCTTGCCGAACCGATCCAGACCGTCATGCGTAGATACGCTGTGGAGAACGCATATGAGCAACTCAAGGCATTGACACGCGGTCAGCGGTTGTCCGCGACGGCGGCACGCGAATTCATCGCATCACTCTCCATTCCTGAGGCTGCCAAGAAGGAGTTGCTCGGACTCACACCCGCAACGTATCTCGGCGTCGCTGAGAAACTCGCACGCGAGATCTAGCCGTGGACGTTCAAGTCGACATCGTCGACTGGCTGGACTACCGCGAGCAGTTGCTCGCCATCCGCTTCGAGGTCTTCGTGCATGAGCAGGGCGTGCCGGAGGAAGAGGAGCATGACGATCAGGATCATCTCTGCAGTCACGCGCTTGCACGCGCGAACGGTGAGCCAGTCGGCACTGGTCGCCTGCTGCCGACAGGTAAGATCGGCCGCATGGCTGTTCTCTCGCTTCATCGCCATCACGGCATCGGCGCTCTGCTGCTGCACAAGTTGATGGAACAGGCGCGTTCGCTCGGGTTCGAGGACGTGTACCTGGACGCGCAATTGGGCGCGATTGCCTTTTATGAGCGCCACGGATTCGTCGCGAGCGGCCCCGTTTTCAAGGATGCCGGGATCGATCATCGCCGCATGAGTCGTCCGCTCGGCACTGATTCGCCCGCTATACTCCCCTCATGAGCTGGAGACCTGATCTCACCGTGGCCGCGGTCGTCGAACGCAATGGCCGCTTTCTATTCGTCGAAGAGCGCGTGGGTCCACGCATGGTATTCAACCAGCCCGCAGGTCATGTCGAGCGCGGCGAGCGCATCATCGATGCTGTGATCCGTGAGACGCTGGAAGAGACGGCATGGACGTTCGTACCGCGCGCACTTCTCGGTGTGTACATGTGGGATGCGCCGGATCGACAGCGCAGCTTCATGCGCATCGCGTTCATCGGTGAGGTTCACAGCCACGATCAGGATCGCAAGCTCGACCGTGGCATCGCACGCTCGCTGTGGCTCACGCGTGACGAACTCATCGCTCGCTCAGAGCGGCTGCGCAGCCCGATGGTGTTGAAGTGCGTCGATGACTTCCTCGCACACAGGAGTTATCCGCTGGAGTTGATACAGCAGATGACCCCTTTCATCGGTGCCGCAGGACCTGAGCTGCGCGCCGCCACCGGCTCACCGCTGAACGAACCGGGCGGCTGAGCCCCCCAAAGCCTCCATGAGTGCCAAGCCCCTCGTCATCGTCGGCATGTCCGGCGGTGTGGACTCCTCCGTTTCAGCCTGGCTGCTCCGCAATCAGGGCTACGAGGTGGAGGGGCTCTTCATGAGCAACTGGGATGAAGACGAGGACGGCTACTGCACGGCCGCCCAGGATTTTCAGGATGCGCGCAAGGTCTGCGATCAACTGCGCATCCCGCTGCACAAGGTGAGCTTTGCCGGCGAATACCGTGAGCGGGTGTTCGCCTATTTCCTGGAGGAGTACCTCGCCGGCCGCACGCCGAACCCGGACGTACTGTGCAACCGCGAAATCAAGTTCGGCGTGTGCTTCGACTATGCGCGGCGCCTGGGCGCTGAATGGGTCGCGACGGGCCATTACGCCCGCGTCCGGCACGAGCCCGAAGCGGCATTGTTGAAAGGACTCGATCCCGCCAAGGATCAGTCGTACTTCCTGCACGCCATCGATCGCACCGCCCTCGCGCGCACGCTCTTCCCCATCGGCGATCTGCTCAAGCCGGCGGTGCGCGAGATTGCACGCCGCGAGGCGCTACCTGTCTTCGACAAGAAGGACAGCACCGGGATTTGTTTCATCGGCGAGCGTCCATTCGCGGAGTTTCTCGAACGTTACTTGCCAGCGCAGCCCGGTCCCATCGAGGACCTCTCGGGTCGACAACTCGGCGCGCATCGCGGCCTCATGTACTACACGTTGGGCCAGCGGCAGGGATTGAGAATCGGCGGAACACCTGCCGCCGAGGAGGCGCCGTGGTATGTCGCACACAAAGACCTCACCCGTAACGCGTTGATCGTGGTGCAAGGCCACGATCATGCGGCATTGCTGCAGTCCAGCCTGGAGGCCAGTCAACTGACCTGGATCGCCGGGCGACCACCGTCTGCGCGGTTCCGCTGCACTGCCAAGGTGCGGTATCGACAGGCCGATCAGCCATGCACGGTCGAAATTGATGCCGAAACGTGCCGCGTGCATTTCGACGTGGCGCAGCGCGCCGTGACGCCGGGCCAATATGTCGTCTTTTACGACTGCGATGTGTGTTTGGGAGGCGGCGTCATTACGCGAGCGATGGGCGCTTAACCGTCGCGATGGGCGATCGCAGCAAGGCAGGCGTAGGCCGTTCCCCTTGCCAAGCCCTGCCACTAACCGCTACCCGCCTGCATCCCCTATAATCTGCGCCGCTTTTTTGCTTGCTGGCACATCCGCTGCCAAGCCAGCTCAGCGCTTACTTTCGGGGGCCATCAGCAGCGTTGCTGGCGCTTCGGCCCACATTTCTGGAGGACGCATGAAAGATTCGTTCAAGGCGCGCACCACGCTCGCCGTCGGCGGCACAACGTACGAGATCTGCAGTCTCGCCGCGCTGAAGGACTATGACCTGGGCCGGCTGCCCTACTCGCTCAAGATCCTGCTGGAAAACCAACTGCGCTTCGAAGATGGCGTGAACGTGACACGCGAGGACGTGGAAGCCATCCTCAAGTGGGACCCGAAGGCCGCGCCGTCCTACGAGATTTCCTTCACGCCCAGCCGCGTGATCATGCAGGACTTCACGGGTGTGCCGGCCATTGTCGACCTGGCCGCGATGCGCGAAGCGATGCAAAAGCTGGGCGGCAACCCGGACGAGATCAATCCGCTGTCCCCGGCCGAGCTGGTGATCGACCACTCCGTGCAAGTCGACGAATACGGCTCAGCGGATGCGATAACCAAGAACAGCGTGATTGATTTCAGCCGTAACACCGAGCGCTATGCGTTCCTGCGCTGGGGCCAGTCGGCCTTCCGCAATTTCAAAGTCGTGCCGCCGAACACGGGCATCGTTCACCAGGTGAACGTCGAGCATCTCGCGCGCGTCGTGTTCGATGCGGAGAAGGACGGCAAGCATCACGCTTATCCCGACACGCTGGTCGGCACCGACTCGCACACCACGATGGTCAATGGCCTGGGCGTGCTGGGTTGGGGCGTCGGCGGTATCGAAGCCGAAGCCGCCATGCTCGGTCAGCCCGTGACGATGCTCATCCCGCATGTCATCGGCTTCAAGCTCACAGGCAGTCTGAAGCCTGGCGCGACGGCGACGGACCTCGTGTTGACCGTCACCGAACAGCTCCGCAAGAAGGGTGTGGTGGACAAGTTCGTCGAGTTCTTCGGCGACGGCTTGGCCAACCTGCCGCTGGGCGACCGTGCAACGATCGCCAACATGTCGCCTGAGTTCGGCAGCACCTGCGGCATCTTCCCGATCGATGGCGAAACGCTGCGCTATCTCGAGCTCACCGGCCGCAGCCAGGAGCAGATCGCACTGGTCGAAGCCTATGCCAAGCACCAGGGCCTGTGGCGCGAGAACGGCCAGCGTCAGGCCGACTACACCGATGTGCTGGAGCTGGATCTCAGCACGGTCGAACCTTCGCTCGCCGGTCCGAAGCGCCCGCAGGATCGCGTGCCTTTGCGCATCTCGAAGCAGATTTATCACACCGCTCACACGGCAATGGCCGCCGAGCGCAAGGCCAAGAACCCGAATGCCACGGGCGTCGGCAAAGCCACAGTGGGCGCCGAAAGCTTCGAAGTGCAGGACGGCGCAGTGCTGATCGCCGCGATCACGAGCTGCACCAACACCTCGAACCCGCCGGTATTGATCGCCGCCGGCCTGCTGGCCCGCAAGGCGCGCGAGCGTGGCCTCAAGGCAAAGCCCTGGGTCAAGACCAGCCTCGCCCCGGGCTCGCGCGTCGTGACCGACTATCTGAACAAGGCCGGCTTGACGCCGGACTTGGAAGCCATCGGCTTCTATACCGTGGGCTACGGCTGCACGACCTGCATCGGCAACTCGGGCCCATTGCGTCCCGAGATCTCGGAGGCAGTAAGAACCGGTGATGTGATCGCCACGTCCGTACTGTCAGGCAATCGCAACTTCGAAGGTCGCGTGCACCCGGAAGTGCGCATGAATTTCCTCGCATCCCCTCCGCTCGTCGTGGCATATGCCCTCGCGGGCACGATGAACATCGACCTCAACCACGAGCCGCTCGGCTGTGACTCGAACGGGCAGCCCGTTTACCTCAAGGACATCTGGCCCTCGCCTGCCGAAGTGCAAGCGGTCATCGCGCAGTCCGTCGATGCAGCGATGTTCAAGCGCAGCTACGCGAGCGTGTTTGCGGGCGACGAGCAATGGAACGCAATCCGTCTGCCGAGCGGCAAGATCTACTCGTGGGACGAGCGGTCGACCTACGTGAAGAATCCACCGTACTTCGTCGGCATGGGCATGCAGCCCAACGCGGTGAGCGACATCCACAATGCGAGAGCGCTCGCAGTGCTGGGCGATTCGGTCACGACCGACCACATCTCCCCCGCCGGCGATATCTCGAAGTCGAGCCCGGCTGCGAAGTACCTCATGTCGTTGGGCGTGAAGCCGGCTGACTTCAATTCCTACGGCGCGCGCCGTGGTAATCATGAGGTCATGATGCGCGGCACGTTCGCGAACATCCGCCTGCGCAACCTGCTTGCGCCGGGCACGGAAGGTGGCGTGACCGTGCACATTCCGAGTGGTGCTCACATGAGCATCTATGACGCTGCGATGAAGTACAAAGAAGAAGGCACGCCGCTGGTCGTCCTCGCCGGCAAGGAATACGGCACCGGCTCATCCCGCGACTGGGCGGCCAAGGGCACCATGTTGCTCGGCGTCAAAGCCGTCATCGCCGAAAGCTTCGAGCGCATCCACCGCTCGAATCTCATCGGCATGGGCGTGCTGCCGTTGCAGTTCAAGGAAGGTGAGAACGCGCAAAGCCTGGGGCTCACCGGACAGGAGAGCTTCGAGATCGTCGGCTTGGACGGCGGTGCAGCGAAGGTCGTCACGGTGGTGGCGACCCCAGCATCCGGTGCGCCGATCAAGCTCGAAGTGCGCGTTCGCATCGACACCCCGAAGGAACGCGAGTACTACCGCCACGGCGGCATCCTGCATTACGTTTTGCGACAGCTGGCGTCTGGAGCAAAGGCGGCTTAAAGACAAGCCGACATCGTTCCTGCTTTGAAACAAAGGCCCTTCACCGTGAACGGTGAAGGGCCTTTTCTTTGTCATGGATCGACGCGACCAGTGCTGTTTGCAGACCGGCATCTGTGAACGAACAGCGTGCCGCTGAGCGGCGGGAGAACGCAGGTTCAATCGTGCGGCAGCGCGGCGAGTTCAGGCAGATAGATTGGCGGTTCGAAGTCTGCTACGTTGTGATCGCTCTCGAACGTCAAAGACCAGAACTGCACAAGTAATCAAAACAACATTCCACTCAGGGGGTGCCGTATGTACCGACCGATCTGTCGAGCGTTCATCGGTTTGCTGGGTGTCTCAGCGGTCTTATCAACAGTCTCAGCGGACGAACTGGAAGAAGTCGTCGTCACGGCGCAAAGGCGCGCGCAGAACCTGCAGGAAGTCCCCGTTGCCATCGATGTCTACTCCGGCGATACGCTTGCGCAAGCCGGCGTTGTCGACCTGGACGACTTGTCGCAGATTTCTTCCAGCTATTCGATCAACAGCTCGGGCGGCAGCGCACAACCGTTCATTCGCGGTATCGGCTCGAACGTGCTCGGCAATGGCGCCTACGCCAGCGTCGCGACGTACATTGATGGCGCGTACATACCGCGCGGTTACAGCCTGGCATCCGGCGCGGGCTCACTGATGGGCATCGAATCGATTCAAGTGCTGAAGGGGCCGCAAGGCTCGCTGTACGGTCGCAACGCGACGGGCGGCGCCATCGTCATCACCACGCGAACACCACATCCGGACGATGATCTCGGCGGTTCAGTTCAAGCAACGTTCGGCGACTTCGGTGTGAAGCGTGGCGGTGCCATGGTGTACGGTGGCAACAAGAAAAATTTCGCCGGATTGTTCGCCGCGGACGTGCACAAGTCCGACGGTTACATCGAGGGCCTCGGCGGCACCCATCGAGGCGATTTCGATGACGAGGATGGCTATTCGCTGAAAGCCAAGCTCGTCTTCGAGCCGACTGAGGCGGTGGAGTTCGTGCTCTCGGGCTCGTACACGGACGACAAACAGTCGACGCTGGGATTCCAGCAGGTCGGCCAGTTCGACAATACGAATCTGGTTCCAGGATTGAACGGCCCGCAAGTGGTGTACCTTGGCGCGTTGAGCGGCATCTTGGGATCGCTCGGACTGCCACCCGATCAGGCTGCCGCGATCGCATTTCCCGCGGCCGCCAACGTGCGTTTTTCCAACGAGCACGCGGCGACGTTCGATAATCAGGTCTCCGGCTTCAAGAATGGACTTCTCGATGATTCCAACATGCCGAACAGCGAAACCGGCGGCGGTTGGTACGAAGATCTCTTCCTCACATTCAAAGCGAACGTCGAGTTCGACGGTTTCGATCTCGTCTCAACGACTGCCTACAACGATCACAAGGACACGACCACCGGCGAAGTATTCCGTGCAGATCCCGCGACGACGTTCGATTTCACGACCTTGAATCCCGCCCTCGCCTTTCTGAATACACCGAACCTGGGCTTCTCGGCGATTTTTGATACCGACGCGTGGAGCCAGGAGTTCTATTTGATCTCCAACGGCGAGGGCATCGAGTGGATTGGCGGTGTCTACTATTTCACTGAAGAAGGCACGACCGTTCTGACGGGAGATGCGTTCGGCACCTCCTCGTACGTCGCCGACAACAAGTTCAAGAACGAATCGATCGCCGGATTCGCGGAGGCTACGATTCCCTTTGCCGAACGTTGGCGATTGACCGTCGGCGCACGATATACGAAGGAAAAGAATGAACTCGATGATCGAGTAGATCCGGGCAATCCACTGAATCAAGCGGGGTTGATCAACGTCGGCGACCTCGACCAGGATAACAACAAGACAACGTACAACCTGAAGCTCGCCTATCAGGCCGACACCTGGATGGCTTATGCCGGTGCCAGCAGCGGCTTCAAGAGCGGCGCTCTCAACACCAACAACCCGATCGCCGGCGCTGTCAGCCCCGAGAAGATCGATGCGTTCGAAGTGGGCTTCAAATCGCAACTGTTCAACGAACGCGTTCGACTGAACGGAGCGGCGTTCGTTTACAAGTACGACAACATTCAGCTGAACGTGCTGGAAGTCTCTTCCGGAGCGAACTTCCTCGTGGACGGGGTTGAAGCCGATCTGTGGGGCCTGGAGCTCGAAGTGCAGGCGCGAGTGCAAGACAACCTGACTCTGTTCCTCAACACCACGTACATGGACACGGAGTACAAGTCGAATGCGACCATCACTCCGCTCGTCGGTCCACCTACGACACAGCTCATCAAGGGCAACACGCTGACGATGACACCCGATGCGGTCGTCATCGCAGGTTTCGACTACCGGTTCCCGTTTGTCACGACGGGAGAGCTCTCGCTCAATGCCTCCGTCAATCACAACACGGGTTTCTGGATCGACCAGGCGAACACGTTCGGTTCAGGTGGCGATGACGACGATGCCTTCACGACGGCCAATGCCGCACTGATGTATGCGGGCGACGAAGACCGCTATTCCATCTCGATCTGGGTCGACAATCTCACCGATGAAGAGTACTTCCGCGGCGGGGTCGATGCAGCAGGCGGGCTGCTGAAGCAGGCAACCGCCGGCCGGCCGCGCAGTTTTGGCGTGACGCTCGTATACAACTTCTGATCGGGTTGGGACCGAAAACCGCCTTCGCACTCGACTGCAAGTAAACCCTCCGCCGCTTCTGTGGCGGAGGGCCTTTTCTCACCAGTGGACAAGAAATGGGGACATTCCTCATTTCAGAACAACGGACACAACTAATGA
This sequence comes from Steroidobacteraceae bacterium, assembly GCA_040513115.1. Lineage (GTDB taxonomy): Bacteria > Pseudomonadota > Gammaproteobacteria > Steroidobacterales > Steroidobacteraceae > DATELY01. Next base: position 3,197 of record JBEVDW010000083.1, on the reverse strand, counting down.
GGAATGTCCCCATTTCCATTTCTCCGTGGAGCACCGCCTGCGCACTCGGCTGAAAATGGGCCTCCATCACCACGGCGATGGAGGCTCGCCCAATCCGGACAATCCCCGGCGTCAACATTCTCGTCTCGACGGCCGCCACTGCTTGCGCGAATAATCGGCCCCGACAGTCCATCCGTGATCGCGTGTGAGCGGTTATGCCGCACTTTGGGGGCAGCGATATGAGCAGATCCGAGGTCAAATCGTTTTGCCGCATCTGTGCCGGCTCGTGCGGCGTCCGGATCGTCGTCGAGAACGAACGCATCGTGGAGATCCGCGGCGACAAGTCGCATCCGCTGACTCAAGGGTACGCGTGCATCAAGGGTTTGAAGGCCGATGTGGAGAACGGCCCGAAACGCTTGCTGCGGCCGCAGAAACGTCAGCGCGACGGCAGCTTCCAACCCATCGAGCTCGAACAAGCGCTCGACGAAGTCGCCTCGAAACTCAAGACCATCATCGAGCGCGACGGCGCGGATGCGGTTGCCTGCTTCCGCGGCACGCCGAACTACTTCAACTGCAGCGCCTACAACATGCTGCCGGCGTGGATGAACGCCATCGGCTCGAAGTCGTTCTATTCCAGTCTCACAATCGACCAGTCCGCAAAGATCGTGACTGCACAGCGCATGGGCACCTGGGCCGGTGGTCGTCCGCGATTTCAAGAAGCGGATTTGTGGATGCTCGCCGGCTCCAATCCGCTGGTGTCGCTCAGCTTCGGGCTCGGCAGTTTTCCTTCGCACCCGTTGAACATGATGCGAGCTGCGAAAGCACGCGGCATGAAACTGATCTGTATCGATCCGCGCCGCAGCGAAACCGCCGCCTTTGCGGATCTGCATCTGCAACCGCTGCCGGGTGAAGATCCCACCATTGCCGCGGGCCTCATCCACATCATTCTGAAAAAAGACTGGATCGATCACGACTTCTGCGCCCGCTATGTGAACGGCCTCGATGAACTACGCCAGGCCGTTGCACCGTTCACACCCGACTACGTGGCAGCTCGCGCGCGTGTACCTAAGGATCAGCTCATTCGTGTAGCCGAGATATTCGGCCGCGAGTCACGCAACGGGAGGTGCCGTACCGGCAGTGGTCCGAACATGGCCGCGCATTCCAATCTCGCCGAGCACCTGTACGACTGCCTCAACGTCATCTGCGGCCGCTTCCTGCGCGCAGGAGATGCCGTCGACGTGCAGCCATTGCAGCCCGTCCCCACACCTCGCGCCGAGGTGATTCCGCCAACGCGCCCCTGGGAACAGGGCCATCGCAGTCGGGTCAGCGGCTTCGGCACGATCATGGGCGAGATGATGAGCGGCGCGCTTGCTGAAGAAATGCTCACCCCCGGCAAGGATCAGCTGCGCTCCATGTTCGTACTGGGCGGGAATCCCGTTGCTGCGCTGCCGGATACGAATCGCTCGAAGGCTGCGTTCTCTGCACTCGAGTTGTTGGTCGCCGTCGATCCGTATCTCACGGCAACCTCTCGCCTGGCGCATTACATCTTTCCGCCGACCACGCAGTACGAGCACCCGGAGCTGACGCCGTACTTCATGAATCCGTACTCGAAGCCGTTCGCTCAGTACACGCCTGCGATCGTGCCGCCTCCGCCGGGCTCGCAGCTCGTCGAGGATTGGTATCCGTTGTGGGCCACCGCGTCGCGGCTCGGACTCACGCTGAACTATGCAGATGTGCAGCTGAGCACCGAGATACCACCGACGACGGATGAGTTGCTGGGTATCCTGGCGAAAGATTCACTGATCCCGCTGGAGGAGCTGAAGCGATCTCCGCAAGGCATGATCGCGGATCTGCCACCGACGGTTGTCCAACCCGCGCGCCCCGATGCAACCGGACGGTTCGAGCTCGCGCCGCCGGATGTCGTGCGCGAGATTCGCGACGTGCTGCACGAAGCCGTGATGACCGCCGGCGAATCGACCTATGCGTTTCGCTTGTCCACGCGTCGCATGCGCAACGTGATGAACTCGGATCTTCAGGACCTGCCGTCGATCCGTCGCCACACGCCGCACAATCCGGCCTATCTCAATCCGGAGGACCTGAGTGCACTCGGTGTCGCAGCGGGTGACCGTGTCGAGATCGTCTCGGAACATGGGCGCATCGAAGCCCGAGTTGCACCGGACATCACCGTACGACGGGGTGTCGTGTCGATGTCGCATGCCTGGGGCACGTCAGGAAACGACACGAAGCATTCCGGAAGCGCATGCACCAACGTGCTGGTCAGCAGCGAAACACAGCGCGAGCCCATTAACGCGATGCCGCGCTATTCGGCCATCCCGGTGAACATCCGCAAGCTGAGCTCTCCGGCACACCATTCAGCTCAACGAAGCGACGATCACATTGCAGCAGTGAGTGACGAGGAGTCCACATGGTAGGTCCCGAATTCGACGTCGATGCGTTCCTTGCAGAGCCGCTGACCGCGCGAGTCGCCACGAACGGCCCCACGGTTCGACCACTTTGGTATCAATGGGAAGAAGGCAGCTTCTGGATGATCAGCGGGCCATGGGCCAAGCTCTTCGGCCGCGTGCAACGCGATCCCGAAATCTCGCTCGTCGTCGATGTCTACGAATACGACACGGGACGTGTGCTCCAGGTCATCGCTTCCGGCGCGGCCGAGATCACCCCCTACGACATCCCGCGCGCACGCCGCATGCTTCATCGGTATCTCGGCCCGAACGAAGCTTCGTGGTCGACCAACCCAGACGACTATCCGGGCTATCTGCGGCCGCCCGGACCTCCGGGTGCCTCCTGGCTGAAACTGAAGCCGCGCAAGCTCCTGCCATTCAATTTCAGCTACCAGCGCTCAGGTGGCTGACGCAGATGTGCGGCTCTGCTCGCGAGAATGACTTGGCAACCAACTCGCGAGCAGCATCACCGCCGCGACGAAACCTGCCAACAGGCCCACGGCAAGAATGATGTCGAGCCAATGCCGGAAGGGCCGATGATCGGGCGACAGCACGGGCACTACGATCAAGTACTTGTTGATCCAAATTCCCACATTGATGCTGAGCGCGATGACGCACATGGCGCTCAAGGAGCGCTTGACCGCGGCAAAGATGAACGCTGCGAAGGGCAGGAAGAAGCAGGCGATCATCATCGTCCAGAACCACGGCGCGTAGTGGCCGTGCATCTGTCTCCATAGAGGCCCGAACTCGTGCGGC
>JBEVDW010000082.1:0-3570 GCA_040513115.1 Steroidobacteraceae bacterium | reverse complement strand
GAGCAGCAGCTGCGCGCGATACCGCCCGACACGCTTTTCCATGGGCGCGGGTGCCGGACCGAGTAGCTGCACTTGGCCCACCATCAGCTCCGCCGCCTGCGCGCGGGCGGCCTTCAGGAACTGCATTGCCAATTGCGGTTCGGTAGCCTCGGCGCGCAGCAGCGCCAACCTCGAGTAGGGCGGCCATTTGGCGATCTCGCGCTCGGCAAGCGCCGCCTGGGCGAATCCCTCGTACCCGCTGGTGATGAGATGCTGCAGCAACGGATGCTGCGGAAATTCAGTTTGAACCAGCACTTCTCCGGCGCGCGCTGCACGACCGGCGCGGCCGGCAACCTGGATGATCGTTTGCGCCAGTCGCTCGCTCGCGCGGAAATCCGTGCTGAACAGTCCCTGGTCTGCGTTGAGGACTACAACGAGACTCACGTCCGGGAAGTGATGACCCTTCGTCACCATCTGCGTGCCGACGAGAATGCGCGCGGCACCCGTGTGGACACGCTCCAGCTCTGCTTCGAGCGCGCCTTTGCGACGTGTGCTGTCCCGGTCGATGCGCGCAAGCGGTACACCGGGAAACAGCTCTTCCAGCGCAACTTCGATGCGCTCGGTGCCTTGGCCCACAGGCTTTGTGGGCTCATCACAGGAGGGACACACATCCATCAAGGGGTGCGTGGCATCGCAGTGATGACACTTCAGTTGTTGATCACGTCGATGCACCGTGAGCCGCGATTCGCAGCGCAAACAGGTAGCCGCCCACCCGCACGCAGGACAGAACAGCACAGGCGCATAGCCGCGACGGTTCAGGAACAGCAGGATCTGACCGCCGCCGCTCAGGTGCTCCTGCATTGCCTGCAACACGGGCATGGCCAATCCGTGTGTTGCCGCGTGCCGGCGCAGATCCACCAACTGCACACGCGGTGCGGCTGCATTGCCCGCTCGATACGGGAGCGACAGCAAGCTCTGCGGCGAACGTTGCGCACGGGCGATGCTCTCGAGCGCGGGTGTGGCGGAACCGAGCACGATCGGAATGCGGTGGCGCTGCGCACGTGCAATCGCGAGATCGCGGCCTGAATAGCGAAATCCTTCCTGCTGCTTGAAAGAGGCGTCGTGCTCTTCGTCGACGATGATGATTCCGGGGCGTGCAAGAGGAGCGAATACGGCCGACCGTGTACCGATCACGATGCTCGCTTCCCCGCTGCGCGCCGCACGCCACGCATTCACGCGATCGCCGCCTGCGAGGCTCGAATGCAGTACGGCGATACCGGTACCGAAACGCGCGCGAAACCGTGCGAGCAGTTGCGGCGTGAGTGCGATCTCAGGCACGAGCACGAGTGCCTGGCTTCCCGCTGCGAGAACTGCGGCAATGGCCTGCAGGTACACCTCGGTCTTGCCGCTGCCAGTGACGCCTTTGAGCACGAGCGTCTCGAAGCGCCCCATGCAGCCCTCGATCGCGCGCACAGCGTTCGCTTGAGCCTCGTTCAACGGCGGCGGTTCATCTCGCGCGACCGGCGAGTCATCCAGTCGAGGCACCGCGACGACTTCGCGACGATGAACCAGTCCTCGGCGTTCAAGCTCGCGCAGCGACGCCTGCTGCCCTGGAACGAGCGTGTCCTCTTCTGCCGTAGATCGGGACGTCAGCGCCGCGAGGACAGTTCGCAATTTCTTCGCCCGCGTCGGCAGTACTTCCAGACCGCCCGCGCCGGTGATCTCCCATTGCGTCTGCGTGGCGTGCAGGTCGGCTCCTGCTCGTAGTGCCGGCGGCAGCGCACCAAAAACCACTTCGCCGATGGGGTGGTGGTAGTACTCCGCTGACCAAACGAGCAGATGCAGCAAAACCTGATCGAGGACGGAATCGGTATCAATGACGCTCAATGCTGCGCGCAATTTATGCGTCGGGACTTCCGAGCGATCGCGGCATTCGATGACGATTGCAACCACTTTGCGACGTCCGAAGGGCACCCACAGCCGCTGGCCGGGTTTGATGCTGGCTTCGAGCACGTCACTCGGCGGTCGATAGTCGAAGAGGGTGCGTAACGGAGTGTCGAGTGCGACGCCCAGAATCATCGTTCGAGGGCTCGCCGCGGTCGCCGAAAACGGCTCGCGAGTTGTTCACAAAAGCTGTGGATAACTCTGTGCATCGATTGGGATCAAGGCGCTCAAGTATCCGTTTTCGTGAGAACTTTGCGCGCTGATCAAGTTTTGATCGGTCACGCTTTTGCAAGACAAAACAGTGAGTTGGGCGGATTCAGGTTGACGGGACCTGCCAAGAATGCCTGAGCGGCCGCCGTCCGGCACTCATGTGGGAAAGTCGCGCGCGTCAAGCCGTGTGCAAACGCCGAAAGCGTTCGGCGATTGATGTTTGTCAATGCCCGTGGACAGATTTTTTTCGGCGCTTTTTCGTCAGCTTTCCGGCCGCCAAACTCGACTCGGAGCGTCACTCGATCGTCCGCTTGAGGGTATGCATTCGACCTACGTTGGAATCGCACATCACACGCTCTTCACGGCCTGAATCAGCTGCGACACCGCCGCTTGTGCATCGCCGTACAGCATGCGCGTGTTGTCGAGATAGAACAGCGCGTTCTCGATACCCGAGAAGCCGGCACCCTGACCCCGCTTGATCACGATGGTGTTCTTGGCGCGATCCGCGTTGAGGATGGGCATGCCATAGATCGGGCTGGACTTGTCGGTGCGTGCAACCGGATTGACGACGTCGTTCGCGCCGATGATCAAGGCCACATCCGTCGTGTCGAACTCGGCGTTGATCTCTTCCATGTCGGCAATGATGTCGTACGGCACGCCCGCTTCGGCGAGCAGCACGTTCATGTGTCCCGGCATGCGTCCGGCGACGGGATGGATTGCAAACTTCACGGTTACGCCGTGTTCCTGCAGCAGCTGCGTGAGCTCCCAGACCTTGTGCTGCGCCTGTGCCACGGCCATACCGTATCCGGGCACGATGATCACCTTCTGGGCGAACGCCATCATCACGCCGACGTCGGTGGCTTCGATCGCTTTCATCGCGCCCTTCACTTCGCCCGTCGCCGCACCACCCGTATCGCCGAAGCCGCTGAACAGCACGTTGCCGAGCGAGCGGTTCATGGCTCTCGCCATCAATTGCGTGAGGAGCGTGCCCGCCGAACCCACGACTGTGCCCGCAATGATCATCGCGGCGTTCTGCAGCACGAAACCTTCGAACGCAACGGCGAGACCTGTGAGTGCGTTGTACAGCGAGATGACGACCGGCATGTCGGCGCCGCCAATCGGCAACGTCATCATCAATCCCAGCAGCAGCGCCAGCACGAAGAACACGGTGATGATCGTGTAGTCGACGCCATGAGCGAACACGACCATGCCGCCTAGTACGAGAATGGCAATCAGGATCAGAATGTTCAGCACCTGCTGGCCGCCAAAGCGCCAAGAGCCCTTGATCAGTCCTTGCAGCTTGCCGAACGCAATCAAGCTGCCGCTGAACGAAATCGCACCGATGATGGAGCCGATGACGGCGAGCACCATCACCGCAATGCCGTGGGCATTGCCCGCATATAACTCGACCGCGCCGATGGCCGCCGCAGCACCACC
>JBEVDW010000081.1:0-8308 GCA_040513115.1 Steroidobacteraceae bacterium | reverse complement strand
GAACGCGGCTTCGATGCATGTGTATTGAAGGACGGCTTGGGCAGCACTGACTGGCGCAACAAGAAATAGCCGCGCTACACCACGTTCAGCTCAGCCGCACTTGATCCCCCGGTAGCGCTGAGCGGTTGGTTCGATACCGGCGAGAATCATTCCGCAGCGCTTCGGCCGCGATCGCGCGTAACTTGCGTAGCAGGCTGGGGCTGGATGATTCGTGCAAGCGCGGCAACATCCACGCCACTTGATCGAACGTCTGTGTCAGCGCCATGTACACATCTGCATGCGGCAGCATCGTGAGCTGAACTTCGAAAGGTTCAGCGGCTACGTGGACTTTGACGCGGAAGGATTCCCTTAGACTCTGTGCATCGACGAGTCCCTCCACGTGCACGTCGCACACATTCAGCGCACCGACGCGCCGCTCCAAAATCGCGCGCAAATCTCGAGCACACGTGATCACTGCCTCGACGGACGCGATGTTCGAGTAAGTCACTCGTGTTGGCGAGTGCATGACTGCCACCCCTCCCCGATCACCTTCTCTGACTCAATCACCCACGCTTCATCGACTCGTTGACAGCGCGTTTCACATTCGTGTTAGGCGCACGACACACCTTACTGCCGATGCAAGTACGGGTCTGTCCGGCATTTGCGACTGACTTGAAAAAGATTGTTCATCGCGCGCAACAGTGAAATGCCGGCGCGAATGCATGATGTTGCGCTGTCGTGGTTGCAGCACGTGATCGATCGAGGCGCTGCACCTTAGATGCACTGCGATGCTTTTGAAGAAGTAAAGCTAAGTAAGGAACTGATTAACGATGTGCAGGACGTTCAGCACGAGGCTCGATGAGATTGAAGGTGTGTGTATCTCTTACCAGCGACTCGAAGGGTCGCTTACATCGTGTGTGTGGGCTTATCGCCACCGAGGGCGCCGGCGAGATAGCTTTCGATTTTGCGCTGCGTGTTGCCGCGGTCCTGTTCGCTAAACTGCACACCGATGCCGGCAGTGCGCTTGCCTTGCGCGCCTTTGGGCGTCATCCAGATCACGCGGCCAGCAACAGGAAGCTTCTCGTCTTCACCCATGAGGTTCAGCAGCATGAACACTTCATCGCCGAGTCGATAATTGCTGTTCGTGGGAATGAACAAACCGCCGTTCTTGATGAAGGGCATGTACGCGAGATACAGCGCGCTCTTGTCCTTGATCGTAAGCGTCAACAATCCGGGCTTGCTGCTTGGTTGCCGCATGTTCATTCGCGTCTGACTCGTTGTCTTCCCAAAGCCGCCTGCTCAGGCGACGTGTCTATTGGCTGGGCGTAGAGCGCTGAGCAAGCTCAGCAATAAACTCTCGACCGCCAGCTCACGCTGCAAGGCTGTCTTGGTCAACTGAGCCCGCAACTGTCGAATTCGATCGAGAGCTTCGTATACGGCGGTTATGTTCAACGGCGCTCCACCCGTTGGCAAGGGCACAGCTCTCTTTGGGAACGTGATCAACTCGTCATTTCCCGCAATCCACGCCCGCAAGCGGTGGCTCAGCCACAGATCAAGCCACTTCAAGCGCTCGGGCAGGCTCTCGTCCGCCCATACCGGCGCGATCTGCGTCACATCGGCTGCGCCCGTCAGCAGATCACCCACAGCACGCATCATCCGTTCGTTGAGATCGTCGAACCGACCGCTCTGTAGATACGCGACCGCACTCAGGGGGCCTCCCGAGCAGAACTCCAGAAGCGCCGGCTCGAGCTGCACACCGGCCGTCTCCAAGGACCACTTCTGCACGGAGTCCGGCGTCGGCTTCGCCATCTCGAGCTGTTGGCAGCGACTGCGGATGGTCGCGGGCAGAGTGCCTGGCTGTGAGGTCAACAAGATCAGCAGGCTGTGCGGCGTGGGTTCTTCCAGCGTTTTGAGCAGGCTGTTCGCTGCGCCTGTCGTCATCTGATGAGCAGGCTCGATCACCGCGACTTTCCACCCGTGACGCGCACTCGTCTGCCCAAGCTTTTGCGTGGCGACGCGGATCTGATCGATGGCAATCTGCTGCTTGTCTTCTTCGGGTTGGATCCACTGGAAATCCGGATGTGTGCCCGCCCGCAGCAACGTGCAAGCCGCGCATTCGCCACACGGCGCGAACGTCGGGCGCTCGCGCTCGCACAACGCTGCAGCGCCGAGCCACATCGCGAAGTTGCGCTTGCCCAGTCCTTCGGCGCCGTGCAGCAAGAGACCGTGCGGTATGCGCTGGGCCTTGTGTGCCGCGGCAAGTCGATCTGCCAGTTCGCGGTGCCATGGCAGGCACAGCGACTGAGGCAACGGTTGGACTGCATCGTCACTCACGCAACGACTCCCGCAATGAAGTCATGCAGGGCCGCGCGAACGTCGGCGCTGACCTGCTCGATGGGGCGGCTTGCATCGATCAAGCGCACGCGTTGCGGTTCGCGTTTGGCGATCTCGAGATAGCCGTTGCGTACGCGCTCGAAGAAAGCGGCTTGCTCGGACTCGAAACGGTCTGCTTCGCTATGTTGCGTGCGATTGCGTTGCTGCGCGCGCTGCAAGCCAACGTCGATCGGAGTGTCGAGCAGCAGCGTCAGATCCGGCTTCAATCCTGCCTGCACGATCGTCTCCAATGCATGGATGTGCTCGAGCGCCATCCCGCGTCCAGCACCCTGGTACGCATACGAAGCATCTGTGAAACGATCGCACACAACCCACGCCCCGCGCGCGAGCGCCGGCTTGATCAGATTCTCTAGATGACTTGAGCGCGCTGCGAACATGAGCAGCAACTCGCACGGGGCCGGCATCGGCTCCGATGTCTTATCGAGCAACAGTGAGCGGATCTGTTCGGCCCGCGGCGTTCCACCCGGTTCACGCGTCGCCACAACTTCATGCCCCGCCGCACGAATCAGCTCGCAGACGAGCGCGAGCTGCGTGGACTTACCCGCGCCCTCCCCGCCTTCCAGCGTAATGAATCGGCCGAGCGACATCAGCGGCTCCTCAATTTGCGCAGGTACCGTTGCACGGCAGCCTGATGCTCATCGTTGGTCCGCGAAAAATAATGACTGCCATCCGGCTCACCCGTTGCAACGAAAAACAGCGCGTCCGTCGATTCCGGTCGCACGGCTGCATCCAGCGACGCAGCGCCGACCATCGCAATCGGCGTCGGCGGCAACCCGGCGCGAGTGTACGTGTTGTACGGCGTGTCGCGCGTGAGATCGGCGCGACGGATATTGCCGTCGTACGCTTCCTGCAAACCGTAGATCACAGTCGGGTCCGTTTGCAGCCGCATGCCACGCCGTAGACGCTGGGCGAAGACGCCTGCGATCAAGGGCCGTTCACGGTCCAACGCAGTTTCCTTCTCCACGATCGAAGCAAGGATCAAGGCTTCGTAAGGCGATGCCAATGGCAGATCGCTCGCGCGCTGCTGCCAGCGGGCGGTCAACTCAGTCTGCAGGCGGCGGTGCGCGATCTTCAGGATATCCAGGTCGGAGGTGCCGCGCGGGAAACGGTATGTGTCCGGGAAGAACTGCCCCTCCGGATGCAAGTTGATCTCGCCGAGCGCGGCCATCAATTCTTCGTTGCTCATCCCTGCAGTCAGCGAACGCAGCGACGTATTGCGGGCGAGCATGGCACGCAGGTCGCGGATGTTCGTGCCCTCGATCAGCGTTACGCTGTGCAGGATGACTTCACCGGACGTGAACAACTTGAGCAGCTGGACCGGAGTCAAACCGGGCGTCAGTGCATACTCGCCCGCCCGCAACTTGTTCGCGTCGCCGGTGTAGCGCGCCCAGAGTTCCCACACACGCGGCCGGTCGACGATACCGCGAGCCGCGAGATCCTGCGCCAGTGCACGCATGGACTTGCCTTTGGGCAGCTCGTAAGCCACAGGGTCTTGCAATGTCGGCAGCGACTCATTCAACCAGCGTTGCGCGTACGCGCCGCTCGCGATGACAGCGATCACGAGCAACACCCCAAACGCAACAACCAAATAAAGCGCTTTGCGCATGCTAGAGCGTCAGTGTCCGCCGGAGCTGTTGCGCCATCGGCCCGATCGGCCAGCGCTGTTCGTCGAGCTGCACGATTGGCCGTATCCCGCGCAGAGCATTCGTAATGAAAGCCTCCTCGGCGTGTTCGAAATCGGCAGGCCACAGCGCACATTCCTCGACGCTGAGCCCAGTCGCTTTTGCCGCCCCAAGTACCTGCCTTCGCATCACCCCGTTGACCCCGCACAGCCGCAAGTCCGGTGTGCAAAGCTTGCCCTGGCGCACCAGAAATACGTTGCCGGAAGTCGCACTCACGACCTCACCTTCGGTGTCCAGCATCAGGCCCTCATCAACTCCGTCGCGAAGCTCCTGTTGCGCCAGGACTTGCTCGAGTCGATTGAGGTGCTTCAGCCCTGCCAGTTGCGAATTGCGGCTCCAGCGCGCCGCACACCATTGGGCTCGCACGGTGGGTGATGCTTCGGTCCAGGGATACAGCAAGACGAGCCGCATCGCTTCGCTGTTGGGCGCGGGTCGATACCCACGGCCGGCGCCCGAGCGCACGAGTACTAACTTGACGATGGATGGCTGCGTCTGAAGCGGCAGGCAGGTCAACTCTTGCAGCAACCGAGCTGTTGAAAGTGCCATACCCAATCGAGCGCAGCCCTCGGTGGCACGCTCGACATGAGCATCGAGGAACCGTATCTGCCCATCGAACAAGTGCATCGTCTCGAACACGCCATCGCCATAGTGCAGACCCCGATTCGTGAGGGCGAGTGCATGCTCGGGATCGACGATGGGCTCGCCATTGAGCCACGCCTGCACTGTCACGCGCCGATCTCCAGTGCCTGCAGCAGCCCCCGCGCCTTGGCGCGCGTCTCGGCCAGTTCGCGCTCGGGTATGGAGTCCGCCACGATCCCGGCACCGGCTCGAAAGCTCAGTTGCTGGCCGCGTACTTCCAAGGTCCGGATCAGGATGTTCAGATCCATGCTGCCATCGCGATTCAAATAGCCCAGCGATCCCGTGTACGGACCACGGCCGGCCTGTTCGAGCTCTGTGATGATTTGCATGCAGCGCACTTTGGGACATCCCGTGATCGTGCCGCCAGGAAACGTTGCTGCGATGATCTGACCCGGAGTTGCCTGGGGACGCAAGCGACCGCGCACGTTGGAAACGATGTGATGCACGTGGGCATAAGTTTCGATGGTCATGTACTCATCGACTTCGACCGTGCCCGCCTGGCACAGACGTCCGAGATCGTTGCGCTCGAGGTCGATCAGCATGATGTGTTCGGCACGCTCTTTCGGGTGCTCGTGCAATTCGCGCAACAAGGCAACGTCATCAGCGGCGTTGCCCGACCGCGGCCGGGTCCCGGCAATCGGACGCGACGCTATCCATCCATCGCGCACTTGTATCAGGCGTTCGGGCGACGAACTTGCGATCGCCAGTCGACCCAGCTGTGCAAGTGCGCCGAATGGCGCTGGGTTGGCCCGCCGTAGGCGTTGATAAAGATCAGGCGCAGCATTCGAGCGCGACAGCTCTGCCTGCCAACGACGCGACAGGTTCGCCTGGTAGATATCGCCCGCTCGAATGTACTCCTGGCAGCGCTCGACCACTGCGATGAATCGAGCAGGATCTTCCTCGCTGGTCGCCTGTACTTGCACAGGCCGGCTCTCATCGATGCGTGGCACCTGCACGAGCTCCCGCTCGAGCTCGCGCGATTCGGCGTCGTAACCGTTTTCGGCAACGATCCACGCTTGCCCGTCAATGCGATCACGGACTACGGCTGCCGGAATGCGGACCGCAGTGGCGACCAGGTCGTCAACGCAACGCATGAATGGCAGGCGGCGCTCGATCTGTTGCGCCAGCTCGTAGCCCAAGTAGAGCAGCCACCCACCGGTAAACGGCAGATCCGAAGGCTCGCTCGAGACGCGATCGCGTAACCACGATTGATCAAGCGCAGCGAGGAAGTCGCTGCCCACGCTCCCATCCAGGCTGCCATGAGACCGTAACGACAGGCGTGTCTGCGGGTAGCCGAACAGCAGGTCGTAGCGACCGAGCCGCTCGTGCGTACCCGTGCTCTCCAGCAAGGCCGGAAACCGCAAGGGGTCGGCCGCGTGCAATGCACGCAGCTCACCGCCCTGCAGTTTCACAGGGCGCACGTGGCAATGGGAAGGGATCTGCAGCGTCACGCGGCGGGCTCCACCGCGTCGGTGGACCTCAACCGAACTTGCGGAAGATCAGTGTGCCATTGGTGCCGCCGAACCCGAAAGAGTTCGACAGCGCGACGTCGATCTTCATCTGTCGCGCCGTATTCGGCACGTAATCCAGATCGCATCCTTCGCCGGGGTTCTGCAGGTTGATCGTCGGCGGTGCCACTTGATCGCGCAACGCCAGGATCGAGAAGATGGCCTCGATGGCTCCCGCGGCACCCAGCAAGTGACCGGACATCGATTTCGTCGAGCTCACCGCCAGCTTGTAAGCGTGATCCCCGAAGCAGCGCTTCAAGGCGAGCGTCTCGGCAACATCACCCAGATCAGTCGAGGTCGCATGCGCATTCACGTATTGCACCTCGCTGGGATTGAGTTGCGCATCGCGCAATGCATTCGCCATCGCGAGCCGCGCGCCTTCGCCATCTTCGGGTGGCGCAGTGATGTGATGGGCATCGCCGCTCATGCCGAAGCCGATCAGCTCGGCATAGATCTTTGCGCCGCGCGCCTTGGCGAACTCGTACTCCTCCAGCTGCAGCGCAGCGGCGCCGTCCGAGAGCACGAACCCGTCGCGATCGCGATCCCAGGGGCGGCTTGCCGCCGTCGGATCATCGTTTCGAGTGGATAGCGCACGAGCCTGGCAGAAGCTGCCCAGACCGAGCGGCGTGGTTGCCATCTCGCCTGCGCCGGCAATCATCACATCCGCATCGCCGTACTGAATCAGTCGTGCGGCAAGACCGATCGAATGCGTCGACGTCGTACATGCGGAGACCGTGGCGATGTTCGGTCCCTTCAGCTTGAACTGAATCGAGACATGGCCCGAGATCATGTTGATGATGCTGCCGGGGACGAAGAAGGGTGAGATTTTCTTCGGGCTGCGCGTCTCGATGTACTTCTCGTAGTTGTCCTCGATCGTATCGAGACCGCCGATACCCGACCCCATCGCCACGCCGATACGGGCGGCGTTCTCTGCTGTCACAACGATGCCGGAATCTCGAATGGCCTGCGCAGCAGCGGCGTACCCGTACTGCATGAACGGATCCATCTTGCGCAGATCTTTTGGCGACAGATAGGACTCTGCTTCGAAGCCTGCCACCGCGCCGCCGAAACGCACGGGAAATGCACTGACATCGAAACGTGTGATCGGACCGATGCCGCTCTTACCGGCGAGCACGTTGGTCCACGCGGCGGCGATGTCGCTACCGAGGGGAGAAACGATGCCAAGTCCGGTGATGACGACGCGTCGCTTGGACAAGCGGTCACCTCTGGTGAATTGATCGAAGGGGAAAGCGTTGGAGCTCGCTGAGCCCGTCAGCGAGCTCAGCGAGTGATGCGGACATCAGGCCTGGTTGCGGCGCTCGGTGATGTAATCGATCGCCTGTTGCACGGTGGTGATCTTCTCGGCGTCCTCGTCCGGAATTTCGGTTTCGAATTCCTCTTCAAGCGCCATGACGAGCTCGACCGTGTCGAGAGAGTCAGCGCCAAGGTCGTCGACGAAGGAGGCGTCGTTCGTGACTTCTTCTTCCTTCACCCCCAATTGTTCGGCGACGATGGCTTTGACTTGCTGTTCGATACTGCTCATTGGTTTACGAGTCCTCTGTGAGACTACTCTGCCCTTGCCGAAAGGCGACCCGGTTATGGGTAAGATGGGTCGCGTCGGGGGGCGCATTGTATGTTAAGCGTTGGAGCCGTCCAATATTTTTGCCGCTGGTCGTAAGGTCCCTACCCTGCCGGCATGCACTCAAACCATGTACATGCCGCCGTTGACGTGCAAGGTTTCGCCGGTGATGTAACCGGCCTGCGGTGAGGCCAGAAATGCCACCGCGTGGGCGATGTCTGCCACCGAGCCCAGTCGTCCCAACGCGATCTGGTCCAGCATTTTCTGCTGCTGCTCTGCAGATAACTGTCCCGTCATATCGGTGCTGATGAAACCAGGGGCAATCACGTTGACCGTAATGTTGCGTGAGCCGATTTCCCGCGCCAGCGACTTGGAAAAGCCGATTATTCCCGCCTTTGCCGCAGCGTAGTTCGTCTGGCCGGCATTACCCATCACACCGACGACGGACGCGATACTGATGATG
Organism: Steroidobacteraceae bacterium; assembly: GCA_040513115.1. Classification (GTDB taxonomy): domain Bacteria; phylum Pseudomonadota; class Gammaproteobacteria; order Steroidobacterales; family Steroidobacteraceae; genus DATELY01. The sequence continues at coordinate 64 of JBEVDW010000081.1, read as the reverse complement.
CGGCCGCGACGCGCCTTCATCATGCCGCGCAATACTGCCTTGCTCAGCCGATAGACCGAGCCGA
>JBEVDW010000080.1:0-2765 GCA_040513115.1 Steroidobacteraceae bacterium | reverse complement strand
CGGTAGGGTGGCGCAAGCAAATGTCGTGCACTCGACCTTGCGCGGAAACGGGAGTTGCCCTTTGGTGCAACGACCGCTGGAGCCGACGAACAGCCATTGCCGAGCGAAGGGCACGTGTATAGGCTGAACGTTTGGGCGAACAGGCGGGGGAGGAAGCAACACACAACGAGGATTGCGCGGAGTGAATGGTGCTCCGACTCTTCCCCGGGTGCTGCGGTCGCAGTCCCATCTAGGCCACCAAGTCAAGAGGAATACGCCACACCTTTCGAGCGAAGCTCGGCTGGTCAGGGCGGCTTTTCCGCTCACAAACTTGGCAGGCCGGTAGTTCCGGGGAAATCTGAGGGCACTTTCTCGCTGTCGCAATGCTGACATATCGATCATCCAGAGTACGAGCAAAGACCCGCCCGTCGCTTCGGCGCGTAAGGGGGCAGAAGTAAGGAACTGCTGTGATCACTATCTCGCGTCGCCCATTGTCGGTTGCCTCCTTCGCCGATATGGGGCTTTTCGCTGCGTTCTGCATTGCCTCAATGCTGCTCGCAGTGTCCATTCAGTTGGGACCTTACGGAGTTCCGACTAGCTCGGCCATGCTCTTCGCGGTCGAGTTCGCTCTCATTACGACGGCCGTCGGAACGATGTTCGGGTTGTTTCGCGGCGGTGAGCGCAGGTCACTCGGTACGGTGTTTGGCCGGACGTTGCTCGCCATGGGCGTCGGTGTCCCGATTTGCTACGTCCTCTTTGGCCTGGAGCCGCAAGGCGGAGGGCTGCGAGCGGTGCTCCCATATGCGGCGCTGTTCACGCTGTCACTGGTCATCCTGGTCCGTCCCATCCTGGTGGTCTTCTTTGGCAGCAGCCTCGGAACGCGCCGAACCCTGATCATCGGAACGGGGGCGGACGCAGTCGCGGTGGAGGACCTGATCGAGCAGCACGGCGCACAGGGCGCTGTGGTCGTTGGTTTCTATCCGGCCGGTCCACAGAACGGGTCATGCGACGGTACTGTCACGGGTCGTGCACCAACCTTTCCGTCCGACCTGAAACTCCAGGCCATCGTTGAGCGTTTTCGCGTCAACGAAGTTATCGTCGCTGCTCGCGAGCAGCGTGGCGGCGCATTACCGATGAGCGACCTGCTCGAGTGCCGCGTTGCCGGTGTTCCGGTCTCGGATCTTTCGGCGTTCTACGAGCGCGTCCGAGGTGAGGTTCCGGTCGATTCGCTGAAGGCCAGTTGGCTCATTTACGGCGACGGGTTCGTGCAGAGCCCGCTGCGCCGGCTCACCAAGCGTTCATTCGATCTGATTACCGCGACCGTCCTGCTGATACTGGCCCTGCCCGTCTTGTTATTCGCAATGCTTGCGATCTTCGTTGAAAGCGGGCTTCCGATCTTCTTTACCCAGGAGCGGGTTGGGCGGTGTGGTCGCGCGTTCAAGGTGCTCAAGCTGCGGTCGATGCGCCACGACGCCGAGCGCGATGGCATCGCACGCTGGGCGCAGCGCGGCGACACGCGCGTGACAGATGTCGGGCGGGTATTACGCAAGCTCCGCATCGACGAACTTCCACAACTGGTGAACGTGCTCAATGGGGACATGAGCCTCGTCGGGCCACGCCCTGAGCGGCAAATCTTCGTTGACCAATTGCGTGAACGGGTGCGCTTCTATGACCTTCGCCATAGCGTCAAGCCTGGCATCACCGGCTGGGCACAGATTCGTTACTCCTACGGAGCTTCGGTCGACGATGCGCAGCGCAAGCTGCAGTTCGACCTGTTCTACGTGAAGAACAACTCGCTGGTGCTCGACCTGCTGATCCTTGCCGAGACGGTGCGCGTGGTGTTGTTCGGGGAGGGGGCTCACTAAGACCCGTCCGTCCCGGGGCATCCATGGCGTCGGAAGGCCAATTTGGCCGGTCAGACGTGCATTGCGCATTGCATCAAGAGCAGGTCACCTTGTACTAGACTGAAATTTTTTGGCCTGGGCGCCAACCCGTGTGTTGCCCGCCACATACTGATGATCCCTTACTGGAGGGTTGATCCCATGAGGCAGCCAATTGACATCGTACGCACCGTGGTTCCGCTCGCGCTTGCGATGCTGCTTGCTGCCTGCTCGTCCAAGACGTACCCGCCGGCGCCGACAGCCTCAGCGACGCCAGATTACAAGTACATCATCGGTCCTCTGGACACCGTGAACATCGTCGTCTGGCGCAATCCGGAATTGTCGATGGCAGTCCCGGTTCGACCCGACGGCCGCATCAGCACGCCGCTGGTGGAAGACGTACCCGCGCTCGGCAAGAACCCTGCGGAGCTCGGCCGGGAGCTTGAAAAAGCGATGTCGAAGTACATCCGCGACCCGGTGGTCACTGTGATCGTGACCAACTTCGTGGGCCCGAACAACGAGCAAATACGAATCATCGGCGAGGCGGCAAAGCCGCAAGCCGTGGCCTATCGCCAGAACATGACGCTGCTCGATGTGATGATCGTCGTCGGCGGACTGACCGATTTTGCCGATGGCAACAAAACCGTGCTGATCCGCGGCTCAGAAAGTGGCAAGCAATACAGCGTGCGTCTTCGGGATCTGGTGCGGCGCGGCGATATTTCGGCCAACGTCGACATGCGACCTGGCGATATTTTGATCATTCCGCAAAGCTGGTTCTGAATATTCTTCTGACCTAGTTGATAGGGGAAAGATGGACCAACTGTTGCACCAGGTGATGACGGCGCTGCGGGGCATGTGGCGTCGGCGCTGGATCGGCTTGGCCATCGCGTGGGCAGTGGCCCTGAT
>JBEVDW010000079.1:0-5281 GCA_040513115.1 Steroidobacteraceae bacterium | reverse complement strand
ATGCGTATTTCAATTTGAAGACGCGGCAAATCAAGTATCGAAAATTCTTGTCGTTCAAGAACGATGACTGCATCGTCAATCCACTGCACGACTGTGTTCGGCGGTCCGATTCCTCTCAGAATAGAGATCTCGACAGCTAGTGATCGCCTTTCGATCGCTCGCTGATTGTCGCGGTTCTAGACTGCCCTGGATTTCCACCTCGGGCATCCCACCCTGGCGGCGCTATCTTCCCAAGTGGCGGCACATCAAGGAACGTGTAGAGCCGCAGACCGCTCACGTACCGACTCATCGGATTACCGCACTCGCCCCTGTCATCACCGGTCGAGTCCGCCGAATGCGACCGTCACCGGCAGCCGATGGGTGTGCCTCGCAAGTCACGTTCTATTGGGTACACGAACATGATGGTCGCTTCCGATGCTCGCCAGTCTACTATCCGTAGTGCTCGCATCGAGATACTCGTAGCAGCTCACGATAGAGCCAGAGCAATCGCGAACGACTGCGCGGCGAATCTTCGGGAGGCTCGACCAACGATAGAACGTGGCAACGAGTACGTTTGTGGCCGACGCACTCAAGGCCGGAAGAGATATTACTTTTTACCTAGCGGCTTTCCCAAACGTTCATTCAGCCGATCAACCATTTCGGCCAACTGCGCGTCGACTTCTGATCGGCTGCCGCAGCGCTGTCCGGTAACCGCGTTCGAAGAATTCGACGTCTGAGAGATGACGTATCGCCACCAGTCACCGACACAGCCGTCGGGCGCAGCCACACGTCCAACTGACTCGACTTGAAACTGACTTTCGACGACTGCCTGTGTTGGAAATTCATCCATAGCGTCATTGACCCCTACTACCCGCTAAAGTCGCTCGCGTCCCGTACTCCACTAGGCAGGACCACCCTTGGCGCTTTGTGCGGTTAGCTGACCTGCACGTTAGATGACGGCCCTCGTAGCCATCATCTGGGGGTAATGCTCGTAGCGGCAACGATCCTGAAGTTGAAGGTCACATCGTACGCGGGAAAGCTCGCATCAGTGGTGCTTGCGAGAAAATGAATGACGTGTTCCCCCGCTCGCAGTCCTTCAACGAGCGCGAACTGACCTTCTGCAACCATGACATAGACCCCCGCCGGAACGTCAAACTGTCCCGGCGTGTCGAATATGTTGTCCTCGGGAAACCAAGCCGAGAAACTCCGCGACTGCGCTCGCCGCTCGATGAGCTCGCTGCGATTTTTGCCATCGATCGTCAACGTTAGTTTGTCGTAGGCGTCGACGCCTTCTCGGCAGAACTGAACGTTCTGCGGCAGCGTCTCTCCCGGAAACGGCGTACATCCGAAAGTGATGAGCGGGACGAATAGCTTGCGCCCCTGTGGGATCGTACATTCCCGTGTGATCGGCTCCTCGCCAGTCCCCGTAACCGACAGGAACCATGTATTGCCGAACTGACCCAGACCGCATGCCTCCGGCGTTTCACCGAGGTCGGTAGCGACAGAGTTTGGAATAGCGAGAAAGCGCTGCCACCATTGTCTCACTAAGGGATCTGCCGGCAGCGTATTCGTGGGGAGCTCGTCCGCCAGCGCAGTGGCAGCCATTAGAGCAGTTGTCAGGGCTACCACTACTTTCACTGGGCGCATGGCCGGTCTCCTCAATTGCAGGTTGACGTTGTGCGGGTAGCAGCCTCCTCTGATGGTCTTCCTCGTCTGTTCGTTTACGCGCTTAGGCAGCGCCCGCACATAACCTCTCCCGCTCGGACTCTCGATGGCCGTCACCGTCTAGATCAGCACTTGGGAAAAGCAAGAGCTGCCAGTGGTTGGGCGACCAACGACCTGGAACAATCCACAAGCGCGCTCAGTTAACGAAGGCCACCACCTCATCCATCAAGTAAGCCTCGGAACAAGTACTGACGAACGGGACTCGTCGTCCGTAGGCGGGGGCTCGTGTGACTGATCTCGTACAAGGCAGCATTTCGGCCAGGACGGCTGGACCCGAGGACCCGGCGGTTCCCAAACGCGCGTCTGTGTTGATGGTTGACGACCAACCCGCACGGCTGCTGACGTATGAATCCATTCTCCACGGACTGAATGTCGATTGTGTCCGGGCTTTGTCTGGAGCCGAGGCACTGCAACGGCTGTTGTCGCATGAATTTGCGGCCATCCTGCTCGATGTGAACATGCCGGACATGGACGGCTTCGAGGTCGCGCGCTTGATGCGCGAGCATCCGCGACTCGAGAAGACACCGATCGTATTCATCACCGGCGTGCACGTCTCCGAGCTTGATCGGATCAAGGGCTATGAGGTGGGCGCGATCGATTACATCTCCGTGCCCGTCGTCCCAGAGATCCTGCGCACCAAGGTTGCGGTGTTGGTGGAGCTGCATCAACGACGCAGCGAGCTGCAGGCGCTGAACGAAGCACTGGAGAATTCGCGAGTGCGATTGGCCGCCGAGCACACGAAAGTGCTGGAGGAGAATACCTCCAGGCTGCGAGCGATCTTCGAGAATCCCAGTCAGCTATTGGTCGTGCTGCATCCTGTGCGCAATGATGTCGGCGCAATCGACGATTGGACCTATGAAGACGCCAATGCGAGTGCTCTTGCCTTTCTCCAACACACACGGGAGTCGTTGCTCGGGTTGCGCGTGAGCGTGGTGCTCCCGGATCGCGCCGAGATCACCATCAGACGAAGTGAACAAGCCCTCACGACTCGCGAGCCGGTTCGGTGGGAATTGCGCGCCGGCGGCAGGTACCTTCTCGCGACTGCATTCGCCGTCGGTGCCGATTGTGTGATCGTGTCGGCCACCGAGATCACGGAGCAGAAGGCAACGGAAGAAGCACTTCGAGCCAGCGAGTTCCGTTACCGCATGCTGATCGAGAATGCGCCGGTCGGCGTCGCGCACAACGCGCTGAGCGGCGAATTCCTCTACGTGAATCGCGTTTTCTGTGAGCTCGTCGGGTACTCCGCTGAAGAGCTCAAAGCGCTGACATGGCAGGCGATCACTCATCCGGACGATATCGGTGTTGATCAGTCACTGGCCGACAAGGTGCTCGCCGGCGAAATCCCGCACTACACCATGCAGAAGCGCTACATCCGCAAGGATGGCACGGTCGTGTGGATCGATCTGTTCGGCAGCTTCGTCGCCGACGACTTCGGCAACCCCATCGAAGGGCTAGCCGTCGCGATCGACATCAGCGAGCGCAAGCGAGCCGAGCTGCTGCTCAAGGAGAATGACCGCCGCAAGGACGAGTTTCTGGCGATGCTGGCGCACGAGCTGCGCAATCCCATCGCACCGATCCGCAATGCCGCTGAAGTTCTGGGAACACGATTGGACGGCACCCGTGAGCAAGCGGTCGTCGCCATCATCCGCCGCCAGACGACTCACCTGTCGCAACTGCTGGATGACTTGCTCGATGTTGCACGCATCACGTCCGGCCACATCGAGTTGCGACGGGAAGTCATCGCAATCCAGAGTTGCATCGACTCTGCGATCGAGGCCGTCGAACCGCTCATTCGCGAGAAGGGGCATCGCCTCACGCTCACCAACACCTTCACTCCGCTGTTCGTCCAGGTGGACAAGGTGCGGGTGGCTCAATGCCTGACAAATCTGCTGACCAATGCCGTGAAGTTCACGCCGGCGGGCGGCGACGTTCGCGTACTGCCCTTTGTTGATGGCAACGAGGTCGTGATCGAAGTGTCCGACAGCGGCATCGGCATGCCTGCGGACTTTCTGCCGTGCGCCTTCGACTTGTTCGCTCAAAGCGAGCGTACGCCCGATCGCTCGCAGGGCGGCTTGGGTGTCGGCCTGTCCGTATGCAAGAAGCTGCTCGAGATGCATGGCGGCAGCATTTCGGCGCAAAGTGCTGGAGCAGGTCTGGGATCGACATTCACTGTCCGCATTCCGTTGGTGGCTGCGCCAGCTGATGCTCCGGTCGCGACGTCTGCTCCTGCGCGACACAAGCGGCGCGTGCTCATCGTCGACGATAATCACGACGCAGCCGACTCGCTTGCGTTGTTGCTGCAGATGTCGGGGCACGACACGTGCGTGGCCTATTCGGCGGAAGAAGCGCTGCGCAGCACGATCGAGGTGCAACCCGACATCGTGCTGCTGGACATCGGATTGCCTCGCATGGACGGATACGAAGTCGCACGCCAATTGCGCGGCAACGGTTACAAGTCGCTGCTCATTGCCCTCAGCGGCTACGGTCAGGCAGAAGATCGCGCGCAGTCGGCGGCGGCCGGCTTCGACGCGCACCTGGTCAAGCCAGTCGATGCAGAAGAGCTCATGAGGGCCCTCTCCAAGTAGCCATTTGGATTCTCAGATCGATGAGGCAACTGTTGCTGCCTCAAGCCGCGCGATTTAGTTGCTTGCTTAAATACACGCGGCCGATCTGCACTTCGATGAATCAACGCGTGTCCAGGATGATGCAAGCAGCGGGCCGTGACCTGCATCTCAGCATGCATCAACCTTGCACGACACTCTGTGCAACAGCTGAAGATGGGAATCGACCATGGATCATCGAGTGCCGCCCCGCGAGCAGATCTCGCGGCGTGTTTTAGTAGCGTGCGCTGACAAGCCGGTGCGCGATCGCATCACTGCACACCTCCGCGAGTGCGAAATCGAAGTGTTCCTGGCCGAGGACGATCGAGTCGCAATCACTCAGTTCGGACGGCAATCGTTCCCGGTTCTGATCTGTGACCGCATGCTTGGCTCCGTCGCGGGCACAGAGCTGATACGACAGGTTCGTTGCATCTCTATCGAGCCCGTTTACGTGCTGATGATGTCGGACGAAAGCACGGCCGAAGAAATCAATTCGGTTTACTGCGCGGGTGTCGATCAGTTCATGCAGCGAGGGCTATCGGCAAGCGTATTGAAGGATCGCGTACAAGCCGCGTTCAAAGCGATCTCACTGCGACGGATCAGCCGGATCATCGGCCATCGCGAGATCGTGACTGTGGACCTCGCGTCGGGTGCTCACACCGCAAGACACCTCGTGGGACGACTGGGCGCCGAGATCGAGCTGGCGCACGCCACCGCAGGAACTCTGGAGATCGCGATCATCCGCATCGGCTCGGCCCATGGCGACTCGACGCTACCGGAAGATCTGCTCGCGGTGCTCGAAGCCGTGCAGATGTCCTTACGACCACGCTTCGACTGGGTCGCCTGGCTTCATCCTACGGGACACTGTCATCGCCTCGCCGTCGTCATGCCAAATGCCGGACGTGGTGGAGCGGCGGCTCTGGAACAGCACGTGCGGAATGCTTTCGCATTGGATACGTTCTACCGCCATCTGCCCG
>JBEVDW010000078.1:0-5664 GCA_040513115.1 Steroidobacteraceae bacterium | reverse complement strand
TCGTTTCAGTCGAAAACAACGCGTCCCTATATGCCGGATTGCAAGTGCTTCGTGCCACGCTGCAAGCACAGCTTACACATGCGGGCTTGAACGCCAATGAACAGCAGGAAGCACGCACAGCGTTGAATCTGCTTCGCGTGATGATCGAAGGCGGTAATGTGGGCAGCCGCACCACGGCAGGCTTGTTGTCCTTCTTCCAGCAAGCCGCATGGCAGAAGGAGGAGTTCGTGCAGGGCGGGTATGCAAACGATCCCGCACGAGCGAAAGCCTGGGAGCCGGTGCTGGCCCCCAAGGCAGTCGATGCAAACACCTGGACGGTCGCTGCGCTCACCCCGAAGCAGGTCGATGGCTGGTTCGGGGCAGGCACTTCGCTGCGAGTCTGGGAGCGCGTGAAGCGCTGGGGTGGGTACGGACAGGGCGCCACGCTATTGGGCGTCGGCTATTCCGATGAAGACGGTAACGGGCGCAACGAGAAAGGTCTGTACGCGCAAGGCGTGCTGTCATCGGAGTGGACCGCCGGTGCGATCACGATGGTCCGCTCACTCCTGCAGCTCTACGGCCCGACGGACTCACTTGCGCAAGATGAAGCCAACATGCTGAAGGGCCTGCAATCCCTGCGCTATGACACGTATTTGCGCACGGCATTTCCCGGCAAACCCGATCGGTTTGCGACGCTGGTACCGCAAGGCTCAGCGCCCTATCTCTATGCGAGTCGACGCGCGTTCGTGCCGTTCGGCTGGTATGCCAACCCGCTGCCGAGCACGTGCGCCAGTGCGTGGACGATCATGCTCGCCGCGCGCTACGACCCGTTTCGTTACGGCGGCTGACGACTCAATCGATACGGAAGCCGACCTTCATCGTCACCTGGAAGTGCGCGATCTGGTTGTTCTGGATGTGGCCGCGCACGCTCATGACTTCGATCCATTCGAGGTTGTGAAGCGATTGCGACGCCTTGGCCACGGCCTGTCGCATGGCATCGTCCACGCCGTCTTTCGAGGAGCCGATGATTTCAACGGTCTTATAGGTGTTAGGCATGATGTGCTCCTGGGAGTGGGAACGGTCAGTAACAACGCGGTGAGCTCGAGCAAGGTTGCCGGTGGCAAACACGTGCACCGTCAAGACTCGTTCCGCATGCGCCCGATGGCAACCGTGGTGCACTCCGCTGTCGAATGTGTTGAAGCGCAAAGAAGACTTGGAAGGTGCTCGTGCGTGTCGCTATGATGAGACTGTCGTCATTCTCAGCACCCGTTTACGAATGTCGCTCATCGAACTGCCGCGCGCACTCGAGGACTACTTCGCTTGCGCTGAAATCGAGCCCACGCGCCGTGGGCGCCGCTTTTCCATCTCGCTGAATTTCTATAACGGCGAGCGGCTGGATCGATTGCAGTGGTGGTATCACGTCTCTCCGGTCCAGGAGCAGATGTTCGATGGCACCGGCCTGATCGTATTCCGCGCCCGTGCCGTCGAGCGCTTTCGCAAGCACATCGAGCGCTGGCTCGCGAACACGCGGCAATATCTACACGGGACCGATCCTATCCCTCACATTGCACAGCGCACCGCGCCAAGCCCCGACCTTCAGGAACCGCCGCTGGCCCACGTCGAACAGTCGATCGAGCCCAGTGCAAAGGTTGCGAACGCCTAAGCGCCCGTAGACAGCGCCTTCATGGCGGCTGACCATTGGTTTCCCACCACGCTGGGAGCAACGGCCATGCTTCGCACGCTCTACGTGTTTTGTACGCTTGCGCTCTGCACGGGCATGGCGCTGCCGCCGACCGCTCGCGCGCAGTCCACGGATCCGCAGGGAACGTTTCAGCTGATCGCAGACCAGAGCGCGGATATCGAGGCTGCCATCGAGACGGCCGTCGCGAAGATGAACTTCGTGAAGCGGCCGATCGCGCGCAATCGCCTGAAGAAGACCAACACGGCCTACCAACTCATCCACATCGCGCGCCTGCCGGATGCCGTCGAGTTGACGTTCGATCAGCGCAAGCCCTTGCGCGTGCCGACCACTGGCACGCCGGTGAAATGGACCCGGGAAGATGGCGAAGTGTTCGACGTGTCGGCGCAGTGGCAGGGCACGCAACTGACGCAAACTTACAAAGCCGAAGATGGCATGCGCGTGAATACGTTCCGCCTGAGTCCGGATGGTCAGACACTCAGCCTGGATGTCGCGGTATCGAGCGGGCAGTTGCCGCAGGCGGTGAAGTACACGTTGGCGTATCGGCGCGCGGTTGAGTAGGTGGGGGCAGCCCACCAGGTGCCCGTCTACTTCCAGTTGCAATAGAGCACCTATGCAGTCCACCGTCGAAGCAAAGCGCCTTCCGTCGCTGCAAAGCGTGATGAGCATCCTCCCACTGCTGCTCGTGCTGCTGTGCCATGCAGCGGCCGCTGCGTCGGACCGAGCGGCGACGGCTCAAGTGCAGGCGCGGCTGGTTGCATCCGTAACTGCCGTGAAGCCCGGTGAGCAGATCCTGCTGGGTGTACAGCAGCAGATTATTCCTCACTGGCACACGTACTGGCTCAATCCGGGAGATTCCGGCACTGCAACGAGCATCGACTGGAGCCTACCGGCGGGTGCTTCGGCGGGCCCCATCCAATGGCCCGTGCCCCAGCGGTTCACGCTCGGGCCGATCACCAATTACGGTTACGCGGACGAAGTGACATTGCTCTCGACCGTCAGCGTGCCCCAGAACGCGACGGTCGGTAGCGAATTTCCGATCGAAGCCACGGTCGACTGGTTGGTCTGCGAAGCCGAGTGCATCCCGCAGCAAGTGACACTGGGCATGACGCTGCCCGTGATCGCTCCCGCAGGAACGCGTGCGGACAGCGCCACGCGAGATCTCATCGCTGCTGCACAGGTCCGCCTGCCTGTGGCCAGCCCATGGAATGCCAGTGTCGAATCGGAGAAAGGTCGAACCACCCTGCGCCTGCGCGAAGCCCAGTTCGATGACGCGCGCATCAAGGACTTGTGGTTCTACCCGAGCGAATGGGGTGTAGCAGCGCACGGTGCGGCGCAGCCGCGACAGATCGACGGCAAGGACGTGACCATCCAACTGCAGCCGGGCGACTCGCCGCTGGCCGCGGGACGTCCATTGGAAGGGGTGCTCGTAGTCAGCGAAGACACCGGGGCGGGCGTGATCACGCGGGGGTTCACGATTACCGCTGCGCCAGCGAACGCTGCAATTGCAAGCGAAACGTCACCGGCATCCTCCGTGAGTTTCCTTTCCGCCGTGCTGTTCGCGTTCGTGGGCGGGCTGATTCTCAACCTGATGCCGTGCGTCTTCCCGGTGCTGTCGATGAAAGCGCTGTCACTGCTAGCCCATGCAGAACACTCCGCCGCACAGGCACGCTGGCAAGGCATTGCCTACACGGCGGGCGTGCTCGCGAGCTTCGCTGCGTTGAGCGTGCTCTTGCTGGCGTTACGTGCGGGCGGTGCGCAACTCGGCTGGGGCTTTCAATTCCAATCGCCTCTGTTCGTGCTCGCGATGGCGTACCTGATGTTTGCCGTGGGGTTGAGCTTGTCCGGTGTGTTCTATCTGGGCGGCTCGATGGTCGGCATCGGCGGAGCGCTCGCGGACAAGCCAGGCTACACGGGCAGTTTCTTCACGGGTGTACTGGCGACACTCGTCGCGACGCCGTGCACTGCGCCGTTCATGGGGGCGGCGATCGGTTATGCGCTGAGCCAGCCGGCTATCGCAGTTCTCATCATCTTCCTCAGCCTGGGATTCGGCCTGGCCGTGCCGTACTTGCTGTTGAGCACGTGGCCCGCGTTGCAACGGCGCTTGCCGCGACCGGGTGTCTGGATGGAACGCGTCAAGCAAGCGCTGGCATTTCCGATGTACGCCGCCGCGGTTTGGCTGGTGTGGGTGTTGGCAATGCAGGCGGGCAGCGATGCCATCGTCGTTGCACTCGGCGGCATGGTGGCGATCGCTTTCGGTGCGTGGCTGTTTCAGACCACGCGAAACAGAGGACGAAGCGGACGCTCGCTCGGCACCGCCGTTGCGGCCGCGGCTGTGGCTGGCGCCCTGGTCGCGGGCTACGTGGGATTGACGAATCGCGCAGCCGCTCCGCAAGTGGCCAGTGCGAGTAGTACCTGGGAGCCGTACAGCTCCGAGCGCCTCGATGCATTGCGTGCGAAAGGCGAGCCCGTGTTCCTCAACTTCACCGCTGCGTGGTGCATCACGTGCCTCGCCAACGAGCGTGTGGCACTCAGCACCGATGCAGTGAAGCAAGCATTCGCCGCCAGCGGCATCGTCTACCTCAAGGGCGACTGGACCCATCAGGACGAGCACATCACTCGCGCACTGACGCAGTTCGGCCGCAGCGGTGTGCCGCTCTATGTCTTCTACCCGGCCGGACGCGATAGCGCACCCGTGGTACTGCCGCAAATCCTCACCCCCGACATCGTGCTGAACACCATCGGCGCTGATGGCGCACTACTTGCTTCGACTTCGCACCCCAACTGATCGCCTCCAAGGAGAGCAACATGCTGCAACCACTGCTCAAGCGTACTGCCATCGGTATCACCTGCATTCTTGCGGCCGCCACCGCGTGGGCCTCGCCCGAGATCGGCGCTCCGGCCCCGACCTTTTCCGCCACTGATGCCAAGGGCAAACCGGTCGATCTCGCGTCCTTCAAAGGCAAGACCGTGGTCCTCGAATGGACCAACCACGAATGTCCATTCGTCAAGAAGCACTATGAGAGCGGCAACATGCCGGAGCTGCAGAAAGAAGCCGTCGACCAGGGCGTCGTATGGCTGCAAGTGATCTCATCGGCGCCAGGACAACAAGGTTACGTCGACGGTCCCACGGCACTGAAGCTCAACAGCGATCGCAGCGCTGCACCCAGCGAGGTCCTGCTCGACCCGGAAGGCAAAGTCGGCAAGCTCTATGGAGCGCAGACGACACCGCATATTTTCATCATCGACGCGAAGGGTCAGCTCGTCTACAAAGGCGGCATCGACAGCATCGCGTCCAACAAGAAAGAAGACATCGCCAAAGCGGAGAACTACGTCAGCACGTCGTTGGCCGCGATCGCGTCCGGCAAGAAGATCGCGAACCCGAGCACGAAGCCGTATGGGTGTTCGGTGAAATACGCTGGATGAGTTACCCGTTGAGTTAAAGCCATTCCATCACCCCCTCCCGCTTCCCCGCGGGGTCCCCTCGCGGCTGCGGGAGAGGGCATGGCGACGGCTATGTCGTTGCCGCAGCGTTACGTGCTGCTTTGATGTATGCGGTGCAAAAGGAACGGAATAGCCGAACGCAGCTGTTCGCATCGCGCACATGAGTGCACGCTTCGGGCACAATTGACTGAGACCAAGCGACACGACTAGCCTGCTGCCTTGTCGCCTATCCTTCCAAGAAGGCACACAACAAAAACGACAGAAGGACTTGAACGGATGCAGGAAGTCGGCCTCGTAGCAGCGAACATGTCATTCCAAATTGCGACATTTAGGTCGCCTATTTGTTGTTGGGCGTCATTAGCATGAGGTCAAATTGAACAAAAATGCCTATCAACGGCTTGTTGGTTTGAGCCGCAAGTGGAATTTTCGGCTGCTGAGTTTGCTGAACCTTTGCTGGTCGTTACTCTACATCTCCGCGCGCCGGCTCCTGCGCGGGCCGCACCTTGCGGGCTGGAACTGGGCTTTTGAAGCAGCTACGCATT
>JBEVDW010000077.1:0-6920 GCA_040513115.1 Steroidobacteraceae bacterium | reverse complement strand
TCGAGCGTTTCCGCCAGTAAGCGAATCAGCAAAAGGATTGGCCCCGCGCTTGCGGGGCTTTGTTTTTCAACGCCGGTGGGTGTCGGCGTCGAAAAATGCTCTTCCGGCGGGTAGCATCGCCGAGGCCCTCCGCGACACATGGCGCGCAGAACGGTTCGCTGCGGGGCTCACCTGGCGCACTCCGCGCAAGATTTGTAGAGATCATCCATGGCTATCGACGAGGGCCACACCGAGCGTGCCAACGTCATTTCAGGGAGCAACCCTGAAAGCGTCTTGAGGCTCGTACTGCAGGGCACGAACACCGGGCTGTGGACTTGGAACATGCGCTCCGACGCCGTCACATGGTCACCCGAGTGCTACGCGCTGCTCGGGCTTGCGCCCGACAAGGTCGAACCGACGGGTGGCGTCTTCTTCGACCTCATCCACCCAGACGACCTCGATCGCTTTCAACAGGCCATTGCCACGGCCATCGAGCAGCGAGTGTCGTTTCACTGCGAGTTCCGTGTGGTGACCAACGACACCACGAAGTGGCTCGAGAATCGCGGTCGCGCGCAATACGAGGCAGACGGCACGCCCTTCGAGATGATCGGCACGGTCACCGACATCACCGAGCGCAAACTCGCCGAACAGCGGCAGCACGAGTTGCTGACCCGACTCGAAGAAAGCGAAGCGCGGCATACCTCCGCGATGATGGCTGGAGGACTGGCCGCCTGGGAGTACGACGTTCGTACCGGACGCAACGTGTGGGATGAGCACCTCTCCCGGTTGATGGGCGTGCCTGCCGACTCAGCGGCGCCGATGGCCGACAACTGGCTCGACTTCGTGCATCCCGGCGATCGTCCCCGCGTCGAGGCCGAGTTCCAGGCCGCATTGAATGGAGCCGAGCAGTTCGTGTCCGAGTTCCGCGTGCGGCGACTCGATGGTGCCGTGCGCTGGTTTGCGAGCGTAGCGGCCGTGCTGCGCGCGCCGGACGGCTCCGTCACACGCGTCGCGGGCGTGGTGCAAGACCTCACCGAACGCCACACGGCGGCGGAGAAGCTGGCGCGTGCCGATGCACAAGTGCGCGCCGAACGGGATCTGCTCGCGCAACTGCTGGATGCAATACCCATCATCGTGACCCGCTACGACGCCAGCGTCTCACGCGTGCTGGTGAACCGTCAGTTCACGGCGACTTTGGGCTGGACGAGCGACGATCTGCTGCGGCAGAGCGCCATGGAGCTGTGCTATCCGGATCCGGCGATCCGTGCCGAGGCCAGCGCGTTCATGGAGCGGGTGAATGACGGCTGGCGGGAAGTACCCACGCGAACCAAAGATGGACGCGTGCGGCAGGTGCTCTGGTCCAACATCGCTCTTGGCAGCGATCTTCGCGTCGGCGTCGGCGTCGACGTAACGGAGCAACGCAACGTCGAGCAGCAGCTCGAAACACTGATCGCCCAGCTCAAGGAAGCCGATCGTCAGAAAGATGCCTTCCTCGCCACGCTCTCGCATGAGTTGCGCAATCCCCTTGCGCCGATCCTGACGGCCGCCCAGCTGCTCGGCTCGCCCGCCATCGACCAGCAAAAAGCAGAGTGGGCGCGCACGGTCATTCAGCGGCAAGTGCGGCACCTGGGGTTGCTGCTCGATGATCTGCTGGATGCCGCGCGCGTGACCCAGAACAAAGTCGTGCTCAAGCGCACACGAGTGGATATCGCAAGCGTGGTCGATGCGGCCGTCGAATCGGCGCGGCCGCTGATCGACCGCTACAACCATCGCCTCGTGATCTCGCTACCTGCGGAGCCGCCGCTGCTCGATGGCGATCCGTTGCGGCTCGCGCAGGTCTTCGCCAACCTGCTGACGAATGCAGCCAAGTACACGGACCCGGGTGGCCGCATCGAGCTGACGGCCGCGGTGACCTCGGGAGCGCTATTGCTGGAGGTGCATGACAACGGCATGGGAATCTCGGCGGCGGAGCGGTCGCGCATCTTCACGATGTTTGCGCAACTCGCGGGTACGCGGCATCGGTCCGAAGGCGGTCTCGGCATCGGTCTTGCGCTCGTGAAAGGGCTCGTCGAGCTGCACGGTGGCAGCGTTGCTGTGCACAGTGCAGGCCAGGGCCAAGGCAGCACATTCAGCGTGCGCCTGCCGCTTCCGACCGAGGCCGGCGAGGACGCTGCGACGACATCGAGCGCGCATCAAGCGTCGAGCGGCTGCCGCATCCTCGTGGCGGACGACAGTCGCGACGGCGCCGACGCGCTGTGCCTGTTGCTGGAGCTCTCTGGTCACGATGTGCGCGTCGCTTATGACGGTGTCTCCGCACTCGCGCTGGCGCAATCGCATCGGCCGGCGGTCGCGATCATCGACATCGGCATGCCGGATCTCGATGGCTACGGTGTCGCACGCGCACTGCGTGCGGAGCCTTGGGGGCGCTCGTTGCTGCTGATCGCAATGACCGGGTGGGGACAGGACTCCGATAAGGCGGCCGCGCGCCAGGCCGGATTCGACGAGCATCTCACCAAACCGGTGGATCCCGGCCGGCTCGAGCAGATGGTGGCAACGCGACAGGACCGCACCGGATAGTCAGCTCGAGCGTCGGTGCGCGACTGCACGACTGGGGATTTCACACGTTGACTGCGTTTCTACCGCAGACCAACAATCACGACGCCGATGATTCGAATACGACATGCCGAAGCGCATGCACACGCTCGTAGAGCGCACCGAAGGGGGATCCGATGGGCGCCGTCAATCGATTGGAAGGCAAAGTTGCCGTCATCACAGGCTCCACCAAGGGCATTGGACGCACCGTCGCCAAGGTATTCGCCGCAGAAGGTGCCAAGGTCGTGGTGTCGGGCCGTGATAGCGAAGCCGGCAAGCAGGTGGTCGCGGACATCGAGAAGTCCGGTGGGCTCGCGATCTTCACTCGCGCCGACGTAGGCAATGAAGCCGACGTTCGCAGTCTCATCGCGAGCGCAGACCAGAAGTGGGGACGGCTGGACATTCTCGTGAACAACGCCGCGCCAGCCGATTTCATTGCCTCCGGCGGCGAAGAGTCCGTCGAGAATCTGCCCAGCGAGAACTGGGAGTACATGATGCGAACGTGTGCTGCCGGGCCCTTCTGGGGTTGCAAGTACGCGGTGCCCGTCATGCGCAAGAGCGGCGGCGGTTCGATCGTGAACATCTCGTCCATGTCTTCGAAAGTCGGGCTGACGCGTCTTGCTGCATATACATCCGCCAAGGGCGCACTGAATGCGCTCACGCGCCAGGTCGCCGTCGAATACGGCAAGGACGGTATCCGCGCGAACGCCATCATCATCGGTTTCATCCCAAGCGGCGGCACGGCGTCGCAACAGGTGATGGACGATCCGGTCGCAGGCCCCGTCGTGCGCTCGCTCAGTCTCACGCGCCTGGGCCGACCCGAGGATGTCGCCTACACGGCATTGTTTCTCTCGACGCACGAAGCCGAGTTCATCACGGGAGCCGAGATTCCCGTGGATGGCGGTGTGTTGATACGGCCGGCTGCTCCGGAGCTACGAGCGCCCGAACGCTGAGCCGGCTGATCGCGTTCGACTGTCGACTCTCACGCCCCGTGGCGAATCTCCCAGCGAGGCGACCTATGCGCGCAGCTGTCTTCCATGAAATCGGCAAGCCGCTGACCATCGAAACCGTGCCCGATCCCATTCCGGCTGACGGCGAGGTGATCGTCGAAGTGTCGCACGCCGGCATCTGCGGCTCGGACCTTCACTGGAGCGAAACGCCGGGCGTGCTGCAGCCAGGAACCATCCTCGGTCATGAGTTCTGCGGCACGATCGTGGACGCCAACCACGCCCAGCATGCGGTTGGAACGCGGGTCGCCGTGCTGCCGATCTTTCCCTGTTGGCAGTGTGCAGAGTGCAGAGACGGTCACCTGTTCCATTGCGCAGCTCAAAAGGGCGTGGGCTATCAGCGACCCGGAGCATTCGCACAAGCCGTTGCCGTGGACGCCAAGCTCGTGCGCCAGTTGCCTCCGGGCTTGTCGTTCCAAGAAGGCGCGCTGGTCGAACCGCTGGCCGTGGGCTACCGCACCATGAGTCATGCGCGAGCGCTGCAGGGCGCTAACGTTCTGGTACTGGGCGCGGGACCCATTGGATCCGCGGTGATCTTGTTCGCAGTGCTCGGCGGCGCTGCGAACGTGATCGTGAGTGAGCCCAGCAGCGGCCGACGCGCGCTGGCCCTGTCGCTGGGGGCAACGGCCACTGTCGACCCACACTCGGACAATGTCCGCGAGCGATTCTCAGCGCTGTGCGGCGCACCGCCGGACATCGTTGTCGAGTGTGTTGGCATTCCGGGAATGATGGCGCAAGCCGTAGATCTCGTGCGCAGCCGCGGCCAGATTCTCAGCGCCGGTGGCTGTTATCTGCCAGACACCTTCATTCCTGTGAACGCTTTGCTCAAAGAGATCGTGATCAACTTCAGCCTGGCGTATGAAGTTGGCGACTTCGAAGCTGTCATCGACGCGCTGGCCCGCGAAGGCGTCAAACCCGAGCCTCTGATTACGGACGTGACGACACTCGAGCAACTACCCGCCAGTTTCGAGGCGCTCCGAAAGCCGCAGAACCAGTGCAAGGTGCTTGTGGCCGTTGCCTAGCAAATCACAAGTCGGCTGGGCGCGTGCCCAATCGTCCTTGGGTAACGAAGCGAGACTGTGGAGACATGCGCATGAACATTGATCGTCGTCGGTTTGCGGGGGCACTTGCCGGCATGGGCATTTCGTTGGCGGCTTTGCCGCGGTGGACGAGAGCCGGCGCGAACGGCGCACGTATCAGAGCGATGCTGCAGTCACATGTCGACCGCGGCTATGCGACCGGTGCAGTTGCGCTGATCGGCCATGGCGATGAAGCCGAAGTGATTGCCGTTGGCAGGCAGGGAAAGCACGCCGCGCGTCCCATGCAACGCGACTCGATCTTTCGCATCGCTTCGATGACCAAGCCGATCGTCGGGGCTGCGACGCTGATGCTGGTCGAAGACCGCAAGCTCACCCTGAACGATTCGGTCGAGCGCTGGCTGCCGGAGCTTGCGAATCGACGTGTGCTGAGAAGCCTGGAAAGCGCTCTTGACGACACAGTGCCCGCACGCCGTGCGATCACGGTGGAGGATCTACTCAACTTCACGTTCGGCATGGGCATCATCCTCGCGCCGCCCGGCACGTATCCGATTCAGCGCAGGATCGAGGAGCTCAAGCTACCGGGCTTCAGCGCACCGGACCCCAACTCGCCTTACACACCCGATCAATGGATGGGAAAACTCAGCGAGCTGCCATTGATGGCCCAACCCGGCGAGCGCTGGATGTACAACACGGGCTCCTACGTATTGGGCGTTCTGATTGCGCGCGTGAGTGGACTGTCGCTGCCGGCATTCCTGGACGAGCGCGTCTTCGCACCCCTCGGCATGAAGGACACGGGTTTCTTCGTGCCGACTGCCAAGCTCGAGCGCCTGGTCGATGCGCATCGACACAATGGTGGGGAGCTCGAGCGCTACGACGCAGCACCGAACAGCGCTTGGTCACGTATGCCCGCATTTCCCGATGGCGGCGCCGGCCTCGTATCCACCGTCGACGACTACTTTGCTTTCTCGCGCTTGCTATTGAACGGCGGACGAGCCGGCACTCGGCAACTGCTCTCCGCGGCCTCCGTTGCCGCGATGACGAAGGACCACGTCACTGCGCAACAGCGTGCAGGTGCGAGACCCATTCTGGATGATCACAGCGGCTGGGGACTCGGCCTGTCGGTCGTGAATCGGGTAACGCCACAAGGCATCCCCGTTGGCGGGTATGGCTGGATTGGAGGACTGGGCAGCGCGTGGATGTCAGAGCCGCGCAAACGCATCACGTCCATTCTGACGCTGCAGACGGTGTTCGAGAGTCCAGAACCACCGGCCGCCTACACGGAGTTCTGGCACGCCGTGTTTGCGCCGGCAGCCAGCTGATCGATCAGCCTCGACACGTCACCGCAACGGCGATCAAGTGGGCCGTTGCACGTCCGTAATCTCGCACTCGATCCACCGCTGCGCCTGGAGCCCACCATGACCTCTGCCCTCTCGGCACCTCGATTCGAAGATCACGGCCCCCTACTGATCGCCGGCATCAGCGAGCGCTATTCGGAAGCAGCGCGCGCCGGGATACCGGCTCAGTGGCAGCGCTTCGCGCCTTATATCGGTCACGTCTCTGGACAAACTGGCAGCTACGCTTATGGTGTCTGCTACAACACGGATGACGAGGCGAACATGGACTATCTCTGTGGCGTCCAGGTGCAGGGTTTTGCATCGATACCGCCTGACTTCGCTCGCCTGCGCATAGCGCCGCAGCACTATGCTGTCTTTCACCATGCCGAGCACATCTCAGCCATCGGCGAGACGTTCAGGGCGATCTTCGGTCAGTGGCTTCCCGCATCGGACTACGAGATCGTCGATGCGCCGCTGTTCGAGCGCTACACATCGAGCTTCGATGGACGCACAGGCATGGGTGGCTTGGAGGTGTGGGTGCCGGTACGACCCAAGTCATAGTCAACCCATCAACGGGCATCGCCGAGAACGGAACCTGTGCAGCACACGATCGACTTATCAAGTGGACCGCAACGTGCAGATCAGGAGGAACGTGAAATGAGCAAATCACCGGGCCATCGTCAGCATCCCGAGCACGTCGTGCGGGAAGTGCGCGTCGACGGACGTGTGCAGGCCAGTGTCGCAGGCGAGGTCATGGCGGACTCCCGCGATGTCGTCAAGGTGGAAGAAGACGGCTCGAAGGATCGCTATTACTTCCCGCGGTCCGACGTAAAGATGGAGGCGCTCGAACGCACCGACACCACGACTCGCTGCCCGTTCAAAGGCACGGCCAATTACTTCAGCGTGCGCACGGCAGGGAAGCGTTTGCAGGACGCGGTATGGAGCTACGAGGATCCTCATGCGGAACA
>JBEVDW010000076.1:0-4003 GCA_040513115.1 Steroidobacteraceae bacterium | reverse complement strand
GACAGTCACGAACCACTCGGTGTTCTCTCGCAGCGGATAGATGAGCCCGAGCAGACGCTCATCGCTCGAATTGCCCATGAGCTCCATCACCTTCACCGCGTGCTCGCGCGGCAGAAAGCCGTAGCCCTCAGGCAACGCAAGACTCGCCTGATCTTTGATCTCGATCGTCTTGGGTCCGCGATCAAGCGCGTCGGATGCCGCTCGCCAGACGGCTTCGTTCGGATAGACCGCTGGAGCCCGCTCATCGGCTACTGCTGAGTGACTGAAGAAAGTGACTACCAGGAACGATGCTAGAACCAGTCGACGCCATTCCATGATTGCCTCCCGTTATGTACCGGCGTGTTTTTTGTCGTTCGGTGTGGTCGACGCGCGGCAAAGGGATGCTAGCACTTGAGCGACTGAGCTCAAACAGCCGAGGGTACGCACTCCGATTCTCGTCTCTGCTCCAGAGAATCACTCCAAGGGATGGCTCCGCGATCCATGACGGCCAGGAACAGGATGGTGCTGATCACGGGGACAGTGGCGTTGGGTGTCATGGCACAGCATCCCGACTGGGGTCGCAACTACAGATTCGCACCGGATATTGTCGAATTCTCTCAACGCGCATTGGTCGCTACAGAGAAAGGAGACGCGCGAGCCGAGTTCTACCTCGGCATCGCGCTGCTGACGTGTCGCATCGAGATCCGCCTGCTCCAAGGGCGGAAGGACACTCCGGAAGAGGCACTCGAAGACTCCTTCGCAGACTTACCTGGCTTGACCGATGCCGACCGTGTTGTGCGCCGACAGAAACTCAAGCGGTGCAGCGATTCACCGATGCGGATCCGCTGGATGGAACGCCGCCAGCGACACGTAACCGCACACCGCGCGAGTGGATGCAGATGGCAGCTGCGCACGGCGATCGCTACGCGGCGCTGAACTTTGCAAGAGAAGACGTGACGAGATACCCGGAAGGCAGCCCAGAGAGAATCAAACTGATTTCGGAAGATATCCCTCGCTACATGCAGGGCGCAGTCACCTCGAAGGATGCAGACGCCATCTTTGCGATGGGTGGCCTATTGACGTTTCCGGGACTGCTCTCGGACCCACTGCCAGGACTCGCGTGGATGCTGACAGCCTGTAGCATCGGCTATGACTGCTCCATGGCGAATGAGGACATCGGCCACGGATGTGTCGAGCGCGGAATGTGCGATCCCAACATGACCTTGCGTGAGTCGTTTCAGCGGGAATGGCCTGCGGAGCCCTTCGCGCGCGTGTATGCACTCGAGCAGGAGATCACATACAAATTTCGAGCCGGCGATGTGGACGGGCTGCAGGAGTTCATGAGGCTGCGGGCGCAGGCGATTGGCAGGGTGGACGGCCCCTAGCACACCCGCATTTCTGCACAAACTCGCCGGCAATGCTCATTGAGCGTGCCGGGCCTCCCGCTTAACGTGCCGCCGTCGCGAACATAGCGCACTCCCCGAACGGATCTGTTCATTCCTGCAAGGAGGTATCCCATGGCTTTCCCCCACACATCCCCCGCTCGTCGCCAGCTGCGCTCGCCAATTCGGCCAGGGCATGAGCGAGTACATCATCATCACTGCGCTCGTGGCCGTCGCGGGCATCGGTCTATTTGCGGCATTCGGTGATGTGCTGCAAAACCAGATGGCGGGATTGAGCCGCGAAATGGCAGGCCAATCCGGAACCGCAGATGTTACGGCTGCACAGACCTCGGCTACCGCTGCGCAGAACCGTGCAGCAGGTGCTCAGAATCTGTCGACCTACAACCAGCAAACCAACGCTGGCAACTAAGCGCACCAACGCACTGGCGCGAGCCACTCGCGCCAGTGATCCCTCATTACCAACCCGCCGGAGATCGGCATGCCGAGAGGCGCGTTCCCGTCGCACCGCTTGTGCCAACCCCAACGCGGGCAGATCGCTCCGCTCGCGTTGTTCGGCATTCTGATCGGCAGTGCTGCATTCGTGCTGATGTACAACACGGGACAGAAGATCACTGAGAAATCCAATGTGACGAATGCCGCCGATGCAGCGGCATACAGCGGCGCCGTGTGGACCGCGAGACATCTCAATTTCATGGCCTACAGCAACCGCGCGATGGTGGCCAATGATATTGCGGTCGGGCACTACGTCTCCTATACGAGCTGGCTGCGCTACGTGCACGAATCCATCGACGATGTGGAGAAAGTCGCCAGGTGGATTCCCTATATAGGCCAGTATGTCGCTCAGGCTGAGGATGTCATCGTCGAGATTCGAAAGGCGAACGATGAGATTGCGGGCGAGGTGGTCGCAGGCATCAATGATCTCAACAGCAGTTACCGTGCCGCGCAGTTGGAAACACAAGCATCGCTCGCCCTCAACCATCTCAACGAACTCATGCGCGCGACGGCGCAGGCATACGACCCGGATATCAACGTAAACGACGATGGCGACCTGAACCGGATGCCCAGCACGCTGCGGACACCCATCCAGGTTCAGTTGCTCGGGCAACTCGCCGCCGTGCCTAGATTCGTGCAGCGGTACACGGCGAGCAACGACAAGGGCCGCATCAATGAAGTCGTCAATGCCAGCGTGGGCGCAACAGACGATAACCGGCGTTGGATCACGGGCCGCCGCGGATGGACCGATGATTCGCTCATCATCAAACAGATCAGAAAGGATGGCAGCACGACCCATACACAGAACGATCGCAATGCCGATTGGCATGCCACGGATCGCCTGCGCTACCGCAACCGCGATCTCTTCGGGTGGAATGATTGGCACGCCATCGGACCTCGCACGAGAGCCAGCGCTCGGGAACTGGATCGCGACTACGCTGGCGTGCCGAACTATTTCAACGTAAGTGGAGATCCCGGCGATCAAGCGCTGCGCATTGGCGTGCTGGCGACGAAGCCGCAGGGTCGTGTGGAAACGGCGCCGCTTCTCGGCATGCAGCCGACCCGCGATCCCATTGCGGCTGCCGCGATGGCGCGCGTCGAGTTCAAACGCCCGCAAGGCTCTGCGTTCGCGTCGCTTGGTCGTTCGCGAGCCGAGTACGCCAATTTGTTCAATCCCTTCTGGGAAGCGCGCTTGACGGCAGCGGATCTGGGATTGGGGCTTTGAGAGAAAAATGCCCGTCGCCATCTCACAACCATTCGGCCGACAGCGAGGTAATGCAATCGCCGAAGCGATCGTGGCAATGCTGGCGCTGTCACCTCTGCTGGTTGGCATCCCGCTCTTGGGCAAGCAGCTCGATATCAAGCACAAGACGTATGACGCGACACGATATGCCGTATGGGAACGCACGGTATGGAGCGATCAGGGCTCCAATCGGAAGAGCGCCGATGACATCACGCTGGAAGCACGCGATCGCGCATTGGGCAATCCCACGAGCGGTGTGCTGACCGTCAGCGAGCTCCGTAGCGATGGCATCTCAGAGAACCCTTTGTGGGTCGATCGCGAACAGCGACGGCTCCTGAACTACTCGGACAATACGCTGCCGCTCACAGCGAATCTCACGAGCGCCCGCGAGCCCGTGCGAGTTGGCGTAGCCCTCGTACCGACCATGGCGTACGAAGGCGGCACCATCGCGGCGGCTGCCAGGCTGGTTCAACTGGAGCCGCTCGGCATGACGGATCGCGCGTTCGCTCGCACGAACATACGGCTGGAAGTGCGCCCCAAGCTCGCGCAAATCGCCTCCCGGGCGCCCTCGTTGCGACGTGAAGCACCCCGCACCAACGCACAACCGCCCCTGATCCATGAGGCGGCCGGTGCAGTGCTGAGCGATTCCTGGTCCGCTCGCGACGAGGCCAACCTGCGTTCGCGCGTCGATCGGCTCACGGTGAATGAGGCAATTAGCGTGATCGAGCTCCCATCAAGGCCGATCGGCGCGCTTGCCATTGGCAAGGGCAAGATTCTGTATGGCGAAGGCCAATACAGCTGGGACCCCGAGTTCAAGCCAAGATCAACGACATTACCCAGGGCCTATGTACACCGCTGAGCTAACTGCAAGCATCCGGCTAAGTGT
>JBEVDW010000075.1:0-4139 GCA_040513115.1 Steroidobacteraceae bacterium | reverse complement strand
GAGGGCGAAGCCGGGTTTCGGCAGCGTGAGCGGGAGACGATTGCGGCCCTCACGTCATTGGACGATGTCGTGATCGCGACGGGCGGTGGTGCCGTGCTGCTGCCGGAAAACCGCGAGTGTTTGCACAACCGGGGTTGCACCGTGTACCTGCAGACCTCCATCGAACAGCAACTCGAGCGCACTCGACACGGACGACATAGGCCACTGTTGTTTACTGCTGATCCGGAAGCGCGGCTGCGCGAGCTGATGAGCGTGCGTGCACCGCTCTACGAAGTCACTGCACACATGATCGTGCCCACGGATGGCCGGCACGTCCGCGGCGTCGCCGAAGACATCGTGCAGCGTCTACGCCAGGAACAGCCCGCATGAATCGGGCGAGCGAACCCACTCGCATCGATATCGACCTGGGCGAGCGTAGCTATCCGATTTACGTTGGCGCGCAGCTGCTGGAGCGCAGTGCTGAGTTATTGGGGAGTGTCGCCACGCGCGATCTACTGATCGTGACCAATACGACGATCGAGCCCCTCTATGCTCTACGGCTCAAGAGTGCATTCGAGCGCGCTGACAGAAGAGTGTCCCTGCTGGCGCTGCCCGATGGCGAGCAATACAAGACACTCGAGACGACCAGCAAGATCTTCGACACGTTGGTCGCGGGACGATTCAACCGCGATGCTACTCTCGTAGCCCTTGGAGGCGGCGTGATCGGCGACATCGTCGGTTTTGCCGCCGCGTCCTATCAGCGCGGTATCGACTTCATCCAAGTGCCCACGACGTTGCTGGCCCAGGTAGATTCCTCGGTCGGCGGTAAAACGGGTGTCAATCATCCGGGCGGTAAGAATTTGATCGGCGCATTTCACCAGCCGCGCGCTGTCATTGCCGACATTGAGACGCTCGCCACGTTGCCGCCGCGCGAATATCGAGCCGGTCTGGCTGAAGTCGTGAAGTACGGTTTCATTTGCGACCTGAGTTTTCTGGACTGGATCGAAAGCAATGCTGCGCCGCTTCGCGAACGCGATGCGTCGAGCCTCGTCCATGCAATTCGTCGCTCCTGCGAGATCAAGGCCGAAGTCGTTGCGCAGGACGAGCGCGAGCATGGCCTACGAGCCATCCTCAACTTCGGACATACCTTCGGACATGCGATCGAAACCGCGGCGGGTTATGGCGAATGGCTGCACGGCGAAGCCGTTGCCGCGGGCATGGCCCTCGCACTCGACATGTCGCGACGCCTCGGCGCCATCACGCAAGGCGACGCTGATCGCTCTCTGCGTCTGATGCAGAAGCTCGAGCTGCCCATCGCGCCGCCGCGCCTCGGCGCGCGGCGTGCGCTGGAGCTCATGGGCATGGACAAAAAGGTGCTCAAAGGCCAGCTTCGACTCGTGCTCTTGAAACGGCTCGGGGAGGCAACGGTCACCGCCGTCTATCCCCGCGACGTCTTCGAGCAAACGCTCGCAGAGCATTTCGGCTGACATGACACCGACGCCGGGTTCACTCGCCCCTTACGCGTCCCACGACGCACATTCGCTGGGAAGGCGCTATACCGAGTCAGCGCCGGGCCATCGCAGCGAGTTTCAGCGCGACCGCGACCGCATCATTCATTCGAATGCGTTCCGGCGCCTCGTCTACAAGACGCAAGTCTTCGTGAATCACGAAGGCGATTTGTACAGAACGCGATTGACCCATTCCATCGAGGTCGCGCAAATCGCGCGTACCATCGCCCGCGCACTCGCGGTGAACGAGACACTGACGGAAGCGATCTGCCTCGCGCACGACCTGGGCCACACGCCGTTCGGTCACGCAGGTCAGGACGCGCTCAACGATTGCATGCGCGCGTACGGCGGCTTTGAGCACAATTTGCAATCGTTGCGGGTCGTGGACGAGCTCGAGGAGCGGTACGCGGAATTTTCTGGCTTGAACCTTACTTTTGAAACCCGTGAGGGCATCCTCAAGCATTGCTCGCTGCAGAACGCAAAACAGCTGGGCGAGTTGGGCGAGCGGTTCATTCGCCGCCAGCAGCCGAGTCTCGAGGCGCAGATTGCCAACGTGGCCGACGAGATCGCATACAACAACCACGACCTCGACGACGGCGTGCGCGCGGGGCTCATTACCATCGATGCCTTGCGCGAGGTGCGTGTGTTCGCCCGTGAGCACGATGAGGTCATGCGCCTCTACCCGGATATCAATGCTCGTCGTTTGATTCACGAAGTCGTTCGACGCATGGTGAACCGCGTCGTTACGAATCTGATCGAAACGACCTTGTCCACGCTGCAGGCGGCGCGACCGACAGATAATCGCGCCGTGCGCGAGCATCCGGGTCCACTGATCGGTTTCGGACCTGACATGGCCGATGAGCATCTGGAGCTAAAGCTCTATCTACGTGACCACGTCTACCGACATTTTCGCGTGCTGCGCATGACGACGAAGGCCCGCAAAGTCATCCGCGCGTTGTTCGATGTGCTGTTCGAAACACCAGCACTATTGCCCCCGGAACATCATCTCGCATGCGAGCGCATGCAGAACGAGAGCGGCGATGCCGGCAAGGCACGCGCAATTGCGGACTACATTGCTGGTATGACTGATCGATACGCACTGGCCGAATACAAGCGCCTGCTCGATCCATCGGCTCGCAGCTGACAACGATGACTACTTCGCTCAAGAACGACCTGTTGCTCCGCGCGCTGTTGCGTCAGCCCACGCCGCGTACACCGGTGTGGATGATGCGTCAGGCCGGTCGGTACCTGCCGGAGTACCGCGCGACGCGCGCACGCGCGGGCAGCTTCCTCAAACTGTGCATGACACCGGAGCTCGCGTGCGAGGTGACACTGCAACCGCTGGCGCGCTTTCCCCTCGATGCCGCGATCCTGTTCTCGGACATTCTCACGATTCCGCATGCGATGGGCCTTGGCTTGCAGTTCGAAACCGGCGAGGGGCCCCGAATCGAACACACGGTGCGTACGACGGCCGATCTGCGCAAGGTCCACGTGCCCGATCCGCACGTGGAACTGCGTTACGTCATCGACGCCGTTGCACTGATCCGCAAAGAGCTGGATGGCCGCGTGCCATTGATTGGTTTTGCTGGCAGTCCCTGGACGGTGGCGACCTACGTCGTCGAAGGCGGCAGCACTCGTGAGTTCGCAGCCATCAAGACCCTGCTGTACGCGAATCCCGCGCTGTTGCACGAGCTACTCGACGTACTGGCGCGCACTACCATTGCGTATTTGAATGCGCAGATCGCGGCTGGCGTTCAGGCCGTGATGCTGTTCGATACATGGGGCGGCGTGCTGACGCCCGCGCAATATCGCGAGTTCTCGCTTGCGTACATGCAACGCATCGTCGAAGCGCTCACGCCCGATCACGAAGGACGCAAGGTGCCGCGCATCCTGTTCACCAAGGGTGGCGGTGCCTGGCTGAGCGAGATGGCACAGCTGCCGTGCGACGCGTTGGGCGTCGACTGGACGACGGATCTTGCAACCGCTCGACGAGCGGTGCGCGACGCCAAGGCACTACAAGGCAATCTGGATCCCAGTTGCCTGTACGCTCCGCCCGAGCAGATTCGCATCGAAGTGCAACGTGTGTTGGCCAGCTATGGGCCGGGGCACGGACACGTTTTCAACCTGGGCCATGGCATCCATCCCGGTGTCCCGCCCGAGCATGCGGCGGCGATGATCGAAGCCGTGCATACGTTCAGTCCCCAGTATCACGTCGCGACTTGAGTATCCTTCTTCAGCTCATCGCGCAGCGTGCGCCGTAGGATCTTGCCCACATTCGTCTTTGGTAGCTCGTTGCGGAAATACACGGCTTTCGGCACTTTGTATCCGGTCAGCTCCTTCCGGCAGTGCTCGATCACGTCTTGCTCAGTGAGCCCCGGATCCTTCTTCACGACGAACAGAGCGACAACCTCGCCTGAGTGTTCGTTCGGCTGTGCCACGGCTGCGACTTCGAGAACGCCCGGATGGGGGGCCGCGACGCTCTCCACTTCGTTCGGATACACATTGAAGCCCGACACCAGGATCATGTCCTTCTTGCGGTCCTCGATGAACACGAAACCCTGCGTGTCGATGTGTCCGATGTCGCCCGTGCGCAGCCAGCCGCCGGGAAGCAGCGTCGCCGCGGTCTCCTCGGGGTTGTTCCAGTAGCCCTGG
>JBEVDW010000074.1:0-14946 GCA_040513115.1 Steroidobacteraceae bacterium | reverse complement strand
CGCATTCTGTCCACTGGAAGCGGCGTCGCTGTTGACGCCCTTGCTTTGCCCACTCTAGACTTGCCGAACTCATCGAGACCGGCTGAGGGAAAGGCCCTTTGAAGCCGGGGCAACCGCCGACGCTAACCACGTCGGAAAGGTGCCAACTCCTGCGGCTGCTTGCGCAAAAAGCCAAGCCCGACAGATGAGTTGTTGTGAAGCTGCGGGATTTCCAGTCGCGCAGATGGTTCACGACGACCTACCACTACGGCTCCGTAGGGTTTCCCGATGCGCGGAACCTGCCCTGACTGATGGGCATAGGCGGAGTTTTGCATGACGAGTTCGCGTGAGGCGGGGCAGCGCTCGACCTCTACCAGTAATCGCACCACAGCGGGTGAGTCCGTCCAGGAAGGCGTGCTCGAGCTGGCGCAGCCGTTTGCGCTTCACTATGGCGGTACGCTGCCCAAGGTTCGGGTGGGGTGGCGGTTGGCGGGAGTGGCAGCAGGACCGGTGGTCGTCGCGCTAGGCGGGATTTCCGCGCATCGGCAGGTGTATGGCAGCGAGTCCGCTCGCGGTTGGTGGGATGGGATCGTGGGGCCCAACCAAGCGCTGGACACGACGCGCGTACGGGTTCTGGGCCTCGATTACCTCGGCGGCAGCGGGGGAACGACGGGTCCGGTGTCAGGCCAGAAAGATTTCCCCAGCATCAGCGCTTTCGATCAAGCGGAGTTGCTCGAGCAAGTGCGCGAAGGGCTTGGAATCGAGCGCTTGGAGGCGATCGCGGGGGCATCGTACGGTGGGATGGTTGCTCTGGCCTACGCGGCTCGTTATGCCAGCCGCGTGGGGCAGCTCGTTGTCATCAGCGCCGCGCATCGAACTCATCCGATGGCGACAGCGTGGCGCAGCGTGCAGCGTGAAATCGTGCGCTTTGCTGCCGCGAAAGAAGATAGCGCCGGCGGTCTGCGTCTCGCGCGTGCGCTGGCCATGGCCACCTATCGCACGCCGGGCGAGTTTGCTGCTCGATTCGCAGGGGAGCCCGCGCGTCGGGAGCAGCGCTTCGAGTTTCCGGTCGAGCGCTATCTTTTGGCGCGCGGCGACGCATATGCCCAGAGCTATCGGGCCGAGTCCTTCGTCTGCCTGTCGGAGTCGATCGATTTGCATCGAGTCGATCCGGCTTCGATCAAGACTCCCGTTACGCTGGTCGCCGTACGCGAGGATCAGTTGGTGCCGCTGGCGGACATGCGTGAGTTGGCTGGTCAGCTTGCCGGTCCGGCGCAGTTGATCGAGCTGTCATCACCCTTTGGGCACGACGCCTTCCTGAAAGAGTCGCAAGCGCTGACAGCGGTGTTCGCTCCGCTTGTGGCTGGAGAATCGAAGTCATGAGTTCGCCACGTCAGCCCAGCACTGCAGCCGTACGCGCGGCGCTCGATTGCGATACGCAGTTCGGCGCGGTCGTCCCGCCGATTCACCTGACCTCCACCTTCTCGTTCAAAGGTTTCGGTGAACCGCGTCAGTACGACTACACGCGCTCTGGCAACCCCACGCGCGAGGCATTGGCCTGCGCGCTGGCGGAGCTGGAAGGAGGGGCAGGAGCAGTTGTGACGGCATCCGGCTTGGCTGCAGTCATGCTCGTGACGCAGTTGCTCAACTCGGGTGATCTACTGGTCGCGCCGCACGATTGCTATGGCGGCACATATCGATTGCTGAATGCCCTCCACGAACGTGGCTGTCTACGGGTGCTGTTCGTGGACCAAACAGATCAGAGCGCGGTGACGAGCGCGCTTGAACAGAAGCCCGCATGGGTGTGGATCGAGACGCCGAGCAATCCACTGCTGCGTATCGTCGATATCGCCACGTTAGCGACTCAAAGTCACGCCGCGGGAGCAAACGTGCTGGTCGACAACACCTTTCTGTCGCCGGTCTGGCAGAGGCCGATCGCGTTGGGTGCGGATCTGGTGCTCCATTCGACGACCAAATATCTCAACGGTCACAGCGATGTGGTGGGCGGTGCGGTCGTTTCGGCGAGCAAGGAGCTGCACGAGAAGCTGTGCTGGTGGGCAAACTGCATCGGCGTGACGGGTGCACCGTTTGACAGCTACCTCACGTTGCGTGGCATTCGTACGCTGCACGCTCGATTGGCTATCCACGGCGAGAATGCCGGTCGCATCGCGAGCTATGTGTCCCAGCATCCGGGGGCGGCGCGAGTGTTCTATCCCGGCCTGCCAACTCACCCCCAGCACGCGCTTGCCGCCCGCCAACAGCAAGGTTTTGGAGCCATGTTGAGCTTCGAGCTGAAGGGCGGTGCTGACCAGGTGCGCGCCTTCGTGGCCGGCCTGCAGTGCTTTTCCCTGGCCGAGTCCCTGGGTGGGGTCGAGAGCCTGATCGCCCACCCGGCCTCCATGACGCATGCCGGCATGGCGGCCGTTGCCCGCAAGCGCGCAGGGATCTCCGACACCCTCCTGCGGCTGTCGATTGGTATCGAGGCAATCGAGGATCTGTTGGCGGATCTCGATCGAGCCTTCGTCCGAGCCGCTAAAGCTAGAGGAACAGCGACTTAGGCTGTCTTCCAACAGTTGTCTATGAAGAGATGACCGCGGACAAAAAACAGGCCGGCTCTTGGCCGGCCTGGCATGTGGCAACGATGACCACGGTCGTGGCGGGCGGTTTGGACCGCTCCGACCTTGGGGACTAACCCGACGCGAGTCCCGTTTCCACCAAAGACACCTCGACCGTAGCCGGTCGAGAAGGGGAAAAGAGTCTGGGAGCTGAAAGCGGTGGCGCCGAGTGGCACCACCGTGGCCAGGATCATAACTGGTCTCGCCCGGAATGTGAGCAAAAAAATCCCGGAGTCACCTGGCGAGTTCTACATTCCCTTCTAGGACAATAGCTTAGCTGGCTATCGGCGCAGTCCCTCGAGCACTGCGTCGGCCGCAGCCGCCGTCGTTGCTGAAGGCCCGTTTCCGGCGATGTCAGCGGGTCTGACGCCGTTGTTGATGGCATCGGAGACGGCTCGTTCGACGAGTTGTGCTTCCTCTTCAAGACTCAGCGAGTAACGCAGCAACATCGCGACACTGAGAATCGTCGCGTACGGATTTGCGATTCCTTTGCCAGCGATATCAGGTGCCGAGCCATGAATCGGTTCATACACACCCAACTTGGTCGAGCCCACGGATGCTGAAGGCAACAAGCCAAGCGAACCCGCGAGCATCGACGCTTCATCCGTGAGGATGTCACCGAACATATTCTCCGTGAGGATCACATCGAACGATGTTGGTTTGCGGATGAGATGCATCGCGGCCGAATCGACCAGCATGTGTTCCAGCTTCACGTCCGGAAACTCGCTGCGCATCACGTCTTCGACGACCGATCGCCATAGCCGCGAGGTCTCGAGCACATTGGCCTTGTCGACCGAGATGATCGACTTGCGGCGCCCACGAGCGAGATTGCCGGCGACGCGAGTAACGCGCTGGATTTCACCTGTCGTGTACACGCACAGATCGCTCGCCGAATCCGCAGTGCGTTGCTTCTCACCGAAGTAGATGCCGCCCGTGAGCTCACGGACCACCATGATGTCCGTGCCCTTGAGCACCTCCGGCTTGATGGTCGATATATCGAGCAGCGCGGGATGCACCGTCACCGGACGCAAGTTCGCGAACAGCGCGAGAGATTTTCGCAGCGCGAGCAAGCCTTGCTCTGGACGAATTTTCGCATTCGGATCGGACCACTTGGGGCCACCCACAGCACCCAGCAGAACGGCGTCAGCGGTGCCGCACGCGGAAAGCGTCGGAGCGGGAAGAGGCGATTGCGTCTTGTCGATCGCAGCACCGCCAATCAGATGTTCTTCGATCTGGAGCTCGTGACCGAACCGCTGAGCCACAGCTTCCAGCACGCGTATGCCTTCGCGCACGATCTCGGGACCGATGCCATCGCCTGGAAGGGCGACGATCTTGGCCTTTCTTGCGGTACTCATGCCTGTACCTGTTCGAACCGTTGGATGGCTTCGCCTTGTTTGAGGAGGAATCCAAGCTCATCTACGCCATTCAGCAGGCAATAACGGGCAAAGGCTTCGATCGGAAACGTCACCGTCTTTCCTGTCGGTAGGGAAAGCCTGCAGGACTGCAAGTCGATGCTGACTTCAGCACCCGGGTTCGCGAGCAGCCACTGATGGGTCGCGTCGTCGACTAGCACCGGTAGCAAGCCATTCTTGAGCGAGTTGTTCCGGAAGATGTCTGCGATCTCGTTGCTCACGACGGCTCTGATGCCAAAGTCGTACAGCGCCCACGGTGCGTGCTCACGGGAAGAACCGCAGCCGAAATTCTTGCCTGCGACGAGCACCTGGCAGCCTTGAGCGGCAGGCTGATTCAACACGAATTCGCTCTTGGGCTGACCCGAAGCGTCGTAGCGCCAATCGGAAAACAGCTGCTTGCCGAGGCCGACCTTGGTCGTGGTCGTCAGGAAGCGAGCGGGAATGATCTGGTCCGTATCAATGTTCGATTGGGGCAGAACGACGGTGCGTGACTGGATGACTTTGATGGCGTCCATGGTTCAAGCCGAGAGTAATTCGCGTGGATCGGTGAGCTTGCCCTGCACGGCAGCAGCAGCAGCGGTGGCTGGGCTCGCGAGCAACGTGCGTGCACCGGGACCTTGACGACCTTCGAAGTTGCGATTGCTGGTGCTGACGGCGTATTCGCCCGCGGCGACGAGATCGCCATTCATTCCGATACACATCGAGCAGCCAGGCTCGCGCCATTCGGCCCCGGCTTCGGTGAAGGTCTTGTCCAGGCCACGTGCTTCTGCCTCGCGCTTGATCTGCTGCGAGCCGGGCACGACGAGCATGCGCACGCCTTTCGCAATCTTGCGGCCTTTGAGCACGCGAGCGGCAAGCTCCAGATCCGAGAGTCGCGCATTGGTACAGCTGCCGACGAACACCACATTGATCGGATGGCCGGCAATCGCCTCGCCCCGGTTCAGTCCCATGTACTTCAGCGCCTTGTCAAACACAGCATCGTCGCTGCGTTCGGGCACGCGTCCTGAGATCGGAATGACCATGCCCGGATGCGTACCATAAGTGATCATCGGTTCGAGATTGCTTGCATCGATGTGCACTTCGTGATCGAAGCGGGCGCCTGGATCGGTCTTGAGTGAGCGCCATTCCGCGATGGCCTTGTCCCAGGCTGCGCCTTGCGGAGCAAAGCGGCGACCCTTGAGATACGCAAATGTCGTCTCGTCGGGTGCCACCATGCCGGCGCGCGCCCCAGCCTCGATCGACATGTTGCAGACGGTCATCCGCTCATCCATCGAGAGCGCCTCGATGGCAGCGCCACGATATTCAATGACGTAGCCGGTGCCACCCGACACGCCGATCTGACCGATGATGGCGAGGATCAGATCCTTCGCAGTCACGCCCGGCGGCAGCTTGCCGGACACGTTGACGGCCATCGTCTTCGGGCGCCGCTGAAGCAAGCATTGTGTCGCGAGCACATGACCCACTTCGGTTGTGCCGATGCCGAAGGCGAGGGCGCCAAACGCGCCGTGAGTCGCGGTATGGCTATCACCACACACGATCGTCTTGCCCGGCTGCGTCGCGCCCAGCTCCGGACCGATGATATGAACGATGCCGCGTTCGTTGTGCTGCATGTTGAGCAGCTCGACCCCAAACTCGGCGCAATTCTTTTCCAGCTCGCGCACCTGCCGTGCCGCGGACTCGATCTTGATGGGCACGCGGCCGAACACTTCGGCGGGATCTGTCGGCGTGGAGTGGTCCATCGTGGCCAGCGCGCGATCGCGTCGACGTACGGGCAGGCCCTGGCTGCGCAGGACATCGAACGCCTGCGGCGAAGTCACTTCGTGAATCAGATGCAGATCGATGTAGAGAACGGCGGGCGTGTCCTTCGATTCGGGCACGACCTCGTGCCGTTCCCAGATTTTCTCGAAAAGAGTTTTTGCAGTCATGGATCAACCTGCATTCGCGACGCCGGCCTTCGTGGCGTCGCAATGTTCCAACCAGCCCCACTTGTCCGCCGTCTTGCCGTTGAACAGTCCGAAGAACGCCGTCTGTAAGGCTTCGGTTATGGGGCCGCGTCGACCAGCGCCGACCGTGATTCGATCCACGGAGCGCACCGGGGTGACCTCGGCCGCTGTGCCGGTCAAGAAGATCTCATCGGCCAGATACAGCATCTCGCGTGGAATGGTCTGCTCGCGCACCTCGAATCCATGCGCACGGGCGAGGGTAATGACCGTGTCGCGCGTGATGCCTTGCAGGATCGAATTCGACAGACCCGGCGTGTAGATGACGCCATCGCGGATCAAGAACAGATTTTCGCCTGCGCCTTCGCTCACGCTGCCGTCGACGCCAAGCCCGATGCCTTCGGCGAAACCGAGACGCTTGGCTTCCATGCTGATGAGCTGGCTCGACAGGTAATTGCCGGCCGCCTTGCCCAGTGCGGGAATCGTGTTCGGCGCGAGACGCTGCCAGGAGGAGACGCAGACGTCGATGCCGTTCTCGAGTCCCTCGGCTCCAAGGTAGGCGCCCCATTCGAAGCCCGCGACAACGGTTTCCACGGGCGGTGCAATCTTCGGTGCAACGCCGATCTCGCCGTAGCCGCGAAATGCGAACGGGCGCAGATACGCACCACGCACGAGTCCATTCGCCGTGACCACCTCTTTGCACGCGGCATTGATGTCATCCGCGCTGTAAGGAATTTCGATGCGATAGATCTTTGCCGAATCGAACAGCCGACGCGTGTGATCGCGAAGTCGGAAGATCACCGGGCCGCGCTGCGTCGCGTACGCGCGCACACCCTCGAATACCGTCGAGCCGTAATGCAACGCATGAGCCAGCACGTGTACGGTCGCCTTGTCCCAGGGCACCAACTTGCCGTTTTGCCAAATGTAGTTCGCCGTGGTGATGGGCATGGTTGACTCCTGCGGATATCAGGCTCTGTCGAGCCTCTGTCTAAAGCGTGTGGCCTTCAAATAGCTGAGATGACCGAAGCGGCCACCGAGCGCCGATCGCTACCATTGCGCTCGGCCGTCGCCCGCGTCGCTTCGATACGGTTGATCACTTCGAGGTAGGCGCGTGCAGCCGACTCGAGAATATTCGTGCTGACACCGACGCCGCGATAGCTGCGGCCGTTGTGTTCGACCGTGAGCAGCGCCTCGCCCTGCGCATCTTCGCCGACCGTCACGCCGTGCACTTCGAACTTACGCAGCTGCACGTGCGTACCGGTTGCCTGGTCGATCGCCTTTACGATGGCATCGACCGGTCCGTCGGCGCTCATGTGCTGTTCGAGCTTGCGGCCATCGGTATGCGAGAGCCTCACGTCCACGGTTGCAGCGCCGGCGACGCTATCGGTCGCAACGTTCAATCCATCCATGAACCACGGTCCTGCGGCCTCAGTGCCGGCCCGCATGACCAGCGCCTCTATGTCGCCATCGAAGAGCTCCTTCTTTTTGTCGGCGAGTGCCTTGAACTCTTCGAACAGCGTGTTCAGCTCGAGGTCGTCGACTTCGAAACCCAGCTCCTTCACGCGTTCGCGGAAGGCATGACGGCCGCTGTGTTTGCCAAGCACCAGGTTGGTACGCGACAAGCCCACATCTTGCGGACGCATGATCTCGTATGTGGAGTGATGCCGCAGCATGCCGTGTTGATGGATGCCCGACTCATGCGCGAATGCGTTCTCGCCGATGACCGCTTTGTTGCGCGGGATGGGCATGCCGGTGATCTGCGAAACGAGACGACTCGTTGGATACAGACGCTGAGTCTGTACGTCGGTGTGCAGTTTGAAGAAGCTCTCGCGCGTCTTCAGCGCCATCACGATCTCTTCGAGCGAGCAGTTGCCGGCACGCTCGCCGATGCCGTTCACCGTGCACTCGATCTGACGGGCGCCGGCGCGGACTGCAGCGAGGCTGTTCGCGACGGCCATGCCGAGGTCGTCATGACAGTGCACGGACAGCACGACGTTTTCGATGCCCGGGACGCTACGTTTCAAGTAAGCAAAGACTTCGTGGAATTCTTCGGGAACGGTGTACCCCACCGTGTCCGGGATGTTCACTGTCGTTGCACCCGCAGCGACCACCGCACTCACGACTTCGCCCAGAAATTCCAACTCGGTGCGTGACGCATCTTCGGGAGAGAACTCCACGTCCGCACACAAGCTGCGGGCGAACTTCACACCTTCGACTGCGGTGCGGATGATTTCCTCCTTTGCCATGTTGAGCTTGTATTCGCGATGAATGGCGCTCGTGGCGAGGAAGACGTGCAGGCGCGGCCTGGCGGCAGGTGCGACCGCCTTCCAAGCCTTCTCGATGTCTTCGCGATGACAGCGTGCAAGGCCCGCGATGATCGGGCCCTGCACTTCGCGGGCGATGGCATTGACCGACTCCCAATCGCCACGCGATGCGGCCGGAAAGCCCGCTTCGATGATGTCCACACCCAGTTCTGCCAGCGCACGCGCAACCCGCAGCTTTTCGGGCTGGCTCATGCTGCAACCAGGCGATTGCTCGCCGTCGCGCAGCGTCGTATCGAAGATCAGAACTCGGTCGGGATCTCGGGCGGGCATACGGCCTCCAGCTTAGGCGCGGGCGTCCTCCAACCAAGGCATGCGCTCACGCAGCTTGACGCCGACCTTCTCGATCTTGTGCTTGAGGTCTTTGTTCATCAACTGCTGATACTTCTTACGGCCGCGCTTGTTTTCGCTGATCCACTGCCGCGCGAACTTGCCTTGCTGGATTTCCTTCAGGATCTTGCGCATCTCACGCTTCGTGCCGGCGTTGACCACGCGCGGACCGCGGGTGAGATCGCCGTACTTGGCGGTTTCGCTGATGAACTGATGCATCTTCGCGAGTCCGCCTTCGTGCAACAGATCGACGATGAGCTTCAGCTCGTGCAGGCACTCGTAGTAAGCGACTTCGGGCTGATAGCCGGCTTCGACCAATGTCTCGAAGCCTTTGACGACGAGCTCGGTAGCGCCGCCGCACAACACGGCCTGTTCGCCGAACAGATCCGTCTCAGTCTCTTCCGCGAACGTCGTGGTCAACACGCCGCCGCGCGTACCGCCGATGCCGTGTGCATAGGCAAGGGCATTTGCTTTCGCCTGCTTGGTGGCGTTCTGGAACACCGCGAGTAGGCAGGGGACGCCGCGACCTTGCTGATACTGACGACGCACGAGGTCACCGGGACCCTTGGGTGCGATCAGCACGACATCGAGATCCTTGCGCGGCTTGATCTGTTTGAAATGGATGTTGAAGCCGTGCGCGAACAGGAGCGTGGCGCCTTTTTCCAGGTTCGCCACGACGTCTTTATAGAGCGGCTTCTGCGCCAGATCAGGAACGAGCATCGCAACGAGCTTCGCGCCCTTCACGGCCTCAGCGGGCTCAGCAACCTGCAGGCCATCCTTCTTCGCCTTCGCCCAGCTGCCGCCACTCTTGCGCACGCCGACGACGACATCGAAGCCACTGTCCTTCAGATTCAGTGCGTGAGCGCGGCCCTGGCTGCCATAGCCCAAGATCGCGATGCGCTTGCCTCTGAGCGCTTTTTTGTCGACGTCCTTCTGCGAATAGATCTGCATGAGTAGCTCCCGCCAATCGAATGTAAGTGGCCGCTGTCTGCCGTCGTTGTGAAATGAGATGACTAGGTGAATCGAGAGCTAAAACGAAGAACCCCGCCTCGGGCCTGCCGGTGCGGGGTTCTGTATTCGTCTATCCCTATCCGACCTTGTCGAATCAGAACCGCATCCCGCCCCTTACAGTTACGCAGGGCCCTACGACCAGCAGGCGCAGTACTTCACCGAAGTCGATGGCGCAAACGATGCGTGTGGACATGTGCGAGGCGAAGTGGATACGGCTAAGAAATCATGTGGATAGCACCATAGGGTCGCTCGATTTGTCAACCCCGACTCACGCGCACGTAGTGCTTTCACTGCAGCCGTTCGATGCCCGACTCGCATCCCACGGTAGTCACGCAAGGCGTGCCTGATATCCTCGCGGCCACCGAAGCAGACGAGCGCGCAGGCGAGCACGATACTCATGTTTTTCACCGAAGAGCGGCCGGATGCAGTGCCGATCCACCTCGTGCACGAAGAGGACTTCGGCACATGGCTCGCGGCTCAGGATCACGGCGCGCGCACCTGGCTCAACGCCACCGGTTTCAGGGCAGAACGGCAGAAGCTCGCGTTGGTGCCTTCCAGCGGCGGTGCTGTGCGGGCTGTCGTGCTGGGAGTCGGTAAGCGCTCGAATGGTCCCATGACGCTATGGCAGTGCGCGGGCCTTGCGGATCGCATCCCTGACGGTAGCTATTACCTCGATACCAAACTGAGCGAGGCGGCTGCAACCCAGTTCTGTCTGGGCTGGGCTTACGGGCAGTACCGCTACGAGCGTTACCGTCGCGGCACGGCGCGCAACATCGCCGTGCACGTGCCTGCCGGTGTCGATGTGAAAGATGTCGAGCGACTCCACGCGGCGCTCTCACATGGACGCGATCTCATCAATACACCCGCCGGAGATCTGACGCCGGAACAACTGGCCAATGCCGCTCTGGCGATTGCACAACGCTATGGCGCGGAAACGCGCGTCCACGTGGGCGATGAGTTGCTGAAGCAAGGCTTTCCGGCGGTCCATGCGGTAGGGCGTGCGAGTGAGAGTGCGCCACGCGTCATCGACTTCACTTGGGGCCAGCCATCTCACCCTCGCGTGTCCTTGGTGGGGAAGGGCGTGTGCTTCGACTCCGGCGGGCTCGATATCAAGCCGCCGCAATCGATGCTGCTAATGAAAAAGGACATGGGCGGGGCGGCGTGCACAATCGCCCTCGCTCAAGTGATCATGGACGCACAACTTCCCCTGCGCTTGCGGGTCGTGATCCCGGCCGTCGAGAACGCCATTTCAAGCAACGCTTATCGGCCGGGCGATGTGCTCAAGACGCGCAAGGGCCTGACGGTCGAAGTCGGTAACACCGACGCGGAAGGCAGGCTCGTGTTGGCCGATGCATTGACGCTAGCGGACGCGGATCGTCCCGAGCTGCTGATCGACATGGCCACGCTCACAGGCGCCGCACGAGTGGCACTCGGACCGGAATTGCCGGCGCTGTTCACGCCCGACGATGCGCTGGCGCAAGAGGTGATGGCCGCCGGCGTTCAAGAGGCGGATCCGATGTGGCACATGCCGCTCTGGGCCGGCTACGACGATGAGCTCGCGAGCAAGATTGCGGATCTGAACAACGTCTCCACGAGCGGCTTCTCGGGCGCGATCATCGGCGGGCTCTTTCTGCGGCGCTTCGTCAACGAGAGCAAGGCGTGGATGCATCTCGATCTGTATGCGTGGAACAGCAAGGACCGCCCTGGGCGCCCGGTCGGCGCCGAAGCTCAGTGCGTGCGGGCCTTGTACGCGCTGCTGAAGCGTCGCTACCCGAAGCACTGAGCCGCCATGAGTGCTCAGTCAGCGACCGCAGGCGCCGGTCAGTTGGTGCCGCGGGATCTTTCGTTGCTCCTCCTCATCAACCTGATCTGGGGCCTCAACTTGGTGGCCGGCAAGATCGGCGTGCAGCACTTCCCGCCGGTGTTCTTCACGGTGCTGCGTTTTGGCATGGTGAGCGCCTGCCTCCTGCCATTTCTGCGCTGGCACAGCGGGCAGATGGCGGCCATCACGCGCGCGGCGCTCTATACCGGCGGAATCGCATTCGCGTTGTTGTTCTGCGGCCTGCGCATCACGGCCGACGCATCGACGGTCGCCATCGCGACTCAGCTCGGCGTGCCCTTTTCGACGCTACTGTCGGTTTGGTTGCTGGGCGAAACCATTGGTTGGAAACGGCGGGTTGGGATTGTATTGGCATTCCTGGGTGTCGTGATCATCGGTTTCGATCCACGCGTGTTTACTTACTGGCCGGGCTTGGCGCTGGTCGTGGCTTCGACGTTCGTCGGCTCGCTCGGGCTCATCTATATCAAGCGCCTGCACAACATTTCGGCCATTCAGGTGCAGGCATGGGTATCCACCCTGAGCTGGCCGGTGCTGCTGGTAACCAGTCTGGCGGTGGAACAGGGGCAGTGGACCGCTGTGGCCCATGCTGAAACGAATGCGTGGCTCGCACTGCTGTTTACGGTGTTTGGTTCCAGTCTAATTGCTCACACCGGGTGGTATTACCTGATCAGCCGCTACCCCGTGACGAGCGTGGCGCCTCTGACGCTGCTGTCGCCGCTCTTCGGCGTCCTGTTCGGCGTGACGGTGCTGAACGATCACCTTACCTGGCGCATGTTCGTCGGTGGCGCCATCACGTTGATCGGCGTGTTCATCGTGATTCGTCGCGAGCGACGCTTGGTGGATACCGGTACGTAACTGCTCTTGGTGCACAGCACGATCGCACTTGAATGGAGCATCGGGCGCTGTGGCGCGTTCTCATGGAGGGCACGAAGCCCGTCGGTAAAACTCGCGCTTCATTCCTGCGGCGCTGCGGCGTATACACTCGGCCATCGGGTCAAAAAACCCTCATACATAGGCACCATCATGGCGAAGGCTGTGGACAAGGCTTATCAGACCGTT
Organism: Steroidobacteraceae bacterium; assembly: GCA_040513115.1. Classification (GTDB taxonomy): domain Bacteria; phylum Pseudomonadota; class Gammaproteobacteria; order Steroidobacterales; family Steroidobacteraceae; genus DATELY01. The sequence goes on along the minus strand of JBEVDW010000074.1, from coordinate 2,439 downwards.
CGCGACCGCATTGTGCGGGGCATCTACCCAGCAGCGTCACGGATCACGGAGCAGCAGGTCGCGGCCGATGCCGGTGTCAGTCGCACGCCAGTGCGTGAAGCGTTGCGGCGCTTGCATGCGGAGGGACTACTGGAGTTCATCCCCCACCAAGGGGCCATCGTCACGGAGTGGACCATGGAAGATCGCGAAGACGTGTTCGAGCTCCGCGCGTTGCTCGAATCCTATGGCATCGCGCGCGCCGCACGACGGATCTCGTCTGCAGGCATCGAAGAGCTGCGCCAGCTGGCCGAGGATCAGTACCACGAGACACTCAGTCGCCGTGAAGGCTACCTTGAACGCATCGGGAATTTGAACAGCCACTTCCATTTGCGCATCCAGGAGATTGCAGGCAGTCCGCGGCTGGTGAATGCGCTGTCGGCATTGATCGAAGCGCCCACGATGATGCGCACGTTCGAGAGCTATCAGGACGAAGATCTCATTCGCAGTGCTTCGCATCATCTGGAGATCGTCCGCGCGCTGGAGGCTCACGATCCGGACTGGAGCGCATCGCTGATGCGCTCGCACATCCTCGGCGCACGCGGTGCATTGAGACTGATGTAGCTCAATCATCAAGGCCTCCTCCGCGCCAGCGGAGGAGGCGGGGTTTTCCCGCACATGTCCTCCGCTGCCGCCTGGGACGATGGCCATTGGCCCGGTTTGGCTACGCTCGATCAAGACATTCGTTGCGACCTGTGCGTGGTTGGACTGGGGGGCTCCGGCCTTACGGCCGTGCAAGAGGCACAACAGATAGGGATGCAAGCCGTCGGCATCGATGCCGGAGAGGTCGCTGTCGGCGCCACCGGTCGCAATGGAGGCTTCCTGCTCGCCGGGCTGGCGCGCTTCCATCATCAAGTCATCGCCACGATCGGTCGTGAGCTTGCGGTGGCGCTCTATCGCGAGACGCTTGTTGAGCTGGCAACACTGCGCGCCCAGGCATCGGCACACGTTCGCATCACCGGCTCATTGCGCATTGCGGACTCCGAGGAAGAGCGACGCGACTGCGAAGCGCAGCAGCGCGCACTACGTGCGGACGGGTTCGAAGTCGAACCCTACGACGGCCCGGAAGGTCACGGACTGCTGATTCCTTCCGATGGTGTGTTCAACCCGCTCGCTCGTGCACGATCACTGGCGAGCGAGGTCGTTGCCGCTGGCGCGCGCTTGTTCGAGCGCACCCGCGCGATCGAATTCAAGCCAGGTCAGGTGATCACACCGCGTGCTGTCATTCACTGCGACGCGGTGCTGGTCGCGGTGGATGGACGGTTGGATCTGCTGTTTCCCGAATTGCCGGGCAACGTGCGCACAGCACGCTTGCAGATGCTTGCGACCGAACCCACGACTGAGATTGCTTTGACGCGTCCCGTGTATGCGCGCTGGGGCTATGACTATTGGCAACAGTTGCCTGATGGACGCGTCGTGCTCGGCGGCGCACGCGATATGGCAGAGCAAGAAGAGTGGACTGCGTCGACGGAAACGAGTTCGCGCATCCAACGAGTACTGGAAGTATCATTGCGCGAGCGCTTGCGCGTACACGCCCGTATCACGCATCGATGGGCGGCTTCGGTCGGTTATACGCCGCATGGCATTCCCCTGGTTACCGAGCTGCGTCCCAAGCTGTGGGTCATTGGCGGTTATAACGGCACCGGCAACATCGTCGGTGCGTTGTGCGCGCGTGCGGTGATCGAGCAGCTGAAGCGCGGTCATTCGCCGCGGCTTGAGCTACTGCAACAAGCGGCGCGCAGGATTGGAATCAACGATGGCAATCAATGAAGGAGCCAACATGAGCACACCCAAGATCAAGGTCGGCGATCGCATGCCCGCCGGCACATTCATGCAGATGACAAAGGATGGTCCACGCAAAATCACGACGGATGAGCTGTTCAAGGACAAGAAGGTTGTCCTGTTCTCCGTGCCCGGCGCTTTCACGCCAACCTGCGACGCCAAGCACCTGCCGGGCTTCGTCGAGAAGGCCGGCGATATCCGCGGCAAAGGCGTGGACACGATCGCCTGCATGGCGGTGAACGACGTGTTCGTGATGAACGCATGGGGCAAGCATGCGAACGCCACTGACAAAGTGACGATGCTCGCCGACGGCAACGGTGAGTATGCGAAGGCGCTGGGTCTGGAGATGGACGCCAGCGGCTTTGGCATGGGCCTGCGCGGGCAACGCTTCTCGCTGCTCGTCGACGACGGCGTCGTGAAGCAGTTGAATGTCGAAGGGCCGGGCGAATTCAAGGTGTCCAGCGCGGAGCACATGCTGGGACAGATTTGATCGGATTCGTCCGCTCGAAGGATCGATTCCCTCCCCCTGCGACGCGGGGGGAGGGTTGGGCAGGGGAGGGACGCCTAAGCTCAGCGACTAAGCCAGCTTCTCCAACTCGGGACCGATGCTGAACAGATCGC
>JBEVDW010000073.1:0-4855 GCA_040513115.1 Steroidobacteraceae bacterium | reverse complement strand
CCAACAAGCGCAAGAGCGTCACGATCGTGCACAAGGGCAACATCATGAAGTTCACGGAAGGCGGCTTCCGTAACTGGTCGTACGCCTTGGCCGAGCGCGAGTTCGCGCAGCACACCTACACCTGGGAACAGTGGGAGCGCACGAAGGCCGCCAAGGGCGAGAAAGCGGCGAACGGAGAGCAGGATGCGGCAAAGAAGGCCGGCAAGGTCATCATCAAGGACGCGATTGCCGACATCACGCTGCAGCAGGTTCTCACCCGCCCGGATGAATTCGACGTCATCGCGACGATGAACCTGAACGGCGACTACCTGTCGGACGCACTCGCTGCACAAGTCGGGGGCATCGGCATCGCGCCGGGCGGCAACATCAACTACATCACCGGGCATGCAGTGTTCGAGGCAACCCACGGCACCGCACCGAAATACGCCAATCTCGACAAGGTGAATCCGGGGTCGGTCATCCTTTCCGGCGAAATGATGCTGCGTTACATGGGCTGGCTCGAAGCCGCCGAAGCAATCATCACTTCTATGGACAAGACGATCGGCCAGAAGACGGTCACTTACGACTTCGCTCGCCTGATGGAGGGCGCGAAGGAAGTGAAGTGCAGTGAGTTTGGCGATGCGATGATCAAGAACCTGTAACGAGCGATCGTTGTAGTTCCGTGGTCTGAATCGGGGCGCTTGAGGCGCCCCGATTTGTTTCTGCCTCCCTGCGGAGCGGGGAACGACCAGAGGGAGTGGCGCGCCAGGTTTGGGGTGGGGGCAAACTAACCGGTAATCTCTCACCAATGGACACCACCGAACTCCCCCCGGCCCTCTCCCGCGACGAGCTCGTCCTGCGCTGCGCAGCCGATCTCGTGCAGGCGTTCGCCGACTACAACGCGGAATTCCGCGCCATCACCCGCCGTGCCCCGCAACGCTTCGAAGCGTGCGACTGGAAAGGCAGTCAGCGCGATGCGGTGGAGCGTATCGACCTGTACAGCCGCTATGTCGATCGCGCCGTGCAACAGATGCGGGACCTGTTGGGTGAGGATGCGCAGGAGCGCGCGATCTGGAGCAGCATCAAGCGGCGCTTCACGGAGATGATCGAGAGCCTGCCGGACTCCGAGTTCGACAAGACGTTCTTCAATTCGGTCACTCGGCGTACGTTCGGCACCATGGGTGTCGATCCCGCTGTGGAATTCGTCGCGCTCGATCTCGATCCGATCGGCTCGATCAAGGGACAGATCGACACGCGCATCTACGCCAACCGCGGCTCGCTCGAGTTGTTGTTCGAGGAAGTGCTGGCCGACTACCGCTTCCGCACGCCCTACCTCGATTTCGAGCGCAGCGTGCAGATCATCACGGATGAAGTGCAGGCGCAGTGCGCCGCACTCAGTGAAGATGAACCGCTCGTCGTTACAGAGGTCGAGTTCATCACGACGGTGTTCTTCCAGATCACCCGCGCGTATCTCATCGGGCGCATCTCAGGAAAAGGCTGGATGCGTCCGTTCGTGCTCGCGCTCAAGAGCACCGAGCGTGGTGTGCTGATCGATGCGGTGATGATGGATGAGTCCACTGTCAGCGTGCTCTTCAGCTTCACACGCTCCTACTTCCACGCGGACCTAGGCCACGTCGGCGAAGCGGTCGTGTTCCTGAAGAACATTCTGCCGCGCAAACCGGTCAGCGAGCTCTACACCGTGCTCGGACGCGCCAAGCAAGGCAAGACCGAGCGCTACCGCGAGCTCTTCCGACATCTGCAAACCAGTACCGACGAGTTCGTGCTTGCACCCGGCGAGAAGGGCCTGGTGATGATCTGCTTCACCCTGCCCTCCTTCGATGTCGTGTTCAAGATCATTCGCGACAAGTTTCCGTATCCGAAGAACGTGCTGCGCGAGGAAGTGTTGGGCAAGTACGAGTTGGTGTTCAAACACGATCGTGCCGGCCGCTTGGTGGATGCCCAGGAGTTTCGCCGCCTGACGTTTCCGAAGGCGCGTTTTTCGGAGACGCTGCTCGAAGAGTTGCGTGGTGACGCGACGAAGACGGTGCACGAAGACGGCGACGATCTCACCATCGATCATCTCTATATCGAACGACGCATGACTCCGCTCAATCTGTATCTACGCAGTGCCGCGCGGGACCAGGTCGAGCTCGCCGTACTTGATTACGGCCAGGCGATTCGCGATCTGGCGGTGAGCAACATCTTTGCAGGCGATCTGCTGCTGAAGAACTTCGGCGTGACGCGCCATGGGCGCGTGATCTTCTACGACTACGACGAGCTCTGCCATGTCACGGACTGCCGCTTTCGCGATCTGCCTCAAGCGCAGAATCCCGAGGACGAGATGCGTGGCGAAGCGTGGTACTACGTCGCCGAGAACGATGTGTTCCCCGAGACGTTCATGCAGTTCCTCGGCTTCGACGAACACCTGCGCGAAGTCTTCCTGCAGGTGCATGGCGAGATTCTCACGGCCGCATGGTGGCGCGGCATTCAGGAACGCTTGATCGATGGTGACGTCCTCGAGGTATTGCCGTACCACCGCCACCGAGTACGAGTGTTCAGCAGCCTATAAAAAACATGGGGACTGTCCCCCTTGGGGACTGTCCCCATACTTACCCATACTTACCCATACTACCCACCCACCACTTACCCATACCCATCCGGAATCGGGGACAGTCCCCGCAAGGGGGACAGTCCCCGTGCAACGCACGCTCGTCATCATCGGCATCCTGATCGCCATCGTCGGGCTGGCGTGGCCGTGGGTATCGAAACTCCCGCTCGGACGGCTGCCGGGCGACATCATCGTCGACAAACCGGGATTCAAGTTCTTCTTCCCGATCACGACGATGATCATCGTGAGTGTCGTGCTGTCGGTGATCCTCTGGTTGTTCCGACGCTGAATCAGAAACATGGGGACTGTCCCCTTTGGGGACTGTCCCCATACTTACCCATACTACTCAGTACCTACCCACTTACCCACACCGGGGACAGTCCCCCTTAAGGGGGACAGTCCCCTGCAATCAGTCCCCGTGCAATGCGCGCTCGAGGTCCGCAATCAGGTCCTCCACTGCTTCCAGCCCGATCGAGAGTCGGATGGTCGAGTCGCTGATCTCGGCCCAGCCCCGCTCCTCTTTCGACAGATAGGCCGGATGCATCAGCTGGCCAGGTTGGACCAACGATTCCGTCGACCCCAGGCTCGCGGCGATTGCAAAGAGCTGCAGGGCTTCCGTGAAGCGTGCGGCAATCGCCCGATCGCCGCGTAGCTCGAACGTGACCATCGTGCCGAAATCCTGCAGCTGTTTGCGCGCGAGCTCGAACTGCGGGTGCGACGGCAGGCCCGGATAGCGGACACAGTGGACTCGCTCGTGCTGCTCCAGAAAGCAGGCGATTTGCAGCGCGCTCTGACATTGCCGTTCGTAGCGCACGAAATAGGTCTTGAGCCCGCGCTGTACCAGGAACGCCGCGTGTGGATCGAGCGTGGCACCCATCACGCCGAAATCGCGGCGCATGTGCTCGATGAGGTCCTGATTCGCGATGACGGCACCTCCCATCACATCGCCATGACCCGATGCGTACTTCGTCAAGCTATGGGCGAAGATATCGATGTCGAACTGACCGTGGTTGTGAAATCCGGCGAACGTGTTGTCGAGCAACGTCAACGCACCATGAGCACGCGCTGCTGCCGTGATGCGCTCGAGATCCGCAACTTTCAGCACGGGATTCGTTGGCGACTCGAACACCACGAGCCGCGTCGCCGTGTGCGCCAAGGTTCGTTCGATGCCGTCCGTGTCCGTCACGGACAGCATCGTGTGTGTGACACCATAACGCTCCAACAGTCGTCGCACCATGTAGCGCGTCGGCTGGTACATCTCGGCAAACAGCAGCACGTGATCGCCCTGTTTGCACATCGCGAGCAACGCAAGATTGATGGCCGCGACACCCGATGCCGTGAGCAAGCACCCTTCCCGTCCTTGCAACTCGGCCAGCGTCAATTCGAGCTGTCGCAGCGTCGGATTCGCGTGGCGCGAGTAATAGAAGCCCTCGCGCTCGTGCCGCAAGAAACGCTCGGTTTCTTCGATCTCATCGAAGGTGAACTTCACGCTTTGATAGATGGGCGCAACTAGCGTTCGGTTATCCGCCGGCACGTTGACCTGGGGAGGATGCACGACGCGAGTCGACTTCTTCATGAGACACCTGATGCGCAGCGATGCGCGAATGGTACTCTGCCGGCCGATCGTTTTAGCCCCAGAGACCGTTCCCACGATGTCGGGAGTCACTCGCGCCTGGTTCCAGATTCACTTCTGCGTGCTGCTGTGGGGGTTCACCGCCATTCTGGGCAAGCTCATCAGCCTGGCCGCACTGCCGCTCGTGTGGTGGCGCATGGCGATCGTGGTCACGATTCTCCTCGCAGTGCCGGCCGTGTGGCGTGGGGTTGCCGGCATGAGTCGCAAGTTACGCTGGGCCTACGCTGGCGTTGGCGTACTCGTGACCATTCACTGGGTTACGTTCTACGCATCCATCAAGCTGGCCAATGCTTCCGTCGCAGCCACCTGCATGGCAGTGACGCCAGTGTTCCTGGCGTTCGTAGAGCCCTGCATCGCCAGGCGACCCTTCGACAAGCGCGAGGTCGGTCTCGGATTGCTCGTCATACCGGGCGTGATGCTGGTCATCGGCGGCACACCGAGCGGGATGCATCTGGGAATTCTGGTCGGAGTGATCTCAGCCTTCTTCGTCGCGTTGTTCGGCTCGCTCAACAAGCGGCTCGCGCACGAGGGCGACGCGTTGAGCGTGACGTTCCTGGAGCTGGGCGCGGGCACACTGGCACTGTCGATCGTGATGCCCTTTGCAGCCAGTATTGGTGGCGAGTTCGTGCTGCCAG
>JBEVDW010000072.1:0-3092 GCA_040513115.1 Steroidobacteraceae bacterium | reverse complement strand
CCTACCTGGGCGCGCGACAGGAAGAGTGGCTGGTCGGCCAGCTCGCAAAAAGCCGCGCACGTTGGAATCTGCTTGCCCAAGGCACGGTCGTCGGCTTCGTCGACGAACAAGCCGGACCCGGCGAACGCTTCTGGACCGACAGCTGGAATGGTTATCCCGCCGCGCGCGAGCGGTTAGTCAGCGCCCTCGTCGAAACCAAGACGAGCAATCCGGTGCTGCTCGGCGGTGACATTCATGCATTCATCGCGTCGAACCTGCACTTCCAACCGCAGAACGCGAACTCCGCAGTCGTCGCCAGCGAGTTGGTCACGACCTCGATCACATCCCAAGCGATGCCGCAGAAGCAGCTCGACGCGGCCGTCGCCGAGAATGGCAGCCTGCTCTTCGCGAACGGCGAGAGCCGTGGCTATCTCATGATGGACCTGACCCGCGAGCGCATGCGGGCCGACCTGATTGCCATGGATACGGTCACGGAGAAGGTGGCCAACGCGCGCGTGCTGCGTTCGTTCGCGAGCGAAAGCGGTAAACCCGGACTAGGTGGTGCGTAGGGCACGCGCGAGCTCAAAGCAAGGGACGCCCCGGTGTGAAATCCAGCGCAGCTGCTCATTTCGAGAGGCACGCAAGGTTCGCACGCCGACTTTCTAGACTCAGTTCAACGCACCTTCGGGCATGGGCGTGGTGAAGTGCGCCCGGTACGATGAATTTGTAGATGAGTCATGAGCGCGACGGGCGTGGGCGATCAGCGTAAATCGGAGTTCGAGCTACTACTGTCCCTGCCCTGGTGGGTCGGGTTGCTGGTGGGTGCTGCTTCATACCTGCTCGTCGGCTGGCTCCTGCCGTTGTTGCTGTCCAATGAAGCCACTCATGCTGAGCTGTCGGCCACGATGCAGGTGCCGGCTCTGTTGCTGTTGAGCATCTGCCTGACGCTTGCAGGAGCGTGCGCCTACCGTGCATTGCACATGCGCCGCAAGTTCGCGGCCCGCAACGGACTCGAGACGGTGCGGCATCTCGGTCAGCGCGAGTTCCGCGCCAAAGTGGCCGATGCATTCAAGCGCCGCGGATACGACATACTCCAGCAGCGTGTTACCGGAGCGGATCTCGTGCTGAGCAAGGACGGTCGGCGCTACTTCGTGCGCTGCAAGTACTGGAAGCTCTTCAACGTCGGTCTCGAGCGCTTGACCGAATTTCATATGCGCATGACGGAAGAGGCCGCGAGCGGCGGGTTCTTCATCTCCTCGGGTGTGTTTACCCGGCACGCACGTCAGTTTGCAGCGGAGGTCAACATCGAGCTCGTCGGTGGCATTTCCCTGCTAGGGTTCCTGGAGACGGACCAGGTGCCGACGGCGCCGACTCCTTACCGCGAGCCGGTGTTCCTTTCCAACACTGCTCTCACCATCCCTGTGTGCCCCCACTGCGGTAGTCCCATGGTCCGGCGCGTCGCCAAGTACGGCAAGACCGCGGGCGAGGAATTCTGGGGCTGCGGACAGTTCCCGCATTGCCGCGGTACACGCTAGCAGCCTCAACCGTTTGACGTATTTCACGGTGGTCGCCTCGGCGAGCACGTAGCGTGCGCATGCAGTCCGTCACGGTTCGGTTGCAGGCATGTTCGATCTGGTCTTCAACAGTTTCGTCGCTTTCCAGCAGGCAGGCCTGCTGGTGATGGCGCTCGTTTGCGTTGGTCTAGGCGGCGTGTTGCTCGCGCATGATCTGCATTGGCGGTTGCGAGCGATGCGCGTGGAAGGCACGGTGATCGGCGTGCGTGAGAAGAACAAGAACACGTATCGCGCGGTGTATCGGTATGTGCTGCCGTCCGGCCAGCTGGCGGAAGCGACCTCGAATATGGGCTCGAGCTCGGTACGCGACAAAGAGACGGGTCGCACGGTCGCGCTGCGTGTATTTCCGGAGCGACCTGACGAAGTGCAGGAGGCCGATTCCGTATTCGTGGCGCTCTTCGGTGTCGCGCTGATCGCACTGGGTGCGTGGCCCCTGCATGCGGCATTCACTGCGTTTGCGGTCACCCCAGCGACATGGATCGTGCTCGCTGTCCTGCTGCTCTACGGTGCGAACCGCATCCGCGCCAAGATCATTCCCAAGCAGCTGCGCCTCTCGCCGGCTGCATGGCAAACCCAGCGCCGGGAGCGGCGCCAACGCGAGCTGGCCACGCTGCCGGTTCGCCCCATCGAACAGATCCTCGCAGAGCCGGCACGCGCGGCGCAGGCGGAGCGAGCACAGCGCGTATTCCGCAAATGGAGTCCGGTGATCTTCGTCATCGGCCTTGCCAGCCTGTTCGGCGCCTATCACCTCGGCCAGCAACTGCAGGTGCTCAAGGGCACGGGCTTGCGCACGCATGGCGTGGTAGTTGCCCTGCAGGCTTCAACAGGCGAGGACACCACTTACAGTCCGATTGTGGAATTCGAGACAGGCGCTGATCACGTCCTGCGATTCAAGGATCGCGTGAGTAGCAATCCACCCTCGCATCACACGGGAGAGCAGGTGACCGTGCTCTACGCAAAGGATTCACCGCAGACCACCGCCATGATCGATCGAGGCATCTGGAACTGGTTGCCGAGTGCCATCTTGCTGTTGCTCGGTGTGGTGTTAAGTGCGCTCGGCGCGCGCGGTATGACGCGTTCTTAGTCCGACCGTTACAACGCCGTTGCCACGACTACCTAGGAGCAGCCTGGAATTCCGGGAGTAGACTCGAACACGCTTTACTTCCAGGAGTTCAACGATGACAACCAGAACAAGTTGGATTGCTGTTCCTGAAGCGCATCCGATCATGAATGCCACGCCCTTGATCGACGTGCTGTTGGTGTTGCTGATCATGTTCATCATCAGCGTTCCCATCATGACGCATACGGTGAGGCTCGATATGCCAGGCATCGGCGATGCGCCAGCCATGCCTATCGTGCGCGTGGAGATCGAGTACGGCGGTGTCGTGGTGGTGAATCACCGGGTGCTGGATGCGGGACAGTTGGAGCGTTACTTCAAGTCACTGAGCACGCTGTCATCGCAACCACTCGTGCGCATCTACACCAACGAGCGCGCGACGTACGAGCGGTTCGCGCAAGTGATGGCGATGGCCCAGCGTA
>JBEVDW010000071.1:0-3815 GCA_040513115.1 Steroidobacteraceae bacterium | reverse complement strand
ACGGCTTCTTCAGTTGTTACGAAGCGTTCATCCACATCGTGGACTCGATGTTCAACCAACATGCGAAGTGGCTGAAGACGACCCGCAGCATCCCCTGGCGCAGACCGCTGGCTTCGCTCAACTATCTGCTGACTTCGCATGTCTGGCGTCAGGACCACAATGGCTTCAGCCATCAGGATCCCGGCTTCATCGATCATGTCGTCAACAAGAAAGCCGAGATCATTCGCGTGTACCTGCCGCCCGATGCGAACTCGCTGCTCTATGTGACGGATCAATGTCTGCGCAGCCGGCATCTGGTGAACGTCGTCATCGCCGGCAAGCAGCCCTCACCGCAGTGGCTATCGATGGAAGATGCGATCAAGCATTGCAGCGAGGGCATCGGCATCTGGACGTGGGCAAGCTCCGATCAGGACGCGCAGCCGGACGTCGTCATGGCGTGCGCCGGCGACGTGCCGACGCTCGAAACGCTGGCCGCCGTCACCTTGATGCGTGAGTGGCTGCCTCAATTGAAGGTGCGTTTCGTCAACGTCGTCGACCTGATGACCTTGCAACCGCCGAGTGAGCATCCGCATGGTTTGAGCGACAAGGAATTCGACGCGATCTTCACGACGGACAAGCCGATCATCTTCGCGTTCCATGGGTATCCATGGCAGATCCACCGGCTCACCTACCGCCGCACGAACCACGACAGCTTGCATGTTCGCGGCTACAAGGAAGAGGGCACCACGACGACGCCCTTCGACATGACCGTGCTGAACGACCTCGATCGCTTCCATCTGGTTGAAGCGGTGCTCGATCATGTACCAGGCTTGAGCGCGCCGATGGCGCACATCCGCCAGCGCATCCGCGACAAACTGGTGGAGCACCGCGAGTACATTCGCCGGCACGGCGATGACATGCCGGAGATCAAGAATTGGCAGTGGAGCGCGGGGAGGTGATTGCTCCCCGCTCACCCGGCAAGCAGGCCTTGGGCATCCTTCGCCATCGCCATCTCTTCATCCGTACGCACGATGAGCAGCGCGGCACGCGACTGAGCGGTTGAGATCCGCGCCACCGGACATTTCACATCGACACGCGCGTTCCGATTGGCTTCCAGGTCGAGATCGACGCCGAGAACGGCAAGTCGCTGTGCAACGCGAGCGCGGACCGTCGCACTGTTCTCGCCAACACCCGCTGTGAAGGCGATGGCATCGACACCGCCCATCACGGCTGCATAAGCGCCGATGTACTTGAGCACGCGATGCGCATACGCATCGATCGCGAAGCGGCTAGGCTCATCGCCTCGGTCAGCGCGCTCCTCGATCTCACGCATGTCGTTCGTGCCCGTGATTCCTTTGAGTCCGGACTGCGTGTTGAGCAGTTTGTCCAGCGACTCCACGTCGAAATCTCCGCTGCGCAGCAGATACAAGAGAACACCCGCGTCGATATCGCCAGCGCGCGTGCCCATGAGCATGGGCGCAGCGTCGAAACCAGGCGCCGCTCCTTTGTGGCATCGATCAGCGTGCCCTTGATGGACGAGCTGCCGCAATTCAACGTCAGAATCACCATCGACTGCTCCGCAACGCGTCAGCCGGAAGCGACGCGCAGGTGGTCCACCAGCTCACGCACATAGCTGGGCAGCGTGCGTCGTTGCGGTACGCAGATCATCAGCTCGCGCACGGCCCAGTCGTCGGTGAGCTGGACGATGTGGATGGCCATCGTCTTCGCATTCCGGGTGGCGGTGGATTGCGGCACCACGCCGATGCCGACGTTGTATTCGGCCATGCGGCAGACGGCGTCGAAACTACGCAGCTGCACGCGGAGCTTGAGGCGCTGTGCGAGCCGCTCGGCCTTGTTGTCGAGAAAGCGCTGAAGTGCGCTTGCGCGATCGAGGCCGACGAAGTCGGCGTCGAGTACATCGGCGAATGAGATTTGCTCGATCTTTGCCAGCGCATGCTGCGTACTGACGGCGAGCACGAAGCGATCGGTGCGGAACGGAAATACGTCGAGTCCGGTGAGATCGGTAGTGCCGGCGACAATGCCGACGTCAGCTTTGCCATCGGCGACGAGAGTGACGATCTCATCGCTGAGCCGTTCTTCCAGTTCGATGTTCACGTTCCGATGCGTCGACAAAAAGCGGCTCAGCAGCTCCGGCAGGAACTCGGTGAGCGCATTTGTGTTCGACAGCAGACGGATGTGCCCGCGCAATCCTTCCGCATACTGGCCGAGATCGGCCTTCATGCTTTCGACATCGTGCAGGATCGTGCGCGCATGTCTCACGAGCGCATGACCCGCGGGCGTGGGCAACACGCCTTGACGCTCGCGCTCCAGCAGCGCAGTGCCGAGTGTCTCCTCCATGTTGCGAATCCGTGCGCTGGCTGCGGCCAATGCCAGATGCATGCGTTCTGCGCCTGCCGTGATGCTGCCGGCTTCGACAACATGCAGGAACAGTCGCAGGTCGATCAGGTCGAAACGCATTGCACGAGAATCCGGGCGGGATGTGGACTGCAAAGATCACACAGAGCACGAGGAAAGAGAAGGTCGCGCCTACTTTTCGATCTTGTACTGCACGCCGGCGCGCGAATCGATCGATCCACGCTCAGCCTGGAGCGCCAACGCTTTCGAAAGCTTGTAGCGCAACGTGATCACTTCACCCGGCTCGAAAAGGCCGACGCCATAGCTGAGAAACAAGCGCGGCGATAGATATTGGCCGACCGTGAAAGCGCTGCCACCCAGCGCCTCGCTCTCCTTCACGCTCACCTCATCCACCCCGAGCCGCTTACCGATGTTCTTGGCGAGCAGGCCTCCCGCTGCCGTGCCGAGCGATTGGGCCGCTGATTGCAACATGCTGTTGTCTTCTTCGTCGCCGCCTCCCACTTGATCGAGTGGCTTGCCCGTGACCAGGTACGCCAGTGCATTCGATTCACCCATTGCCGGCTCCGAAAACACCGTGAGTTGCGGTGCCTCCGCAGTGCCAGTGATGCGCAACCCGGCAGTGACCTCTTCGTCCTCGATTTCACGCACGGCCTCGATGTGCAAGCGCGGGTTGTCGATGGGAGTGCCGGCGAAGAGGATCTGACCTTGCTTGATGGTGAGATCTTGACCATACGCTTTGTACTGACCTTGGATGCGAATCTCGCCCGAGCCGGTGGTCGGCTGCCCTGGTATCTCGCGCACGCCGAGTCGACCCTGGAGCTGTGCTTGCAAGCCGAATCCGGTGATCTCGACCTTCTCGCCCAGGACTACCGTGATGTCGGTGACGAGGGGAGTCGAAGCAACTTCCTGTTCGGTCGTGTGCTCGTCGATGACCACGACATCGGAAGACGCCTGCTGTATTTTCTTGCCGCCACGCGGGAGCTTCTGGAGGTTCACTTTCGCCGTCGGCACTTCGACTTCGCCCGTCAGCTTCATGCCTTCTTCGTTGCGCACGAACTCAAGGGTAGGGCTCACGAGCACGTTGGCGCTGGGAATATTCGCAGCGAGAAATTTCGTGCCCCGCACATTCACGTGAATCATGCCTTCCTGAGTCGCATCGCCATCGAATTGCACATCGCCGTCACCCGAGGCGATGCGGCCGGCCAGGCGCACGGTGCCATCTTCGCGCGGCGCTGCTTCGAGGCGGCCATCCTTCAGGTGGATGCCAAGTGCCGGTATATCGGCGGCAACATCGTTTGCGCGCACGTAACCGGAGAGCTTCGGTTCCTGCACCGTGCCCGCGATGCCGATGCGCGAATCCACCGAGCCGGACAGATCGGCGAGTTGCGGCACGAACAGTGCGACCGGTGCAAGGCTCGGCAGGCCAAGGCTCACCTGACCGCGTAGCAGCGTGACTGCTT
>JBEVDW010000070.1:0-4407 GCA_040513115.1 Steroidobacteraceae bacterium | reverse complement strand
GCAGGAGGCCGAAGCTGAAAGCCACGACCCACGGCGCGCGAGCTGTGAGCCCGGGCTTGCCGCGTAGCCCGTGGACGATCTCGGCTGCGACAAACACGATGCTCAGCGCGATCATCGCCTCGACCGGTGGTCCGGCAACATGCATCCAACCCAGGGTCGCGGACACGAGCGTGATGCTGTGTGCGACAGTGAAGGCGGTGATGGTGACGAAGATTCGCTTGCCGCCGCGCACGATCAACAGCAGCGCAAGCACGAACAAGAGGTGATCGACACCGCCCAGGATGTGCTCGACGCCCAGAACCAGGTATGACCATGCGACTTCGCCGGTGCCGGTCGCGCCTTTCACAATGAACTCGGGACTCTGTGGTAACAGGCGTTCGACCTGGCTGGTGCCGTCGCTGCGCTCGACACGCACGATCACATCCGTGACGCCGCCAGCAATCCCGTCGATGTGCAGCGTTTGTCCGGCCAGGCCGCCGGGGCGGGAGATCTGCCAGCGCTCGGTGTATGCGTTCTCGCTGAATACGCCCTGCGGTGCAGTCACTTGGGTCGTGTCTTGGGGAAACCGTATCTGCACTGCGAGGCGTGCGTCCCCCATCACGGGCACTTTCCACATCACGTCGTAGCGATCCGCATGCCCGCCTCTCTGCCCTGCTTCGCGCAGCTCCAAATAAGCCGGCCGGAAGACATCGGCATGAGCGCCCCACGAAAGACACAGCAGCAGCGCGATGATCGCGCTTCGCATCGAGAGAAGCGGCGTGATCCTCTGCATCAACCCGCCGGATCAGCAACCGCGCCGTCGTCGCCTTCAATACGCACTGCGTAATTTGCCAGCAACTTGTTATAGAAGGCGGTGTTCGCCTCCTTCGTGCGAGCGTGCAGCAAGTCTCGCTCCACTTCCGCGCGAACCTCTGATAGCGTCGGCCGACGTGCCGGGTCATGCCGGGTCAGTTCAACGAGGTGCAAGCCAAACCCCGATTGCACCGGCCCCCGCCAGCCACCAACCGGCAGCGTCTTCAGCCCTTCGCCAAACTGATTGCCGAAGACCCGCTCGACCTCGATCGCGGTGACGGCTTCCATCGTGGGCGGCAGCATCGTCGTGTCACCGTCAAACACCTTGCCGCCTGTAAGCGCGCTTCGTGCGGCGGCGATATCGGCATCGAGATTGTCGCCATGACGTGCCGGATCGAAGTAGACCTGACGCAATGAGTAGGTCGGCTCAATCTGATAATCGTTGGAGTGCGCGTCCAGCCACGCTTGTAACTCGGCGTCCGTCGGCTCCGGCGGCGCGGCGCTTTCCAGGATGAATTCGAGTTTCTGCCCAACTCGACGTCGCACCACGGGATCGTCGCGATCGAGGCCCATCGTGATGCCCTCGCGATAGAAGATCTCCTCCTTGACCCAGTTGTCGACGAGTGCCTGCAGTTCCTGCTTCGTTGCAGGTCGCTGCCACACGCGTTCGAACTGCAGCTGCAGATTCTGCAACTGGCCGCGCGACACGACGATCTCGCTCGGTGAGCTCAAAGAGCCGCGATGCAGCCAGCCGTACAGGCCGAACATCACGGCGCCGATGAGGAAGAAATGCAGCAGAGGTTCGCGTAACAAGCGTCGCATGCTGATTGAGCTCCCTTGATCAGACCTTCGTCACGGCGAATACCAGATCGGCGATGTGAAGACCCGCTCCTGCGTGATCATCGGGACCTTCGGATCCATCTTCACTTTGAAATAGGCCGCGTCATACGCCGTCCAGCGAGGCGTTGGAATCTCGAGCACACGCGCGTAGTAGAACGCTTTCAATGTCGGATCGAATTCCGGGTCCTTCCAGACCGTGATGAGCTCCGGGTCGCCGATCGTGTTGTTCCACGTGGCAGTCTGCAGGTTCACTGTATTGCCGACGGGCGGCAGCTTGCCGTCGGCGCCGAGCTTGCGTTTGTCTGCATCACCCCAGGCGACGTTGAAGATCTTTTCGTGCAGTCGGCCATCTTTGTCGAGCCATCCCTTGATCACCTGAATGCGATCGAGATTGCCGCTGAGCGGGTCTCTTGCCGCGGCAACCAGGAACGTGGGTGCCTTGCCCTGCGGCGCTTTCTTCAGGTCTCCGCCCATGGGTATGCCCTTGGTGTACCCCATGATCGCGGGATTGCGCGTCTGCGCATCGAAGGGCACGAAGTCGTACCCACCGAAGAACCGCACCATCATGCGCGGACCGCTGGTTGCGTACGTCTCGCGACGCTTCATCGCATCCCAGATAGCGGCGCGGGTGTTCTCCGTCGCCCATACCCCGGTGTAGCCTGCGGACGTCATTTCCCAACCTTTGATCACTCGTCCATCGAACTTCATCGCATCTTCGTTCCAACGATCTGGTCGCGGCTCGGCGCTCACGAACTTCGCGAAGAAATTATCCTCTTCGGCTGCCGTCAGGCTGTTGTGAGTATCGGTACCCGCGGCCAGGCCGTACTTGAAGGGATTCACGCCGAGTTGCTGCTCCACCTTGAGTCCATCCTTGAGGGCCTGGCGCACATACTCGTGTTCGATCATGCCGGGCTTCTTCGGCACGATGGCAAGATTGCCGCGGTCCCAGAGTTCGTAACCCACTGCGAATTCATCGGTTGTCGACAACGACGGATGCGATTCGCTCTGGCCCTTCATCTGGATCGCTTCGAACAGCGGCTCCCACTGCTGGCGCTGCTGCGCCCACTCCTTCGTCATCGGGCCGCCCATGAACATCTGCAGCTCGAACATGCGGCCATTGGACAAGTTGCCGTTGTGTGGGATTGCCAGCAGCTTGCCACCCGTTTTCTTTTCCCAGTCCGCCATCCACTTCCACAGATCCTCTGGGTTCTCGCTCTGGAACGTCGTCATCGGCAGCACCTGGTCCGCCAGCTTCTTGCCATCACGATAGATCACGTTGCGATGGAGGTTATTGCCGCCCCCGGCATTGGATGTCCACTCATAGGCGATGAAGGCCGTAAAACGACCGGGCTCGTTGTACTGCTCCATGATCGCCGTGTTCTGTTCCCAGTAACTCTTCGCGTACTTCGGATCTGTGATGGCGGGCGGCAGCTTCTTGTTGGACTGAGCGGCGATCAGTTCGAATGTAGCCTTGGCGGCTTCCTCCGGACCCGCGGCCATCATCTCGTGCCAGCGCTTGAGGGTCGCGTCATGCATCATTTCCGGATTGCCGTCTCGAACGCCGGAAATCGTGCCCATGCCGTCGGAGTGGTCGGTCACCGCAACCCAGTCGAGCGGACGCGAGAGTTTGGCGGGTTGACCAGAGGATGAAATCACCTCCTCACCGCGTGCGAAACGCACCGCTTCAACAGGCCCCAGCGTTGCACCGCTCATGCCCGCGTCTACGGACCAGCTCGTATGCACGTGCTCGTCGCCAAAGTACGGGCGCTCTGGATAGTGCTTCCCCGCGTACGGTGAGTAGCCCGGCTTTTTGTAGAACTTCTTGGGGTCCGCAGGTTGTATGTCACCAATGTCGCTGACGACAGATTGGCTGACCTGTTGGCTGTGCACGATCGAGACGGGGCAGAGCAACGAACCCGATACCAAGATAGCGGTGGTGTATCGCATGATTGAATTCTTTGTCCGGTTTGAGTTTCGCCAACGCTACGGAGTCATTAGTACTGTCTCGCCTCGTGACGTAGGCGCTCGAACTCCAGCATGCTGATGTGTTTGCACAACATCGGCCGGCGTACATGGAGCTTTTCAAATACTGAGCACGCATCATCCGGCCAGCTATCGATTAATCGCATGCATTCGATGAAATGCAACAGCTTTGTGGACTCCAAGTTTGCGCCCCGCTAGCAAACAAGCCCGCGTTTTATCGATAGCGCGAGCCTGTGCTCTGCCGCTTACTGTTCCATGCCGATGTCAGAGCGCACCCGCGCGGGCGCGGCGTATGTTCTCACCTCGGTCCCTACAGAGGAGATTCAGCAAGATGCGAGCCGTAAAGATTCTTTCGCTGCTGGCCTTGTGCCTGGCGAGTGCATTGGCCACTGCAGATGACAAGAACTGCAGCGACATAGCCAATCCCGCAGCACGCCAGCAATGCATGAAGACCAAGACCGCCAGAAATGTGAACTGCAGTGCAATCGAGGACGCGAACGCGCGCAGACAGTGCGCTCAAGGCAAGCAGCAGAACACAGTGAATTGCGGCAAGCTGGCGACGGAAGAACTGCGCAGGCAGTGTATCGAGCAGAAGACGAAGTAGTTAGGGCACGCATCTGCGGGCCAGCACGCTTTCGCTTCTACTTTCCACCTGATCATCGCTGCACGCAGATCAGGTGTTTCGTCCGCCATCGTTTCAGCCGTACCATGTCATTTGTCCGCATCGACTCGACGCAGCACCACACGCCGATTCTGCGCCCTGCCCTCGGGCGTGCTGTTGTCGGCGATCGG
>JBEVDW010000069.1:0-5576 GCA_040513115.1 Steroidobacteraceae bacterium | reverse complement strand
CGCCGCACACGATCGAGATTCCGTTCGTCTTCCGCACGCTGGACATCGGCAAGCCCATGATCGGCGACACGCGTGAAGTAAAGCAGTTGAGCCAGCAAGTCAGCACTGCGTGGGTCAACTTCGCTCGCAGCGGCAATCCCAGTCAGCGCGGTCTTGAATGGCCCGCCTACGATCCCGTCAAGCGGGCCACCATGATGTTCGACGTCGCGACGAAGGTCGTGAACGACCCTGACGCGGAGCTGCGTCGCTTCTGGGTTGCGTGAGGTTGGATCGCGGGCGTGAAGGCCCGCGATCTCGATCTCTACTTTGCGGCAGCCGTGGGTAGAGTGCTTGGCACCGGATGCGGACCCTTCGGCTCGGGAAACGGCAGTGGCATGCCCGTGGGCAGACCGTACTCGTTGTACCCGCCGGGCACAGCAGCCTGCATCGCGCGCTTGAATGCAGGCCTTCCTTCGACCGCTTTGCGCCACGCCTGGATGCGCGGAAATGCCGAGTTGTCGAAACCGGCCGTGAGCTTCGAGGCGTTCACCGCGAAGTGCATCATGATGTCGGCCGCTGAGAACTCCTGCCCGCCGAAGTACATATGTTGAGCGAGATACGCTTCGACGAAATCGAAGACGGCCTGGGTGCTGACGAGTCCTTGATTCTTGCCATCGGCGGTGTAACCGGTAGGTACATCCTCGACCGGAATCTTCGCGACCATGGAAGCGAATCGCGCCGCCCACATGCGGTACATCGCCGTGCCTTCGGCAAAGTGCATCCACTGCAAATGGAACGGATAGTCATCCGATGATACGGCTGGCGCCAACCGACCCTTGCCGTAGCGCGCTTGCAGCAGCTCGAGAATGCCGCCCGATTCCACCAGGATGTGACCGCGATAGGACACGGTCGGCGCCATCGGCATCAGCGGATTCACCTCGCGAATCGTCTGCATCGATCCCTTGATGTCGCCTTGCTTGAACACGAGCTTGTAAGGGATCCCCAGCTCCTCGCAGAGCCAGACGACTCTGATCGAGCGGCGGCCTTCGATGTGATAGATCGTGAGGTCGTCAGCTGATGCGGCCGCCAAAGCTTTCGCAGGTGCAGCGACCGAGTTCGGCGCGAACATTGCGACACCGACTATCGCTACGAGCGAGCTCACCCACGCCGCCACTGGGCGCATCCTATTCATGGTCATGTCTTGATTCTCCGATGAGGGAGTTAGAAACGCGCCGTGAGTTCCACGCCGTAGCGCCGCGGCTCTCCATATATGTTCGATACGAAGCCCAGGCCCGCGGACGCGAGATCCAGCGCAAACGTCTTTGCGCGCCTGTCAAAGAGATTGCGACCATAAGCCGCAATGTCGACCTTGCCATCCATCACGGTCAGACCGATGCGCGCGTTGACGAGTGAAGTGGGAGGCGCTTCCGTGTACGGAGGGAACAGATTTCTCTGGAACACGATGCTGTCCTTGTACGAGTAGTCCGTTCGCAGCAGCACAGAGCCAATCGGAATCTCGCGCGTGTACTGCACTGAAGCGCTGGCGGTCCACTTCGGCACCAGCGGGAACTCCTCGTCCGATCGATCACCGGTCAGGTCTTCGAAGTCGAGATACTCCGCATCCGTATAGCCGACCGATCCGGAGAGCAACAAACCCTCCGTGACCAGCGCCGTTGCTTCCGCCTCGAAACCAACGATTTCTCCCTTGGCTGCGTTCTGAACGACAACCGCCCCCTGATTGGTATCCGGATTGAGCGTCAGGAGCGTGCTTTGGATGTCGCGATAGTCGCTGTAGTACACGGCGAGATTGAGACGCACGCGGTTGTCGAGAAATTCCGATTTGAGGCCCACCTCATAGTCGGTCACCGTCTCTGGTCCAAACGCGCCACCGCCGGGCAGATCAGCGCCGCCGCGCGTATTGAAGCCGCCTGCGCGATAGCCTCGTGATGTTTTGACATAGCCGAGAATGTCGGGCGTAAACTGGTAGTCCAGTCCGAATGTGTACGACCAGTCGCTGTCGGTACGTTTGAATGCCGCTTCGCACCGGCCTGAGGAGCGTGGGGTCGTGCCGGCTGGGCAGATAGGATTGGCCGGGTTGGCAATGTCTTGGAACTGTCGTTTGTGTCGCTCGTCGGACGAATATCTCAGGCCCGCCGTGAGCGACCATGCGTCGGTCAATCGGTACGTGCCTTGCGCGTAGCCCGCATACGAATCATTTTCGATGAAGCTGCCTGACGGGCTCGCAGCGCGGTTACCCAGGATCGCGGTGACGGTCTGCGCGGCGGTCTGATCCACACCGTCCTCTGTGAAGTAGTAGGCACCGACAGTCCAGTTCAGCCGCTCGTCCAGCGCCAGTCCGCTCGCCTGCAACTCGCCCGTCCACTGATCGACGTTGCTCTCGTTGAACGTGACGTTGAAGATCTCGTAGGGCGTGCCATCGAGATCGAGCTTCGACGAGGTGTCGACCTTGCGGTAGGCGACGATGGACTTGAGCGTGCCCCACTCGGTGTCGAGGGCGCCTCGCAGCGAGTAGGTCTGAGACTCGGTCCACGTGCGATCCGGCCGGTCGAGCGATATACGATCGATCGCGTCACTATCGTCGTCGACGACGTGGCGTTGACCGTTATCGGTGAAACCGGATTCCAGCAAGGCTTCGATGGCGCCCAGTCCAAGCGGCGCGCCATTCGGGCCGACCGCGTTTGGTGGCAGGATGAATGCAAGTTGCTCCACCGGGGCGCCGCCGTCGTAATCGAAATACTCGCCGCTCAGCACGAAGCTGAGCGCATCGGTCGGCGTGAACAACAGCTTGCCACGGCCAATCCATTGTCGGCTGCGGCTGTACCGCTCATCCGTCACCTCATCCTTGATCCAGCCATGGTTCTGCTGCTGATTGACTGCGATGCGAGCGGCGAGACGATCGGCAGTGATCGGCATGTTGAGTACGCCGCTGAAGTCGACCTGATCGTAGTTGCCGAATCCCACGCTGCCGGAACCTGAAAAGCCATCGAAGTTCGGATCATTTGTGGTCATGTTGATTGCACCACCCGTGGTATTGCGGCCGAACAGCGTGCCTTGGGGCCCGCGCAATACTTCGACCTGAGAGACATCGAGGAGGGCGGCATTGCTGCCGTGAGCGCGGGCCCAGTACACACCGTCCACATAGATGCCGACCGAAGGGTCGACCGCAGCCGTCGTGTCGTTTTGCACCTGACCTCGGATCGTGTACGTCGGTGCGGTGGCCGAGTTCGATCCGGAGGTTACCGACATGTTTGGCACTGTTAGCACGACCTCGCCCACTGTTCTGACATTCTGGTTCTCGAGATCGGTGCCCGAAACCGCGGTCACGGAAATCGGAACTGACTGGATGTCCTCGGTGCGCTTGCGCGCCGTGACGACGATCGTTTCCAGTTGAGTAGCCGGTTGGCTCCTGCCAGTCGCCGCTTCCTGCGCCCCAGCAATCCCAAACACCGCATCGAACGCAAGCGCTGATACCAGCAAGCAAACTACGTTTTTGTCCACGGTACCCCTCGAGCCTAAGGCTGTTTTGTTTCGGCAGCGTCTCTCCGCCACGGAACGACGGTTGCTTTGACCGTCGTGAGTAAGCGTTGCACCATTGGAATAAGATAATCAAGTAGTGAAATTATCGTTTACATCTAAGCAGACCGCAGTATGAAGAAGGGCAGCTGGATTAGGCTGCAGATAGCCAGTACTTCAGAAACAGAAATACAATTATTGCAAGTGTGCGCCTGGCGGATGTACGCTGATTGCGCTCATCTCACGGCGGCACAATCAGGCTTCGGCGGAGGCTACTGCGATGGACCAGAGAACTGCGGCGGCAAGCGATCGACTCGTCTGCATCACATCGGACGCACACATCGGCACCTTCGCCATGGATTTCGAGAAATATCTCGACCCCGACATGCGGCCGGCGTATCGAGAGCGCTACGACGCCATGAAGAACTTTCTGGGCGCCAATGGCGAGCCGGACGTCGCCAAGCTGCTCGCCGCGATGGGGGACAACGACAGCTTCAATATCATCGGCGAGATTCTTCGCCCTGACATCATCGAGCGTCAGCAGGCGGATCGGCGCCGGTTTCTGATGAAGCACTTCGGAGATGAAGGTGCGCTTACTACGTTGAGCACGGGTGGGGAGGGCGATCCGAAGCGGCAGGTACGAGAGTTGGAAGCGGACGGCACCGTCGGTGGCATTTGTCTGCCGCAGGCGAGCCCGTTCGGTTTCGGCAAGATGACGCCTGCAGAAGCAAAAGCCGGTGCGGACGCCGTGAACCGCTGGGTGGCGGACTTCGTGTCGGTTGCACCGGACCGTCACGCCGGTGCATTCACCATTTCCCTGGAAGCAGGCATGGACGTCGCGATCGAGCAAGTGAAGTGGTGTCGCAAGAACGGCCTGCGCGGCGGACTGCTGTTGGACACGAATCCGGAGGTGAAAGGCCTGCCGCTCTACAACGCGCGTTACTGGGATCCTCTATGGGAAGTGTGCGCGGATCACGATGTGGTCGTGAATCTTCATGCCGGCGCGGGGCCGCGCATTCCGCAACGCGGCGCTCAGGTGCTGTGGACGATCGATAACCGCTGGTTCATGAGCCGGCCGCTCCGTTACTTCATCATGGGTGGTGTGTTCGATCGCTGCCCCAAGCTCAAAGTGATGTTCATTGAATGCAATGCGTCCTGGGCGATCGAAGAGGTTCGGTTGCTGGATGCCGTGTGTTCGGGCGATTGGGAACGGGTTGAATCTGCCAATCGACAGTTCTTCCACATGAAGATCAATCACGATGACAGCGACGTCGACTGGAAAGTGCACATGCTGCGCACGGCCAAGGCGACGCTGAAGAAAGCACCAAGCGAATACTGCCGCTCGAATGTGTGGTTCTCGATCACCGCGAGCCCGGAAGAGTGGGACGCTCGCAAGTACTTCGGCGCGGATCGGCTGCTGTGGGGCTCCGACTATCCGCACAACGAGTCGACATGGCCGCACAGCATGGAGCAGGTCAAGAAGACGATCGACAAATGCAACGTTTCCAAAGAGGACGCACGACAGATCCTGGGGGCGAACGCTGCGAAATTGTGGGAGTTCGATCTCGCCAAGTTGCAGCCGATCGCCGATCGCGTTGGCCCGAGCTTTAACTAGGAGAACAACGATGCAGTCGCCTACGAAGATGGCAGTGAAGATCCTGGAGAGCTTTGCATTCGCGCAGCCCCTGGCGGTCGAATGCTACGCGCCGAAAGTCGACGTTCGGCACGATCCGCTCGTTCCTGAATTCGACGGGACGTGGGAACGTGAATCGCTGTTCGAGCACGCTCAGACGGAGATGGCGGCGTGGCATGCATCGATGCCCGACTTCCGTTTCGAGAAGATCTCTCTCACGGTGGATGGCGATTGGATCCGCGTGCAGCTCACGCTCATGGGGACGCTTGGAACGCGCGGGATCTCGGTTCCCGTGCGGCAGTCCTACCACCTTGCGAATGGAGCGATCATCGGGATGGAGGCCTGGATCGATCCAACGAAGATTCCCGATCTGGTCGCGGCGATGCAGCCAGTAACGCCGACAGGTACGGGGAATCGAGCTGTGCAACAG
>JBEVDW010000068.1:0-17838 GCA_040513115.1 Steroidobacteraceae bacterium | reverse complement strand
CGACATGCTACGCGGCAAGATCCTTTTCAAGGCGTCCGATGCGCTATCCATCAAGTTGTCGGGCGACTACACGGACAAGGACGATCGCGAAGGGGCCGAGTTCATCAACCTGGAGGGAGCACCTACGCAGCTTGGAGTCGCGATCGGTGGCACCCCGAGCCCCGGTTTTTATAAGAGCGCCAATGACAGCGACGCGCAGCTTCACCTGGAACAGGCAGGAGGCGAGCTGCGTATCGATCTGGACGTGGGCGGCACGACACTGTCGTCGATCAGCGGCTATCGCTGGTCGAAGCTCGAGGCACGCGGCTCGGATCTTGATACCGTCGATCTGCCGTTCCAGCACGACAACTACACTGAAGCCTCCAACAGCTATTCGCAGGAACTACAGGCTGTCTCGGACAAGACGGGCCCGCTGACCTGGATTGCAGGGCTTTATTATTTCCGCGAAGGCGGCGACAACACGTTCAACGTCTTCGGCCAGGCGATCGACGCTTCCGTCGGCGTGCCGAGCGGGCCAAACGTCGGTACGCTCGACGGCGGAGCGGCACTGAACGCGAAGGCCGATGTCACCACGGAGTCCTTTGCGCCCTACCTCGAGGGGTCATATCAGCTCACCGATCAGCTACAGCTGACGCTCGGTGGACGCTACACATGGGAGAACAAGAAACTTGAAGAAAACCGCGTCTTCTTGACGGGTGTCGTCCCAGGTCAGCAGGTTCCGCTCTTTCCGCCCGATGGTGATCGCAAACTCAAGTTCGAGAAATTCAGCCCGAAAGTCTCTCTCAATTGGAAGCCGATATCCGACGTTCTGCTCTACGTGACCTACAGCCGAGGCTTCAAGAGCGGCGGATTCAACACGCCGGCGTTCACTCCGCTCGTAGACAGTGTCGAGCCAGAAACGTTGGATGCGTATGAGCTCGGCTGGAAGACGGAGTTTGGCACCGTTCGCTTCAATGGCTCCGTGTTCTACTACGACTTCAAGGACCTGCAGATCCAGCGAACCGATCAGACCTCTGGCGGTACGCGGGTCGAGAACGCCGCAGCAGCCAAGATCTATGGCATCGAGACGGATATCACCTGGGCGCTTACCACCGCATTCGAGCTTGGGGTTGGCGGCGGGCTGCTGCAATCCGAATACAAGGATTATCTAGGCGACGCTTATGTCCCTGCGTTCAGCACCCAGGGTTGTATTGCCGCCGGCGGTGTTGGTAGCGGCAATCCAGCGTGCCTGGGATATGCCGTCGAAGCTCGCGACTTTTCGGGCGACACACTCGCCCAGGCACCAGAGGCGAGCGCATATGTTCGTGCGCAATATGAGATACCGTTGCCCGATGCCATGGGAGTGCTGCATGCCAACGCGCTGTATAGCTACACGGACCGGTACTTTTACAATCCAGAGCATTCGCTGGCCGAGCCCTCGAAGAACCTCGTCAGCGCGAGCGTGAGCTGGGTTTCCGAGGGCGAGCGATTTCAGCTGACGGCCTTCGGCGACAACTTACTCGACGAGGAATACGACATTCTCAAAGTCAGGCAAGGCACCGGCGGCTGGCACGTGCCAGCACTGCCGAGAACGTGGGGCGTCAAGCTGGCGGCAAACTTCTGAGGCCGGACCTTGATTGCACAAGTCCAATCTTCGCCGCACCATGCGATGCCAGTGCGGATATGAGTAAACGCCAGGTGACCAACGAGAGACACAGCCCCCATTTAGTCCCGAGCCGCTTGCGCACCACCAACTCTCATCACGCGCGCACGCGACATGTTCCAGCTGAGCTCGGTCGTCACGACGAGCGCTTTACACTC
The DNA here is from genome assembly GCA_040513115.1 of Steroidobacteraceae bacterium. Classification (GTDB taxonomy): domain Bacteria; phylum Pseudomonadota; class Gammaproteobacteria; order Steroidobacterales; family Steroidobacteraceae; genus DATELY01. The sequence goes on along the minus strand of JBEVDW010000068.1, from coordinate 16,038 downwards.
GAACACCCGCGCAACTGAAATGTCTGTTTTCGCCGATCACGATCGACTGCTGCGTGCGCTGGCTCGGACGCTCAACCAGCGCATATCCCCCTCGCTCGCCGATCCTTCGGCACGCTTTGCGGCGCAAGCGGCCATGGAGATGCTGATTTACCTTCTCCATCGGCGCACAGGCGCCGGCGTGGGTCCCGACCTGCCTGCAGCGCAATCCATGGCCGCCGAAATCCGAACGCTGACCAAAGGCAGCGTTGATGCAGGGGCGGCAACACGACTAACTCAGATCCTTCACGAAGACAGTCGCTTCTACCGCGATGACGATGCGGCCTACCGCGCTCGTCTAGGTGAGGAAGCGGCGGTTCAGAGCGAAGTCTTCGATCCGCCAACCGATGCAGAGCTCACTGCGATCCTACGAGGATTCACCGATGACAGGGGGGTCGAGGCGAAGATGACGGGGCGAGCGGTTGGAGGCTACTCCAAGCAAACCGTGTTCTTCGATGAGCTGAAACACGGAACAGTCGCGCGGCAGTTCGTCATGAGGCGTGACTTGCCGTTTGCAGCATCCGATCGGACGTCAGTCACGCTCGAGTACCCGGTGCTGAAGGCACTTTACGGTCGCGGCTTCGCCGTCGCACAACCCTTCTTTGTCGAAGCCGATCCGACGGTACTGAAAACACCCTTTTTAGTCAGCGCTCGCGTCCCCGGCCGCCTGTACGGCAACTCGCTCGGTCTCATGGAGAAGGTCGACTTCGATCCCGAGGCCTTGCTCGGAAAACTGCTGGCACAACTCCACTCGATCGATGTCGACTCCCTCGCAGTGCCCGAGCTTGCCGCACATCAATCGGGCGTTGCGGAGCAGGAGGCGCGCATCGACCGCTGGATCGACATCTACCGCCGCGATATCGACGTGCCGTCGGCGGCGCTGGAGATCGGTCTCGCCTGGTTGCGTGCAAATGCGCATCTTGTCGCGGACCGACAAGCGATCGTTCACGGCGATGTCGGTTATCACAACCTTCTCATTCATGAAGGCAAGGCGAGTGCACTCGTGGATTGGGAGCTGGTCCACGTCGGCAGCCCGGTCGAGGATGTCGCGTACGTTTCCTCCTATATCGGGGATCTGCCGGCGCTCATCGAACACTATGTGGCAAATGGTGGAGTGCGCCCGTCTGAAGGGGCGATGACGTACTGCCGAATCTTCGGCGATGTCCGCAATTCGATCTATGGGGTGGTCTCGATGCGACAGTTCAACCGCGGCGATCACGAGGACGTGTCCGTGCTGCCCATCGTGCTGTCGTCCTACTCACGCTACATCGCAAAACTCGACGAGGAGCTTGCGGCTGTGATCGCGGCAAACGGTTTTAGATGGCGGGAATGAAGGCATGAGCACGCGCTTCTTTCCCGAGCTGGGCTTCTACACGCTGCCGGGCCACGTGTTCGACCCGAGGCCTGCGTTGCGCGAGATCGATGACGCGGACCGGTTGGGACTCGGCTCGGTGTGGATCTCCGAGCGGCTGAACACCAAGGACATCGGTGTGCTGACAGGCGCAGCGATCGTGCGGTCGGAGCGCATTGGCGTCGCGAGCGGTCTCATGAACAACCTTCCGCTGCGCAATGCAATGGTCGTTGCCAGCTATGCGGCGACCTCGATGATGCTCTCCAACAATCGGTTCACACTCGGCATCGGGCGCGGCACAGATTCATTGGAGGACCGACTCGGCATTCCACACGCGAGCGATCAGTTGGTCGAGGACTATGTCGACATCCTGCGGCGACTCTGGCGCGGCGAGGTCGTGACGTACGACGGACCGGCTGGACGTTTCAACGGCGCAACGCTCGGTTTGAAACTAGGTGTACCCCCGCCGGTCGTCTTAGGCGCCGTCGGATTCAAGAACTGCGAGTGGGCGGGCCGTTTTTGCGACGGTGTGCTCTTCAATACCTTCTGGACGGCCGAGGCGACGGCGGAAGGCGTGCGCCGTGTTCGCGCAAGCGCTGAGGCGGCGGGACGCGATCCTGCCAAGATCAAGATCTGGGCGATTCTCGCGGCAGCCTGTGAAGTGTCTGAGGAGATCGAACTCACGACGATTGTGCGCAGACTCAACACGTACCTTTTCTTCCCGCGGCAATGGAACGCGACGTTGCGTGTCAACAGATGGGACCCGGCGGTGGCGGAACGCCTCAGGGCCGCGCTCAAGGAAATCGATCGTGGGCGCTCCAGTGCGGGCACGATTGGCGACGAAAGCACCTCGCGTGACCTCGAAGACATTCGGCGGATGCGAGAGCTCTGGCCGCGAGAGTGGATAGACACCTCGACCGCCACTGGCAGTGCGGCTCACTGCGTGAAGTGCGTGCGCGACCGATTCGATGCGGGCGTTGACGGGGTCGCCTTCCATGCCAGCACGCCTGCGAACCTGTCTTCCCTGCTGGCTGCGTGGGACAAGGTACGGCCCAGTGACGCGTTCGCGGGTCGTGTTGCAAACCCCGGATTATGAGAAACGCCAGACTGCACACTTGAGCATCTCACGGGCGGAGGACAATCAAACGGCTCACATGTGAATCCAGCGTTTAGCTCAGCAGACGCACTACCCTTCGCTGGTCAGCCACTGAACGGCGCCTACTATGTCGTTGTAAAAGACGCGATGTTCGCCTGCACCAAATGCGAGTCGAGCCAAAAAGGCAAGCTTGCTATCCGGTACAACAATGGCGCGACGCAGGGAGACATCACCGAGAGCTTCGTCGAGCTCGCGCTGCGCCCAAGGGACTTCCACTGGCGGAGGATCCATCTCGAGGGCGTCGTACAACACTTTGCCCTGTGCTCCATTACGGATCAGGAACAACACGCGTTCTTGACACTCGCACAATAGCTCGGGGGTAGGCTCCCCTCGCGCTCTCGCCACGACCAGCTCGCCAACAACCTCGACCCACACCTGCCCGTTCATTGCGTACGCTCTGTTTCCACCGCTGCCCGTGCGACCGGTGGTCAAGCATTGAGCAACGGTGCAAGCCGTGTGCAGATCGTCCTGACATTGCGTGCCACCATCGCTTCGGGCATGCCCGCATACGATGCCCAGAAATAGATCTGCTCGACCGGTAGCCCCGCCAGATGGTCACGTAGCTGCCGAGCAGCATCCTCTGGCGTCGCGATCGGAATGCGGCAATCACCGAACAGATCCCAACCACGCGTGATCTCCGCGGTGCGAAGGTTGGTGACGTCGACCGGCGGCGGCACTGGATGCGTGGTGCCTTCGACTGCATACCGGCGATACGAATCGATCCAGTAGCGAGCATAGGGAGCGATCGCAGGCCAATCCGCATCGGGGTCATCGCTGATCCAGCCGTTCACCAATCCGCCCATGCGGGCACAGCTGAGTGGATGACCAGCCGCGACGAGTCCCTCTCGGTAGGACTCGAAGAGTGCACGATCGAGTACCAGCAGTCCTTCACCCAACTCGCCGGTGCGGCGTGCGTTCTTCGGACCGGAGAAGCCAAGCCAGATGGGAATTCGCTCCTGCGCATGCAGGGGCGTGACTCGGGGATCAGACCACAGACGCCTGATCTCCTTCACGTGCGAGATAGTCGTACTGAATCGAGTACCCATATCCGCACCATACAGCTCGAATTCGGGTACTCGGTAGCCAGCACCGAGACCCAGTTCGAGACGTCCGCCGCTGATCAGATCGACGACTGTCGCCTGTTCAGCAATCGCGATGGCGGGATAGAGCGGGGCCAAGAGAATGCCGGTGCCGATACGCACGCGACGCGTACGCGCGGCAATCGCGGCTGCAAAGGTCAGCGGTTGCGTGAGGTACCCATCTTCGAACAGATGATGCTCGGTTACCCAGATGTTGTGCGCCCCGAGCCGCTCCGCTTCCTCACACATCTCCAGCATGAACCCGTACAGTCGCGAAGAGTCCTGACGCCACCCCGGAGGATTCCGCAAGTCGAAGTACAAGCCAACCTTCATCGCCTGCGCTCCCGAGTCGATCGTGCGCTTAGCTGGGACCAGATAGTCGCACGGTATGCATCGCTCAGCGCGAGCTTTGCATTCGCCATCTATGTCAAAGCCAGTCGATGCCTGCGACCACGGCGCCGCACCGTACCACGATACTAGTTCGCCGCCGACATGCCGCCGTCGACACTGAGCGCAATTCCGGTGATGTAAGACGCTCGATCCGAACACAACCAGACGGCAGCTTCCGCTTGTTCTTCTGGACGTGCGAGCCGCTGCATGGGAATGACCGCTTTGGCCACGGCATCCAGGGATTCCAAAGTCCCGATTCCCGACCCCTCGATGGCTGCCGCCAGCATGGGCGTATCGGTCATGCCCGGGCATAGTGCATTCACCCGAATGTTCTGGCTCGCAAGGTCTAGCGCGGCCGACCGTGACATGCCCACCACCGCGTGTTTCGTGGCCACATAACCGAACATGTGCGGCGTCGCACTGTCGCCCGCCCGCGAAGCCATGTTCACGATGCTGCCACCTCCCCGTTGCAACATCTGCGGGATTTCGTGCTTCATGCACAGCCACACGGATCGCATATTGAGGTTGCACACGAATTCCCATTCCTCGTGCGAGCACGTGAGCGCCGTCGAGTAATGCCCGGGTGTGCCGGCGTTGTTGAATGCCGCGTCGAGGCCTCCGTATGTACGGACCGCGGCTGCAACCATGTCGATGATGGCCGGTTCGGAGGTGACGTCGGCTTCGACGAATGTGGCTTTCGCGCCGGATGCGTTGATGGATTCCGCCACCACCCTGCCCCGAGCAACGTCACGATCGACCAGCACCACCGCAGCGCCCTCGCGCGCAAAGATCCTTGCAGCCGCGGCGCCGATGCCAGAGGCAGCGCCAGTTACCAACGCCACCTTGTCTTTCATGATCATCGAAGTCTCCAACACGTTCTTTTCATGCCGCGTCCCGTCCACCCGCTGATGCGCTGCGGCTTAGGATCACCGCCATTTCAGAATGTCGCGCCTGCGCGGATCATAGGCGACGCTTGACCCTCGTTCCGCGCGCAAGAACCATGCGGCAGTGCGAGTGTTGGCGCGCGTCGAGCACGCGCTGGTAGCTTAATCAGTTGTTTGAATCGGATGGGTTTCTCATGACAATCCCTTTGCGATTTGACGGACAGGTGGCGCTCGTCACCGGCGGCGCAGCGGGCATTGGACGCGCGCATTGCCTGCTTCTTGCCGAGCGCGGCGCCAAGGTCGTGGTGAACGGGAACTACCGACCGAATGGCGCCGGCCCTGAGCACGACGTCGTAGCACTGATTCGGGAGCGCGGTGGCGAAGCCGTTGCGGTGAACGGCAGTGTGGCGGACGAGGATGCCGTGCAGCGCATCGTGCGCACGGCGATTGACGCTTTCGGACGCCTGGACATCCTCGTCAACAATGCTGGCATCGGACAGACGACGTTGACGACTCCGGATGCGCCCGATGACCGACTCGAACGGGCTCTGGACACTCACCTTCGCGGCACCATGCGAGTGACGCGTGCCGCATGGCCACACCTGAGCGGGTCGGGTGCGGGCCGGATTCTGAATACAGGATCGGCGTGCGCCTTCGGCGTACAAACTCCTGAAGGGTACGAAGTCGGCTACTCGGTAGCGAAATCGGCTCTGTTCGCGTTCACACGTCAGGCCGCCGGCGAAGGCGCCGGCAATGACATCAAGGTCAACCTCGTGCTGCCATGGGCCTTCTCGCCCATGGCAGCCAAAGACCTCGAGACGTCGCCACTCGGTACTTACATGCGGGAGAAGCTCGAGGCAGCGAAAGTTGCAGCAGCGTCTCTCTATCTCCTGCATCGCGACTGCCCCGTGACTGGCCAGTTCATCTCCGCTGCGGGTGGACGAGTTGCGCGGGTGGTGTTCGCAACCGCACGTGGGTACTGCAATCCCGACCTTACGCCAGAGGACGTGAGGGACCATTGGACGCAAATCCATGGCACGGCGGAGGCGAACGGCACGATGAGCGATGCACTCGAGCTCACCGGCTTGCAAGGCGAGTTCCGACTGATTCGCAAAGCCTTGGGTTGAGCTACGCCGCGACCTGTGCAGGCAATCGACGCGGTCAAAGAGAAGCGCAGGCACTTTTTATTCTGTAGTGAGCGTCCCATTCCATGCAACGACGTGCGAGGAATCACTCATGAGCGACTTTCCAAAGGGATGCAGTGTTCTCTTCGGCGCATCGGGCGGGTTGGGCCTGGCGATCGCAAGAAGAATGGCGGAGCTGGGCGCCGATCAAGTGCTCACGTATCGCAGGAACGCTGACGCACTCTCCACGTTGGTAGCGGAGCTCGAGACCAAAGGGCGTCGTGTCGAATTGCGACAATGCGACTGCACGGATATCGAATCGGTCCGTCGAGTGCTCGACGCTGCGCAAGCGACGTTCGGTCGCGTTCACAGTGTTCTCTCCGCAACCGGCCTGGCGTACGAATTCAAGTGTTTGGCCGATCATGATCCCGCCGCGTTCCGCGAAGTCATCGACACCGACGTGATCGGCTTCTTCAACATCGCCAAGTGCACGGTCGCATTGATGCGCAAGAGCGGCGGCGGCTCGATCGTGACGGTGGGAACCGCGGGTATCGCCAAGACCGTCCATGGCAACACGCTCTCGACCGTGCCGAAAACGGCGGTGGCGCGCATGGTGCGCTTACTCGCTCTCGAGGAAGGCCGGCACAACATTCGCGTCAATCTGGTCGGCGCTGGACTGTATCGCGCGGGCATGACCGCGGCTATGGAAGCGCAAGGCAAGCTCGGCAAGATCACACTGGATGATTTCGCGCGCATGCAGATTCCGCTCCTCCGTCCGGGCGAACCTGAGGAACTCGCAAACATGGTTGCGTTCCTCGCGTCCTCGCGCGCAGCGTACGTCACGGGGCAGGTCGTCCATGTGGATGGCGGCTTGAGTGCTTAGCGGTCGCACCAGCTGAGTGGGCATCGAGCAGCGTTCGCGCATGCTTTCCACGGTTGAGGAGCTGACGCATGGCCGCTCACGGTAAGCACGGAACAGAGGATCAGGCACTCGGCGGTCGTGGAGCCCGCACGTCTCGCGTCAGTCATATGACGTCCTGGATCGGGTAGACGTACACCAGGTACAGATAAAAGAACGCCAGCGACAGCACGAGGATGATGACGCCCAGGATGGAAGAGTTCACGACCACGCCTTTGGCGGAGATCTCCAGATGCGTGACGAGCGGCGAGCCTTCACTCGGGGCAGCGGACTCAGTGGCGATGCTGTTCGTCCTGCGCGCCACGGCCAGGGCGACGTGGAACTGAACGGCCGCAAAGTAGATACCGGCACACACGAGCAACACGACGGTGCAGAAGATGATTCGCGACGAGAACAGCTGCCATTCGAAGACGCGCGCTCGATACTGATAACCCGAAGTGCGGTACTCGTAGTAGCCGCGCATGGCCCGCAGATATGTGTCGCGAGTTGCCGTGTCGGCCAGCACCACTTGGTCCGGGCTCGCGGGAGCAGCAGTCACGTGATCTGCGACCGTCGGTATTGCCTCTGCTGGCGGAGCAAGGTCTTCCTGTAGGGCGGCGCGACCAGCGTCCGCGGCTTCGTCCACATCCTTGTCGTCTGCAAAGACCGAAGCGCAGGCACACAACAACAAGGCAGCAAAGGCCGCGCGCAGTGTCATTTACTGCTTTCTCGATGCATAGAACGCCGCGATTTCCGTCCGATACGTGATGAGTTTGAATAGATCGTCCCCGGCATCTCGCTGTTCGCGCGCCGCGTAGCGGTCGATCGAAGCTTGATCGTTTCCCAGGTACGTGGCGATGATCCGCTGCAGCGCATCGTTGTGCATCTGCAGCCAACGCAATCCTTTCGCAGGATCGCTCGGCAACTCCGGCGGGGTCGGCGGCTGCGAATTGCTCATCGCATAACCGACGGGATACCACGTCTTGGATCCATCCGGAGCGGTGATCTCTATACCGCTGCGAAACTCACGTCTGACGGAACCATCCGCATGTGTGGTTTCGATATAGGGACCTCGGTCCGCATCGTAGCCGTTCGACTCGCCGGTCGCGGGTCCACTGGAACACGGTGCTGCGCCGGGCAAATTTGGCGATGCGGGAAGCGCTATCACTTGCCCGTTGGCGAGGTCGGCGGTGGTCTTGATTTGCGCCGCCGCGCTCTCAGGAGGCTCCTGGGCTGCTTGCGCGGGTGCCGGTTGCACTGCCGTTGCCTCTGCAGCGGCTTGCCATCGAGTCTTCAGCCGCGCCTCCTGTGCGAACGTGAAGGTCGCATGACTGACGAGAAGCACCGTAAATGTCATGAGCCTGAACATCTCAATTGCTCCCACGGCAATCAAATCGGACCCATTGATCCCGATTTATCTCACGCACCATCGTACTCAGGTTCCGACAGAAGAGCGCAGCTGCAGCTCAGCGTGCGAACTGCGCTTTCAGCCCGGTCGCAAAGTCCGTGAACATCACGGGGTCGCGTTTGATCACAACTGAAAGAACGCCGCCGGGCCGCACAGATTCATGGAGCCCTGTTGAATGGCGCGGCCCGCTTCATCGCGTGCGTCCATTTGATCACTGCTTTCCGGTCCAATGAGTGCGAGCAGGCGATGCGCTACTTCCGCGCGATTGAGCGACGGCCACACGCCCTCCTCCGTGCGTTCACGGAACCTGCTCACGAGCGCTCGTGCGTCGGCAATGCCCGTGCGGCGCAGCTTGTCGAATGCTTTCGAGCCCTGAAATTCGCCGAGCTGGTCGGCATCATCGAATGCAGGTTGGTTTGAGGCCATGACGATCTCCTGGTGATCACGGTGAGCTGGCGGGCGGCAACGTCGGCATGGGCTCGCATACCCACGCAATCGATTGCATCCCTTGCACGCTCAGCGTTGCGCTATTCCGATCGAACGTTCTGCCGAACAGAGCGAAGCCGCCGAGATTGGCGGACTGCTCGATGGCGGCACTGTCCTGGTCCGACCATTGAGCAGTGACCGCGAGATTGCGAATGAGAATGCACGCGGTGGGCAGCACGGCGAACGGACCTGCCTCCTCTTCATCTGCTTGCGAGAACTCGCCCTGCTTGAAGCCGGGCACGAACCAGCTCGGCAGCGTCAGCAACGCGTCCGCAACCCAAGGACGACGCAGGCTGACGAGGCAGATATCCAGTGAGATGCTGAATCGATCAGTGACAACCGGCTGCTCCGTGGTGTCGGCTTCGATCGCATTGGCGAGCTGCCACGAAGCATCGGCGGCGATGAGAGAACCGATCGGAACCCGGGCGGCGGCAATGGCAGGTTCCGGCTCAGGCCGCTCGACGGCCAGCGGACGCATCAGCCTCGCACTTTGCAGATCGGTTGCGGCGCTCGAGACACGGCTGGAAGCGGTGCGCAATTGCGTTCCGACAGCAGCCGTCGACACGGCCGGTTGTGCTCGCAGCAGCACGGTGGCGTTCACATCGAACTCACTTGCTGTGTCCAACAGGCGTGCAGAGCGTCGCGTCAAGGCGGCTTGCCGGATGACTGCGGCAGGGAACCGCTCGATGTTGCTGGCCGACACCGGTTGCGCAAGCATGCCTTTCACCGCGTCAGGTGCAATGCGCCAGTTGCGCAGCTTCGGATTGATGGGAGGCGCTGCGGCCGGCGGCGTATCGCTGCGGCTGATATCTACGTGCGTCCAGTTCCCCTGTTGGCTTTCGTCATACCAGTTCACCGGCGTCGCATACACCGGACGATATCGATAAGGACCGATCAGCGACCCGAGTGTCTGATCGTAGTCGGCCATTGCTGCTCGCTTGATCGCGCCCAGCATATCCATGCTCGCTGCATCCACAGACGATGCACCGGCGAGCATGAGCCCGTACTGTCCCTCGACGGTGTACGGTCGCCGGCGGAAGAGCATGTCCTTGACTTCAGGTACCGTGTTGGCGTGCTGTGACATGAACTCGACCGCGAGCTCAGGCGATAGTGTTCGTCCCGGATCCTTCAGACGGAAGGTGTCATCGGGAATCGGTGTGCCGAACTCGAAGGCGACGAAGGCGTTGCCGACTGCGCCGCCCCGCTCCGCACGGAAGCGTTCGAGTATGACATCGTGTAGCGATGCGAAGACTTCATCGAGCCGCGACATCACCTGCTCCTTTGCATTTACGGACGTGCTCGAGCCATCACTGCGGGAGCGTGGGATCGTCTAGCTCCGGATTCGCCGGCACGATGTCACTCAAGAACGCGACGATCTGTGCGCCGGGAATCTTCAGTGTCTGTCCGTCGAACGTCGTACCGAAGTGCTCCGAGCCGCTGCGCGCGGACCAACCGGAACTCTGACCGCTGGCATCGGAGCGGCTGTGACTGGCACTCCCACCGAAGCTGATGAAGCCGAGGGATACGCCTCCGCTGCCGGCCTGTGAGCTCGAGCTGGAGGACGTCGAGCCTTGTCCGCCGCCATAGAAGTCGCTCAACACCTGGCCATCGCTGCCCCAGTCGCTCGATGAGATCGTGACGTTGCGCACGACGAGGAACTGCTGCGGGATCATGGGCAGCGTCTTGTCTTGGCTGTTCGCCTGGCCGTCGATCGTGCCGTCACTCACCGACTGTTTCTTCGCACCGACCAAGTACCAGTTCTTCAGGAAGAACAAGTCGCTGATGAGCCACGGCCGCACGATCGTGCACAAACCATATTCGAGCTCGATGTGCAGATTCTTTGCCGTGTTGTTGAACGCGCTCTGGAAGTGGGATTCGGAGGAGCTCTGCCATGACGAGCTCTGACTGGACGATCCGGCGCTTCCGCCGAACGCGGCGAATCCCAGCACGACTCCGCCGCTACCGCCCACTGAGCTCGCGTGCCGTTCCCAGGATTGCTGACTCTGCGAACGCGCACTGGACGAGGCGTAATGTTGATAGGAGGACTGATCGACGATCAGCGTTTCCCAGCCATCGTGATCATCGGGATCGCACCAGTTGGTCGGCAGAATCATCGAGTACGGCATCTTCGCGGGCACGATGCCCGACAGGCCAAGGTTCCAGGCATCGAAGGCGTCCTTGGCCTTTTTGATCATGTGCGCCTGCATCGGTACGCCGACCGAGGCGATCGTGTCGATCGCACGCTCCACTTTCGGACCGCCTTCCGTGACGAGCGCGTCCTGCGCCTGATCCACCATCTGCTGGAATGTTCCCGATTGCACGGGCCATGCATTTGCCTTGACGGGATCCGTCATGGCGGCCGCGTTGGCCGCTGCGAAGTCCGATTTTGCCTTGGCCAGCATCATCGCGTTGTTGAGATAGTTCTTGTAGAGCCGGCTCTTGCCGATGATGGTGCCATCCGTGTCCAGCTCGAAGAGCACGCGCTGCGCTTCCTCGAGTCGATTCTTTACGTCCGGCGCCATTTCCGGCATTGCACCGGGCTGCATACCTTTCAGAATCGTCTCGTATGCGAAGTCCAGATGACGGCCGGTGGGATATTCGCGATAGAGCCCGTCGGTCGTCACTTCGAGCATCGTGCGACCCAGCAGCGCCGTCTTCCACGCCGCCTGCATTGCGCGGAGCATGCGCGGATCGGGTTGAGTTGCCGGCGTCGTGCTCCCACCCGCGGTGGTATCACCCGCAGGCGGCGCAGGAAAGCTCTCCTGCAAGGATGCTCCGCCCGCCGGCGTCCATGGACGAAGATAGTCCTCTCGCCAGATCGGCATACCCAACACCAGCTGGGAGTACACCATCGAGCCGAGCGGCTTGCCGTCGGCACGCACGGGTGATCGCTGTTTGATGCGATCGATGAGTTGATCGAAGATCGTCAGTACGGCAGCGCCGGGTTCGTTCGCCATGACACACCCTCCAGGGTTGGGCACTTGAATCCAGCGATCGCTGGTTCATTTGCGGGTGTGTCTAGTTCACTTCCGGCGATATCACCGCGCCATCGTACCGACGGGAATCATTGCTTTACCGACAGTGAGGTCGGCAACGAACGAAGGCCAGACGGCAGTATTGCGACGAGTGCGGTAGATCAGAACTCCTGCGAGAACTTCGCCTGCACGAAATCGAGAACATGGCTGCCGTAAGTCTCTACCGCGGACCACTGCAGTTGCCCGCCCCACTCCGGCAGCAACACGAGCTTCGCGTCGGCGAACAGCGGGGCCGCCGCGATATCAATTTGAGCCATCGAGTCCTGTTCACCATTTAGGACCAAGACCGGCACCGCGACGCGCGCGATTGCCCCGCGCGTGTCGTAGTCCCGTACTGCTTTGAAGCCCTCGTTGCGACGCGCGAACACAGCGAGCTCGTCAGCAAGAGCCTGAATCAGCAGCTCGGGTGACGCGCGCACCCATCGTCTGGCTCGATCCTGCCAGGTCTGCACAACAGCGGCCTCGCCGGGATCGCTGTCACGCTCAATGAAGGACGCAAGCTTCGCCCGCCCTGCCGCCTCAAACACGGGGACTCCGGAGAGGACCGCAGCGACGACCCACGGCCCAGGCCGGCTATTGCTCGCAAGCTCCACGGCGATCGCTGCCCCCGTGTGGATGCCAGCGACCGCCACCTCCGTCAGTCCCAGCTGTCGAACAGCATCCCAGATGAAATCCGCATAGCCTTCGATGCTAGGGTCTCCGCTCAGAGACGCCGAGCCTCCATAGCCGGGCGTGTCGAAGGCAATCACACGGAGATGCACGGCGAGGAGCGGCATCAAGCGAACGAACGACTTGGACGAAAGCGGCGTCTCGTGGAACAGCAGAATCGCCTTCGTGCCCATGCCCGCCTCCAGATAATGGAGCCGGCCCCGCGGCGTGCCTACGTACGCGGGCCGAATGTCTTCCAGATCGGGCAATGCGCTATCCACGAGTTCACCTCCCCTTCGCCTCTTCGGCCAGCGCGATCTTGTCGTTCATATCCTTGATGGCCGGAAACGGATATAGAAGACCCAGTCGACACAAGCCTATGTTGGCGTCGGCGTGGTCTGCAAAGAGCTTCAGCGCGTTCTCGCAGGGCACGATGAATTTCATGCAATACAAAACATCGAAATAGCGTAGCCGATACTTGCTGATGGGGAGCCCTCCACAGCGCGCGTACAGCGCTGCGATGCGCTCGCGGTCTACGGAGTCGCCAAGGCTGATGCACAGCATAGCGATGTCCTCGGCGGGATCGCCGAAGCTCGTATATTCCCAGTCCAGCACGCAGGACACGTGTTCGTTCTCAAACAAGGTGTTGTGCAGTCCGTAGTCGCCGTGCAGTAGAACGGGTGGATCTTCAGTCGGCGGCACATTGTTGCGTAGCCATTCCATCAGTCGAACGGTCGATGGCGAGGGCGCGAGTTGCTTCTTCTCAACGCAATCGAACCAGTGCGCCACCCACGCTGTGGTAGCTTCGGCCATCGTGGCGTACTGCGCCCACTCCCGCAGGTGCGTACGCCGCAGACGTTCATCCTGACGATTGATGCGCGTGTTGTGGATCCTCGCCAGCGTGCTCACCAAGCTCTCGACCATCTTCTCGGAGAGCTTGCCGCTGGCACCGATCGAACTGCCTGCATTGGAGCCGCGGGCCCTTCTCGATGCCAGGAACGCCTGTCCCAGCTGCGCCGTGTCCAGCTCCAGCCACAGCGGCTCGGCCACCGGCAACCCCGCCTCATGCACGAGCTGCAGCACAACGAACTCGTTCTTGACCTGGTCGCCTTGCCAAAAATCAAAACGCGGAGGTTGTTCAGCGCGGATCACCAGTGAGTGCTCGCCCTCCACTTCGTCTACGACGTCCATCAGCAGGGTCCGTTTCGAGAACCCCCCCGGCAGCACCTTCACGTCGCGCACTGCCAAGGCCCTGCGTTCGGGAAACCGGCTTCGCAAATATCGTTCAACGTCGTCGCGCGTGTACCGCGATGTCTGCACCGTGTGGGATTCTGTCCCGGGTGCTTCCGCGGGCGTCCAGTGGCGAGCGTGGTAGCGATTTTCCCAGTCGACAATTCTATCGAGATAGCTGCGTGTTTCGGGTTCTGTGCTCACTGGCGAGTTCGCCAGCCTCCGCACGATGTCTTCCATCACCCGACGCAGCGCCTCGTGCGCGGTGCCGATGGCGTCGGTCGACAGCGCCTCATCGAGCACAGGTGCCAGCTGCTCCAATGCGCCATGCATCAGGGCAGTGTTCGCCTGGCGGAAGCGTGATTCGAGCGCTGCACCTTCCCGAGCCAGCGCGAGGCCGTCACGATAGTGGTCTGTGTAGAACCGATGATCCGAACGCAGCAGCAGCTCGTTCAAGACTAGATCCACGTCCTGCAGCACGGCTTTTGGTTCGTTGCTGTCCAGGCGCTGCGAGAGCTGCGCAAGCGTTCTGCGCACCCCCTGCAACAAGCGCTGGTCCCGTGGCTGCATCCCCGTTCTCCCAATTCCAGGTCGACGGCATGGTATGGACTCGAACCAACGGGAGACAGAATCCCGAGAAATCCCTGCAAGCGAAAGGGGGGAAAACCGTCAGTCCCCATGCGCAGGCCAACGCAGTCGGCCATGGAATCCTGGTGGGGTGAATCGCGTGGGCGGTCGCATTTACCTGCGACGTTTTGCGCTGCCCGGAGAACTTAGCTCTGACTAGAACGGCCGCCCTGATTCGGTCCACGGCTCAACCGCGCCATACCAGAACAGTTGAATCGCATACGTGATCACGAACGCGCCCCAGAGGGGCATGGCGCCCATCGCGAGTCCCTTCCACGTATTCTCGCTGCGCAGGTCGATTCCCGGATTCGGTGCAAGCGCCGCCCACTTCTGAAAAGCACGCAGTCCAGCGAAGCACAGTAACTGCAGGTTGCCGGACAGCAGCAGGTTCGACCACGGTACGGTGCCGATCAGATACTCCGGCTTCTGGTGATACGTGTAGATGTGCAGCACTCCAACCAGGAGATTCTCGACCGCCGTCATGGCGATGCCGCCTGCCAGCCAGACAAGAACGTAGCCCGCCTTCCCCACTCTTCGCTCGATGGAAGGCCAGACTCTAACCAGCAGTATCGTCGTGAGACCGTATGCCAGACCCCAGGCAGGAGGCAGCACCAGGGGATAAGCGAGACCCATCACCTCGATCCCCGGCAGCGGAATGAGATCGGCATGGAACGTCGCATTGAAAAAACTGCGCGCGCACCACGCCCAATCGAACACGAAACAAAACGCACCGCCGATCAGCGCACCCAGATACAAAGGATTGCGCAGCTTGCACGCCCACAGTATGGCCGCGAAGAATGCAGTCGCCACGATCAGCTCGAACGTGCGAATCGTCATCAAGCTCGACATTCGAAAGTCTCCACAGGTTCGTTGTGCTCTAAAGGACGGTCAGCGGGATCCCGATCCGCCCCATCGACTGCGAACTGTAATGTGGCCAGCTCTCGTTCTTCTACAGCTGTGGACTCGGAGCGACGGCCGTGAGTCCCTGATCGACGACCAAGGTCGCGCCGTGAACCCCTCGCGCAGCATCTGATGCAAGGAAGCAAATGGCGGAGGCAACATCCTCTGGCTCCAGGAACGGCTCGCCATAGGGGCTCGGTGTCGCATCAGCCAGAAACCGATACATCTTCTCCGCTTCCGGTGTCTGCCGCGTATGTACGGCCGCGACCATGGGCGTGCGAATGGCGCCGGGCGCCACGGCGTTGATACGAATGCGCAATCCCTTGAGCTCGCCGGCAACCGTTCGAGTGAATGCGATGACAGCTGCCTTCGACGCCGCATACATGCTGGTGCCAACGACGGCCTGTTTTGCCGCAGCGGATGCGACGTTCACGATGCTGCCACCGCCGGCGCGCCGCATGATCGGAAGCACCGCGTGCACCGTGTTGTAGGTCCCCTTGAGGTTCACGTTCAGCGTGCGCTCGACGTCAGCGGAGTCACCACCGAAAATCGGATTCGGCAGGAACACGCCGGCGCAATTGACCAGCACATCGATACGTTCGTAGGTTTTCTCGATCTGGCCGATGCAACGGTCGACGGCTGCTCTATCCGCAACGTCGCACTGGAAGCTTGCCGCGACTCCGCCTGCAGCCTTGATTGCGTCGGCGACGATGTCAGTTTCTTCCAGTGGCGTAATCGACAACAGGCACACGGTTGCTCCCTGGGCTGCCATCATTCGCGCGGTGG
>JBEVDW010000067.1:0-12480 GCA_040513115.1 Steroidobacteraceae bacterium | reverse complement strand
CGCGGCTTTTGTTCGCTCGCATCACACGTGCCGTAGAGCGCCAAGGTTGCAAGCATCGCAACCACGCCATTGACTCTGCTCATCTACCCCCGTCTCCCGTTGTGTTCTTCGCTCAGGCACTCGCGCGTAACCTCGAACGACCTGGCGAGTGCTCCATGAATGTCCTTCGAGATATTAGAGCATCTGCTTCAAAACGGTCTGCCATCTCGGTAACGATGAAACGATGCTGATCGACTCCGAATTCGTCCCGGGTTTACGTTTGTAACGACTTTCAAACTTAGAAGGCGACCATTGATCGGCGCCAAGGGTCCGGGCGCGACGCTCAGCTCGATACAAAACTTCGTGCTAGCAGGGGGATGGACCAATGAAGATGTTGGTATCGCTGCTCAGTGTTTCCACGGGTCTCTATGCGGTCGGCTCGATGGCGCAGTCCGCAAATCCATTTTCCACCTCGGGTCAAGACGTTCCTCGTCGACGATGGCACCGTTCTGGACGACGTGAGCTTTCCAGACGACAAGGAATCCTGGGATGCCTTCACGCCGAAAGTGACCCTGTCGTATAAGCAAAGCGGGTTCCTCGCCTATGTCACTTATGGCGAGGGCTACAAGTCGGGCCAGTACTCTCCGGCCAGCCCGGCAGACCCAGGCCCCGTCGATCCTGAGAAGCTCACCGACATCGAAGCCGGCATCAAGGCATCACTGCTCGACAACCGCGTGAACGTGAACGTGTCGATCTTCGACTACGACTACAAGGAGCTGCAGGTCTTTCTCGTCGAGCAAGTGGGCACTGGACAGCTCACGTCCCGGCTGGTGAATGCCGCCGAGGCCGAGATTATGGTGGCGATTTCAGCGTGAACGCACGCGTCGCCGGTGGATTCACGCTGGGCGGTGTCGTTGCGTAAACCATTCCAGGTACAAGACCTTCCCTGGGTTCGCGGCGAATGTTCCTGACGTCGTCGGTAATCGAGTGGAGGCGGTGGACGCCGCCGGCAATCCCGTGCAGCGCACGCCGAAGTGGACGACATCCCTCACCGCCGACTACCAGAAAGGGCTCAGCAACGGCGGCAGTCTGTTCGCCAATGTGCTCTGGTCGCACAACGACGGCTTCGCGTGGGACCCTTCCAACTTCTATCGCCAAGATGCGTACGACATCGTGAACGCCTCGCTCGGCTACGCGTTTCCGAACAGCAACATCGAGGTCAGGGCCTGGGTCACCAACCTGACGAACGACGAGTACGAACGCATCCGGTTCGCTTACACGCTCGGCCGTCTCGCGATCGATGGAGCTCCGCGCATGTACGGGTTGTCGTTCACGATCAAGAATTGATTCTCCACTCGAGGAACGAGACGTGTGGCGGTGATCGCTACCGTCTCCGTTCCAGCTCTTCGATGTTCCGCGGCCAGTCATCCTTGAGCAGGCGCGACAGCGAGCGATCGGCGAGCACCTTGCCGCCGGTCTGGCATCGCGGGCAATAGTTCGTTTCGTTCTCTGCGTAGCGGATGCGCTGGATCTCGGTAGCGCACTCCGGGCATGGCTTGCCGTAGCGACCGTGCACGGCCATCTCTGGATGGAACGCGGTGACTTTCTCGGGAAACTCGCCCGCAGAATGATTGCGCAGCCGCGCCGTCCACTCTCGAAGCTTCATGCTCGTTACTTCGAAGAGTCGCTGCGCATCGGCGTCACTGAGATTGCGTGTCTGCAGTAACGGAGAAAGGTGGGCGGCATGCAGGATTTCATCGGAGTACGCATTGCCAATACCGCTCAGGATGCGCGGGTCGGTGAGCGCACGCTTGAGCGTGTGGTTCTCGGCGCGCAGGCGAGCGATGAACGTGGCTGCGTCTGCGTCCAGCACTTCGAGTCCATGTGCGTGCAAGTCATCGAGTGCGAGCGCGCCGCGCACGACATGCAGGGACGCGCGGCGTTTCGTGCCAGCTTCTGTCAGCGTCAGCAGCCCCGTGTCGAATCGAAACATCGCCAGCCCGGGGCGTACCTTTCCTTTCGAGCTCGCGGGATACCAATACAATCGACCCGCGATCATCAGGTGGATCACGAGCCACAGATCGTTCTCGAAGCCGATGGCGATGCGTTTGCCGAGCCGTCGCAAGGCGATGACTCGTTGTCCTTCGCAGGCACTGATAGGCGGTTCGACGGAGCGCAGCAGGAACGGGTTGCGCAAGTCGATCCGTTGCAGCGTCGCGCCTTGGATGCGTGCTTCCAGAGCCTCGATGTAGACGGTGATGTCGGGGAGCTCGGGCATCTGAGTTACGTTCGTCCTCTCTCCCCCGAAGCTTCACATCTCCCGCAATCCGGTGGTAATCGGCAGTCGTGCGGCCCGCAAACTCGGCAAGAGGCCACCGACAAAACCCAGAATGAGCGCGTACACCAACCCCTGTACCAGCAACGCCGGAGTGACATTGAAGGCAAAGGTGATCTGGCTGAAGGTTGCCGGGTTCAGCGTCGCCGTGCGGATGCCATCGAAGCCCAGCCAGCCGATGATGCAGCCGAGTACGCCACCGAGCACGCCGATCACCATGGCTTCGACGAGGACCGAAATGACGACCGGTCCGGCGCTGAAGCCGATGGCGCGCAGCGTCGCGATCTCGCGCGTGCGAGCCGAGACCGCCGAGTACATCGTGTTGAGCGCCCCGAAGACTGCGCCAATGCCCATCAGCAAGGCGATGAAGTTGCCGACGACGTTCACCGTCGTGACGAGCGGACGCGATTGCTGCTCGTAGAACTGACGTTCGCTGTACACGCGTACGTTGACGCGCGGATCCTGGCTGAGCGCGTCTTTGAAAGTGGGTAGCGCTTGCGGACTCGTCAGCTTAACGCGCGTGGACTGATACGTCGTGCCGCGTCGATACGCGCCCTGCAGCACATTCGCATCCGTCCACACTTCGGATTCCGCGATGCTGCCGTCGTCTTCGAAGATCCCGACGATGGCCCATTCCGTCGTGCCCCACCGAATGCGATGCCCAACTTCGAGACCTGCGAACTGCAGCGATGCGCCCCGCCCTACGATCATCTCGAACGTGCCCGGTGTGAAGTAGCGTCCTGCGACGATCTTGAATGCTTCGCGCAGTTTCGGCCCTTGCGGGCTGACGCCGCGCAGCGGGACGTTGGCAGGCGTGTTCGTCTTGCGGATCGGCACATCCACCACGACATACAGCTCGGGCGATGTCAGCGGGCCGGCGCTGTCGCGTGCGACGCCCGGCGCATCCGCGATGATGCGTGTCTGATCTTGCAGCATGGAGCTGCTCATCTCGTCGGTTGCCCCACCGCGCAGAACGATTGCAACGTCTTCCGACCCCGACAGATCCAGCACCTCGCGAAAGCCCTCACGGATTGCGAGCACGCCGACGAGGACGGCAACCACGCCGACGATGCCGACGAGTGCCACGATCGTCGACGCCTTCCGCTCCGGCAGGTTGCGCAGGTTCATCGACGTGATCGCGACGACTTGAGGAAGGAAGTTCGACATAGATGGCGTGATCCAGGACTACGCGCGCCGCAGCGCCTCGGTGATCTTCAATTGGAACGCTTGAATGCAAGGCAACGCGCCGGCAAGCAAGCCGAGCACGAAGATCAAAGCAATGCCAGGTCCGTACGCGCTGAGCGGCAGTCCACTGAACGGCATGAACTGCTGCACTTTCGGCCCGATCAGCGCGGTGATGAGGGCTGCCAGTCCCAATCCGATGGCGCCGCCCAGCGCCGTGATGAAGATCGACTCCAGCAACACGAGCACCATCACCCGGGTATTGGAGAAACCCATCGCCTTCATGACGGCGAGCTCGTTCGTGCGTTCGCGGACGGATTGGCCCATGGTGTTCGCGGTTACGAGCAACATCGTGAAGAAGACAGCGAACGCGACCGTCATGACGATTGCGCCGATATTGCCCAGCTGATTGGCGAAACCCTGGGCAAACGCCTGTTCCGTCGTCGTCTTGGTTTCCGAGAAGGAGTTGGCGAACTGCCGATCGATCTTCGTGGCGATCTCGACCGCGCGATTCGGATCGTCGATGCGGAAGACGATCCAGCCGATGAGGTCCTTCACGTTATCCGTGCGGCTCTCATTGAAATAATCCCAGTGGAAGTACAGCGCGTTGGTGTCGCCGCCCTCGATCTTGTTGTCGAAGATGCCGCTGATCTTCAGATCCCACGTCGAACTGCCGCCGCGTTGCGTCCAGATTGCCGAGCGCACCGGAATCGTATCGCCGACCTTCCAGCCGAAGCGTTGCGCCAGCGTACGGCCAACGATGGCGCCGGAGCGCTCGGCAAGCCAGTCGTGCTTCTGCTCCTCGTCTAGGAGGAGCTCGGGGTAGGTCTCGAAGAAAGTGTCCGGCGTCACCACGATGGCGACGATCTGATTCTTGTCGTCCTGATAGATGCCGCCGAACCAACTGTGAGCGCTGGCCACGACCACTCCAGGAATCGCGCGCACACGTTCGAGATAATTGAGCGGTAACGGCTGAATGAGCGAAATCCTATTGATCGTGACCAGTCGATCCCGACCGGCGAGCTCCACGCCGGCAGACAACGCGCTCCGAAATGCTTCCAGCACGCCAAACAGCAGGAATGCCACGATGATCGAGGCAATCGTCAGCGTCGTCCGGACGCGTTTGCGCCGCAGGTTGGAAAAGAGCAGGGGGAGGAACTTCAGCATCGTCTCAGGCCGCTTCCTTCACCAACACACCCTTCTCCAGATGCAGTACGCGCTTCGCGCGCGCGGCGGCATGGGGGTCGTGCGTCACCATGATGATGGTCTTACCCTGTTGCTGATTCAGCGCCTGTAGCAGATCCAGGATCTCATCGCCTGATTTGCGATCGAGATCACCCGTGGGCTCGTCACACAGCAGCAGTGCGGGATCCGAGACGATCGCGCGTGCGATGCCGACCCGCTGTTCCTGACCGCCGGACAACTCGCGCGGCTTGTGCTGACTGCGATCGCTCAACCCCACGAGGCTCAATGCCGCTTGTGCTCGTTTGCGTCGTTCCGACGCCGAGAGCGAGGTGAGCAGCAGCGGCAGCTCCACATTCCGTTCGGCCGTGAGCACCGGTAGCAGGTTGTACATTTGAAATACGAAACCGACGTGATCGGCACGCCAGCGTGTGAGGGCGGCATCGTTGAGGTTGTCGACGCGCTGTCCGGCGATTTCCACCGTGCCGCCGGTTGGACGGTCCAAGCCGCCGATGAGATTCAGCAGCGTCGACTTGCCCGAGCCGGAAGGGCCCATCAAGGCAAGGAAATCGCCGGGCGGTATATCGAGATCCAGCGACTGCAGGACCTGTACGATTTCAGAGCCGCGCCGGTACTCCTTCGAGATCGAGCGCAGGCGGACGAGAGCGTCTTCTTGCATGAGGTTGGCGGTTCATTGTTGGCAGCAAGCGCGCAAGCCTCGTACTTCGATGGGCAGCCGTCAACCGTCGACGGTCTGCTTGATCTTCGCTCCGTCCTTCAGGCCCTCGACCGGCCGTGTAACGACGAGGTCACCGGCGTTCAGCCCGGACAGCACATCGATCTGTCCTTCGCGCTCGGAACCGGTGCGGATGGCGACGCGCTCCACCGTGTCGTCGCGCACGCGCCAGACATAGCGCGTGTCGGCTTCGCTCACCACCGAGCTGGCTGGAATACGCACCACGGCCGAGGACCGTTGCGCCGCTGTGCCTTCTTCGAGAAAGCGGACCTTGATGCCCATGTCGGGCAGGATGCGCGGATCGAGGCCGTCGAAGCCGATGCGGACGCGCACGGTCGCCTTCTGACGATCCGCCGTCGGCACGATGTTGATGACGTGACTCGGAATGCTCCAATCCGGATAGGCATCGAGCACGGCTTCGGTTTTCTGGTTCGCCCGCACACGATTGATGAACGCTTCGTTGACGTCGACTTCGATCTCCCGCGAGGTCATATCGACGATGGTCGCAATACCCGTGCGCGTGAAGCCACCGCCGGCCGAGATCGGTGACACGACCTCGCCAGGCTGGGCATCCTTCGAAACGACGACGCCGTCGAATGGCGCAACCACTTCCAGGTCCTGGAGATCCTGAGCACGGACGCCGACGTTGCTCTCTGCGACGCTGACTTCGCTTTTCAGCGCTTCGAGGCGGGCGGCGAGTGCCAATGCTTCGGCGCGTGCGGCATCCAGCTGGGATTCGCTGACGAGCTTCTGGGCTCGCAGCTGTTCGTTACGACGGAGCGTGCGTTGCGCCTCGTCCAATCGAACCTGCACTTCCGCGAGGTTCTTGCGTGCGGCATCGAGCTGCCGCTGCGCGAGCTCGTACACGGGGCGCACGGTGCTGGCATCGAGGCGGGCCAAGAGCGCGCCCTTCTCGACCGCCATGCCTTCTTCGATCAATACCTCGTCCACTCGGCCGGTGACCTTGGAGGACACCGTAGCCTGACGCCGCGCTACGACGTAGCCGGAGGCATTCAAAACGGCCGCCGGTCCACTGCCGGATGCGGCCGTTGCGCGTGCCGTTTCCACTGGAATGGCATTGCCCCGGAGCAAGAACGCAGCCGCCGCGATGGCGATCACCGCGATGACCGCGATCACGATCCACTTGCGCAAGGGTTGCGACTCCGGCGCCGGTGCGGCTGGTTTGCGTTCGCGGCGCAAGCTGTCGAGCGCTTCTTGATCGAAAGCCATCGAGTCACCGAGGGAGGATTTCTGCGCGATTGTAAGCGCACCAGCCGCAGGAGATGTCGATGTGTGACCGACGGCTAGGTCAACTGGTCAACTGGTCGGCTGGCCAGCTCTGGCCAACCCGCCAGTTGACCAACTACCCAGTCGACCTTCTTCACCCGCCGTAAACCAGAACGTTGCACCTTCCTGAGGCTTCGATTCAGCCCACAACCGGCCGCCGTGAAGTGCAACGATGCGCTTTGCGGTCGCAAGACCGATGCCGGAGCCGGGAAATTCCGCCTGCGTATGCAGCCGCTGGAAGGGATGGAACAGCTTGTCGTGATGGGTCATCTCGAAGCCGCAGCCGTTGTCGCGCACGCTGATGCCGCGCTGGTTGTCGTGCAGATGGCCGCCGACCTCGATGCACGCATTGCTCGTCTTCGAGGTGAACTTCCAGGCATTGTTGAGCAGGTTTTCGAGCACGTTCGTCATCAGTAGCCGATCGCCATAGAGCGTCAGGCCGGGTGCAACACGCACATCGACGTGCCGCTGCGGCTCGTGCTGGGCCAACTCGTTCAAGATGCGTTCGGCGACTGCACTGACATCGATGACTTCACGCTCGACCTTGGTTTGCGAGATGCGCGAGAGATTGAGCAGCGCCTCGATCAGCTCCGACATCTGTTTCACGCTCGCGTGAATGCGATGCAGGCGCCGCTTCTGGTCGTCGTCCAGTTTGGCTCCGGCGGACATCTCCAACAAACCCGCTTGGCCTGCGATCGTCGTCAACGGCGAGCGCAAGTCGTGCGAGACGGAGGCTGTGAACGCTTCGAGCTCGCGGTTCGCGCGCTCGAGCGCCGAGTTCACTTCCTGCATCTGCTCGCGAGTCGGGTTCGCAAGGATGTGGCGGATGCGCATCCCGAACGAAATGAGGGAGAACGCACCAGAGGCGGCGGTCACCGCGACGAGGATCTGCCGCAGCGTCGATGTCGACGTGTCCTCCCCTGGCACGAGTTGCAAGAGCCCGAGCGCAAGCATGAATACGGAGAAGGCGCTCATCTGCACCGCCAGCAATTGCCAGCGCTTGCTCGCGATGTACATGCCGACGCCCGCGAAACCGATGCACGCCGCTGTAATGACTATCTGGGCAGTCCACCACCCGTATTCGGCGAGCATCATGGCGTCATGCTGCAATCTGCGTGAGTCGAGTCGCTCGAAATCATCATTGGAGTGCGGTATGCGCGCGTCCAGCGCTGGGCGATTCCGTCGTGGGTGGCGCCAGTATGCAGAAGGATTCTCCCAAACCCCAAGGAGTGGCTCCAAAGGACACGTGAACGCCGTCTCTCCGTAGCGTTATTGCGGCACTGCTCGCCGCTAGTTGTTCTTGCTGGTCTGAAGCAAGCGTGCCACCGCGTCCGGATCGATCGGCTTCGTCAGATGATGATCGAACCCTGCCTCGCGCGAACGGCGGCGATCCTGTGCCTGGCCCCATCCCGTAATGGCCACGAGAACGACGTTCTGAGCCCAGGCCTGCGCGCGTAAGCGCTGCGCCACTTCATAGCCATTCAACGCCGGCATGCCGATGTCCAGGAGCACGAAGTCGGGGCGGAAGCGCTCGGCTTCCTCCAGCGCAGCAGCGCCGTCGTGCACCGTGCGCACCTCATGACCATCCAAGTCCAACAAGAGCGAGAGACTGTCCGCCGCATCGCGGTTGTCGTCTGCGATGAGCACGCGCCGGTGCACTGCGCCGGTAGTCAGCGTCACCGTCTGCGTGCGTGCGTTCGCAGTGACGGCAACGGTCAGGGGTAGGCGCACGATGAACTCGCTGCCGCGGCCCAAGCCTGCGCTGCGTGCTTCCATGCGGCCACCATGCAAGTCGATCAAGCCACGTGCGAGCGCGAGGCCAATGCCGAGCCCACCCTCCGCCTGATGGAGCGATGACTTCACTTGCGAGAACATCTCGAACACTCGCGGCAGCATCTCAGGTGCAATGCCGACACCCGTATCGCGCACACTGATGCTGGCTTCGTTTCCATCCGCCAGAGCGCGGATGCGAATCTCTCCGCCCGGCTCGGTGTACTTGGCGGCATTCGTGAGCATGTTCGCGAGCACTTGCGCGAGACGCAGCGGATCGGCGAACAACTGCAACGTCGCTTCGGGTACTTCCACGTGCAGCTGATGGCGGCGTGCATCGATCAGCGGCCGGGCGGTTTCCACGGCGGACTCGATCACTTCGCGCACGTTCAGATACTCGCAGCGCAACGCCAGCGTGCCGCGAGTGATGCGCGACACGTCGAGCAGATCGTCGAGCAGCAAGGCCATGTGCTGCACCTGGCGATCGATCACATCGTGCGACCAGCGTAGCTGCGCTTCGGTTGCATGCCCGGACTTCGAGACCTTCGCTGCCTGCCGGATGGGGGCCAGTGGATTGCGCAGCTCGTGCGCCAACGTCGCAAG
The DNA here is from genome assembly GCA_040513115.1 of Steroidobacteraceae bacterium. Taxonomy (GTDB): domain Bacteria; phylum Pseudomonadota; class Gammaproteobacteria; order Steroidobacterales; family Steroidobacteraceae; genus DATELY01. Next base: position 3,406 of record JBEVDW010000067.1, on the reverse strand, counting down.
AAATTCATCCTTGCGGCGATCGGCCTCGCGCAGCGCTTCTTCCATCTGCCGACGTTCGGTGATGTCGATGCAAGAGCCGATGAAGCCGTTGAATCGGCCCTGGTCATCGAGCAGCGGCACACCGTGGTCAAGCAGCCAGCGGTACTCGCCATCGTGACGACGCAGGCGATACTCCCAGACGAACGCTTCGCCACTGGCCGAGGCGCGTGCGTCGTGAGCTGCGATGCGCTCGCGATCGTCAGCATGCAGGCCATTCATCCACCCGATCCCGAGATCCAGCTTCATCGGTCGGCCGGTGAACTCGGTCCAGGGACGGTTGAACCACGTGCACCGTCCCTCGCTGTCGGCGATCCAGATGAGAACGGGCGCCTGGTCCGCCATCGTCCGGAAACGGGCTTCGCTCGCTCGCACGGCGGCTTCGGCAGATTTCTGGACGCTCAGGTCTTCGATCAATGCATAGAAGCCCGCGACGGTACCGTCCGTGGTGATCTGCGGAACGTAATAGATCTTCAGCGAGCGCGTGATGTTGTCGGGCAGGGGCAGGTCGGTCTCGTAGCTGACGGACTCACCTCGTAGCACGGCGTCGATGTACGGCGCGATTTTGGCGTACGCCTCTGCGCCGAGGAACTCGAGCAACGAGCGTCCATAGAGGGACTCACGCTTGACGCCATACCAGGTTTCGTACGCCTTGTTGTTGAAGCGATAGCGCTGGTCAGCATCCAGGTAGGCAATGAGTGCGGGCATCGCATCTGTGATCAGGCGCATCTCCGCCTCGCTCGCGCGCAGTTCTTCCTCCACACGCTTGCGATCGGTGATGTCGAGCAGCACGCCGTTCATGCCCGTGGCGCGGCCATCCGCATCGCGCTCGATGCGCCCGCGGGCACTCACCCAACGGATGGAACCATCGCGCGCGTAGACCCGTGCTTCGGCGACATCGAATTCGGTTCCCAGCGTCAACGCAGTCTGCAATTTCTCGCGCAAGGTAGGGATGTCGTCTTCGTGCGTGCGCCGGAGGAGCACATCGAGCGTTGCGTGCGCGGCGTCCGCTTCGCTGATTTCCAGCAGTCGCGCAACGTTGCGATCGCCCATGAGGAAGCCGCCCGCCAGGTCCCAGGTCCAGGTGCCGACCTTGCCGCCGACGAGCGCGCCGTCGAGTCGGGCATGTGCAGAGCGCATCGCGGCATTCGCCGCCTGGAAGCGGCCGGACAAGACGCTGACCGCCGTCGCCACGATGACGAAGAGCGTGATGCGAACGACACCGTCGGCGTTGGCAACGGCAAAGGAATCCACCGGATCGGTCACGTAGTAGAGGCTGGCGAGCGTGCCGAGCAGCGTCGCAAACAGCGCATGGCGTGTGCTACCGACATAGCCCGCGACCAGCACGGGCAGGACGAACAGCAACAACGAGGGTTTCGCCGCGAACAACGGTTGCAGGGCCAGACGCTGGATCAGCGTAACCAGTGCAACAGCGACGAAGGCTACGGCGTAGCCCATCAGTTCGCGCGACTGCGCGACCACGGCACCCAACGCAGGCGTGGGTAACGACTGATCTTCAGCAGCCGCCATGGCGATTCTTCTGGTCGCTATTCATGTCGTGGAGCTTTGCGTGCAAGGTGTCGACCTGCTCGCGTATGAAACGGAGCACGTCTCTGTGAGGTCGTCCGATGTCATCTCATGCGGTGGCGCTGGGCCGATGACCTGTTTCTTGGTGAGGGCCGGATGATAACAACTTGGACGGGAGCTCTGGCGGGCGCGCGCCCACCCCAATGCTCCCCGCTGAGGAGGAAGTTACCTGCTCTGACTTTCATCCCTGCGCAGCGGGGCAGGGTTGGAGTAGCGGCAAGCGTCGTACATAACGGTCCCGACCCGCGGCGAAACCCTGAAACGCAACCACCCCGAGGAACAAACCTTTTATCCGTGCGTAGTACTACGTCCGGGACCCCTGTGAGCAGAAAACCTAGAGCACGAGCCAGTGGGGACAGGCCAATTTTCTCTATCTATATTGATGGTGCTGGCCATCGCCGTCCGGCGATGCCAGTGCGCGTACCTTTGCGGACCCTCGTCCACCGTCCAATCCACTAGAACGGCACGCTGCTGATCGTCCCCCCGCACGCGCCACTTTCAAAACATTTCGGAGTTTCTCGATGGAAACACAAGAGCGGGTGCGGCGCCGGACGGCGCAATCGAGGGCCTCCAAGGCCAAGGCGAACGGAACGGGCCCGGCCACGGATGCCGACCTGGATATGCGCAAACTGCTGCGCGCCCTGCAGGCAGTCCGCGATGGCGACTTTTCCGTGCGCCTGCCCAGCGACAAGACCGGGCTGGCCGGCAAGGTCTCCGACACCTTCAACGAGATCGTCTCCACGACTCAGCGCATGGCACGCGAGATGGATCGTGCCGGTCAGATGGTGGGCAAGGAAGGCAAGACGCGGCACCGTCTCACGCTCGATCGACGCTCCGGGTCGTGGGGCGCGATGGAGAGCTCGGTCAACACGCTGATCGAAGATCTGCTCTGGCCGACCAACGAGGTAACCCGAACCATTACCGCCGCGGCGAAAGGCGACTTGTCGCAGACCATGCGTCTCGAAGTCGACGGTCGTCCGCTCAAGGGCGAGTTCCTGCGTTCTGCAACGATCGTGAACACCATGATCGAGCAGATGAGCGCGCTGACGTCCGAAGTGACGCGCGTGGCGCGCGAAGTGGGCACCGAAGGCAAGCTCGGCGGCCAGGCCGTCGTGCCGGGTGCCACCGGTATCTGGAAAGACCTCACCGACAACGTGAATTCCATGGCCGGCAATCTCACCGGTCAGGTGCGCAACATTGCCGAGGTGGCCACAGCCATCGCGAACGGCGATTTGTCACGCAAGATCACGGTGGACGTGCGCGGTGAGTTCCTGCAGTTGAAGGACTCCATCAATACGATGGTGGATCAGCTCCGATCGTTCGCCTCCGAAGTAACGCGCGTGGCGCGCGAAGTCGGTACCGAAGGAAAGCTGGGAGGTCAGGCAGTGGTGCCGGGTGTCGCCGGCACGTGGAAGGACTTGACGGACTCGGTGAACTCGATGGCCGGCAACTTGACCGGCCAGGTGAGAAACATCGCCGAAGTGTCGCTGGCGATCGCGCGCGGCGACTTGTCGCGCAAGATCACGGTGGACGTGAAAGGAGAAATTCTCCAGCTGAAAGAAACCATCAACACCATGGTGGATCAGCTCAACGGTTTCGCAGCCGAAGTGACGCGCGTGGCGCGTGAGGTCGGAACCGAAGGCAAGCTCGGTGGTCAGGCCGAAGTGAAAGACGTGTCGGGTGTATGGAAAGACCTCACCGACAACGTGAACTCGATGGCCTCGAACCTCACGGGCCAGGTGCGCAACATTTCTGAAGTAACGATCGCCGTAGCGAACGGCGA
>JBEVDW010000066.1:0-5344 GCA_040513115.1 Steroidobacteraceae bacterium | reverse complement strand
GCAACGGCTCGCGCAGCAGCGGATTGTCTTGCAGGTAGATCATGCCGACCGCGAGGTAGTTACACGCGCGCCACCAGGCATCGATCCGACTCAACTCCTGCGCGCTCAACGGGCCCGTGGAGCGCGCAGCTTTGGACTTCACAACGGAGGTGGCGGTTGCCATGGCGCAACTCCTGCAAGTTCGAGCATTGAAAACTCCCCGATTGATTCGCTGAGCAAGTTAGCGGAACGCTGCGCACGTGCGATCCGCATTAGGTGCAAACAGGTTGCCCTTCGGTGGTTCAGGGCGCTTCGAACGGCTGACCGTGGTGTCTCCCTACACCACGTGATGTGCGATTTCTCTATCGCTCGATACGCTGCAACGTATCGAGCGTCTTGGTGTGCGGAGGGTTAGCTGGAAATGATGACGCGAGGCGATTGACTTATTACTGTCACTTGACAGTGCACATGCAGTAGTACGCTGGACTGCGCCAATCCGTGAAGTTAGCGAGCCGTTTCAGCTCCGACTCGAGCGGCGAGATCGCCGCATGGAGCTTTTTCATCACGTGATCCTGGGGCAATGCGGCACGAGCGATCCGTGTGCCGAGGGCTTGCGCCTCACGCGCGAAGGCTTCGCGCCAGCCGAATGGCGGCTCGATGACTTCGACGTCGAACTCCGTTCCCAGCTTCGCGCGCTTGGCGGCGGCTGCGACGGCTTGCTCGTACGAGCCCAGCTTGTCGACCAGGCCGATGCGCAGGGCATCGCGTCCGGACCACACACGGCCCTGGGCGATGCTGTCGACCGTTTCGACGCTTTGACGCCGCGCATTCGCCACATGGCCGGTGAATGTGCGGTACGCATGTTCGACGCCCAACTGCAGCAGCTCGCGCTGCTCGTCAGTCAGCGTGCGATCGATGCGCAACGCACCAGCGAGCTGCGTCGTGCCGAGCCCATCGACCGTGACGCCTACCTTCTCGAGCGTGCGTTCGATCGTCGGGAATACGGTGAACACACCGATCGAGCCGGTGAGTGTCGCGGGATTCGCCCAGATCTCATCGGCATCCATCGCGATGTAATAGCCGCCGGACGCAGCCGTGCTGCTCATCGACGCGATGACGGGCTTGCCCGCCGCTTTCAATGCATCGAGCTCGCGGCGGATCACCTCGGACGCCATCATGCTGCCGCCCGGGCTGTCGATGCGCAGGACCACCGCTTTCACGTCGTCGTCTTCACGCGCCTGGCGGATCAGATCGACCATCGAGTCATCGCCGATCGTGCCGGGAGGCTGATCGCCGTCGAGGATCTCGCCTGCGGCGACGATGACGCCGACCTTCTTGCCGCTCGCCGAGAGCGAGCGCTGGGCATGCACGGAGTGCAGGTAGTCCCACTGATCGATCCCGGAGAACGACTCTCCGCTATCGTCTTCGCCGACGAGCTTCTTGATGTGCTCTTCGACATCGTGCCGGGAGCGCAGCTGCGTCACGAGCCCACTATCGAGAGCGACGGCCGCCATGTCACCTTTCTTCTCGCGCATCGCGGGAACGAGTTGCTCGACGTAGCTGTTGACGGCGTCCGGCTTGAGTCCGCGTGCACGCGTGACACCGTCCTGATATTCGCGCCACAGCACGTTCAGCCACACCAGGCTCGCTTCGCGCTCGGACTCGCCCATCTCGGTGCGCGTGAATTGATCCGTGTACGACTTGTACGTGCCCACCTTGAAGATGTTTACGTCAACGGCGAGCTTGTCGAGCGCGTTCTTGAAGAACATGCGGTAGTAGCCATAGCCCTCGATGAGTACGAGTCCCTGCGGGTCCAGATAAATTTCGTTGGCGTGCGCGGCGAGGTAGTACTGCGATTGGTCGTAGTACTCGCCGAGCGCGATGACCGGCTTGCCGGAACGTTTGAAGTCACGGATGGCGGCGGCCACTTCCTCGAGCTTCGGGATGCCGCCGCCCGTCATCCAACTCAGATCGAGCACGAGCGCACGAATGCGTCCATCGGTCTTGGCAGCATTGATGGCGTCGACCAGGTCGCGGACGAGGGTTTCAGGCGTTCCCTGCCCGTATGCCTCAGCCACTGCACGTTCGACCGGGTTGCCCGACAGTTGCTCGACCAGGTCACCTTCCGGCTTGATCACGAGTGCTGCTTTGGTCGGCACCGCCGGCACTCGCGGTGCCAAGGCGGCGACGATCAAACCGAAAATCACCAGCAGCAGAAGCAGGTGCAAGGTCCGGCGCAGCAGATCGAGTGCGCGGCCCAGGAAGCGAAATACGGTAGCAATGGCTTTCATGGTGAGATCACGTACGACACACGATAGATGGCACCGGCTCGGTCGTCGGAAATCAGTAGTGAGCCGTCTTCCAGCTCCAGCAAATCCACGGGCCGGCCAAACACTTCATCGCCGCGATGGAATCCGACGGCGAACGGTACATAGGAAACCACTTTCTCGCCTTCCAGTTTCACGCGCGTGATGCGATAGCCGCTCTTCACGCTGCGATTCCAGGAGCCGTGCTCGGCGATGAACAGTTGTCCCTGGTACTGTGACGGGAAGTTCCTGCCCAGATAAAACTTGAGTCCGAGCGGCGCGACGTGGGCATCCAGTGCTCGGACGGGCGGCTCACTTTGGCTGCACTCGCCCATCTTCCCGAACTCCGGATCCTTGATATCAGCGCCATGGCAAAAGGGAAAGCCGAAGTGCAAACCGGCACGCGGCGCACGGTTGAGCTCACACGGAGGCGCATCGTCGCCCAGCCAGTCGCGGCCGTTATCGGTGAACCAAAGCTCGCGGGTCGTCGGATGCCAGGTGAAGCCGACCGAATTGCGTACACCGTGCGCAACGACCTCGCGATCGGAGCCATCCGGGTTCATGCGCTGGATGACGGCGTAGTTGGGCTCATTGCAGATGTTGCAGGGAGCACCGATTGCCAGATACAGCTTGCCGTCCGGGCCGAATGCGATGTACCGCCAGCCGTGGTGGCGGTCTTTGGGCAGATCGTCGCGCACCACTTTCGGCTCGAGCGTCTTGCTGGACGATTCGATCTGATCGAAGCGCAGGATGCGGTTGATCTCGGCGACATACAGCGCGCCATCGCGATAGGCAACGCCGTTCGGCTGGTTCAGATCGCGCGCGATGATGCGCACCTCGGGAGCGGCAGCACCACTGCGGGAACTGACCGCGTAGACCACGCCCTCCTCCCGAGTACCGACGAATACCGTGCCCTGCCTGCCCAGCGTCATCGAGCGGGCTTTCGGCACTCGGTCCGTGTACAGCTCCATCTTGAAGCCGGGCGGCAGGCGCACATTGGCGAGCACTCGGTCGCTTTCGGAGCTGGCCCAACCGGTTGCCCATGGACTCACGCTCAACACAAACAGCAGCAGCCATCGGGTCATCGTTTCGACCTTGCCGGTTAGAGACCCCATCTGAACGCACGATGATGGCGGATGGACGCAAGCGCGCACCTTCACCCCCAAAATGCAAAGAGCCGCACGGGGCGGCTCTTTGCTCGAATCGACTGCCAGTCTCGCTGGCCGTCAGACCTTCTCTTCGATGCGGGCGGCCTTACCCGTGAGATCGCGCAGGTAATACAGCTTGGCGCGACGCACGTTGCCGCGACGCTTCACGCTGATCGAGCCGATCGCCGGGCTGAAGGTCTGGAATACGCGCTCCACGCCTTCGCCGTGGGAAATCTTGCGCACCGTGAACGAGGAGTTCAGACCGCGATTGCGCTTGGCAATCACGACGCCCTCATACGCCTGCGCGCGCTCGCGGTCGCCTTCCTTCACCTTCACTTCCACGACGACCGTGTCGCCGGGACGGAAGTCAGGAATCTTCTTACCCGCGGCTTCGCGCTCGAGTTCTGCAACGATGTTCGTCATGTTCGTGCCCGTCCAATCTGATTCGCAACCAACGTCAGCGAGCGTCCGGTGCGGCGCGCTCCGCCAAGATTTCATCCAGCACACGCCGTTGCGCCTCGGTCAGCGGCAACGTCGCAATCAACTCCGGCCTGCGCTCGAGCGTTCGCGTGAGCGCCTGCTTCAATCGCCAGCGGGCGATGGCAGCATGATCGCCGCTCAACAGGACCGCCGGCACAGACTCGCCTTCGAAGACGTCGGGCCGTGTGTAGTGCGGCCAATCCAACAAGCCGTTCGAAAACGAATCCTGGTGCGCCGATTCGGCATCGCCCAATACACCGGGCAATAACCGGATCACCGCGTCGATCAGCACCAGTGCGGGCAGCTCACCGCCCGAGAGCACGTAGTCGCCGATCGAAATACTCGCATCGATCTCGAGCTCGAGGAGCCGCTCATCGACTCCTTCGTAGCGCCCCGCCAGCAGCACGAGGCTGGGCAGTTGAGCCAGCTCGCGCACTGTCGCCTGCGTTAGCCGCTCGCCATCTGCGGCGAGATAAATCGTCTTGCCACCTGCCGGCGCGCGTTGCCTTGCGGCGTGCAGCGCATCGCGTGTCGGCTGAATCTTCATCACCATCCCCGGGCCGCCGCCGTAGGGACGATCATCGACCGTTCGATGCACGTCCGTCGCGAAATCGCGCGGCGTGCTCACGTGCAGCTGAACCGTACCGCGCTCGATCGCTCGTCCCGTCACTCCGATGCGCGCCGCCGTCGCGACGAACTCCGGAAAGAGCGTGACGACTTCAATGTGCATCGTCGTCCAACCAATCCGCGGCCCAGTCCAGCACGATGCGCCCTGCAGCCAGATCGACGGCCACGATGCGCTCCTTCACGAACGGCACGAGGTGCTCGCGCTCACCGCGAATGACCACGATCGGACTCGCCGGCAACACCCTGAAGTGATCGACTCGGCCGAGCAGTTCGCCCGTGGGCGTCACCACTTCCAGCCCTTCCAGATCGCTCCAGTAGAATTCACCCGGTGCAGGCGGCGGCATGTCGCTGCGCCTCACACCCAACTCGGCGCCGTTGTAGCTCTGAGCCTCCTCAGGGCTGTCGACACCACTCAACTTCAACAGGACACCGCGGTTCGTGCAGCGGCCTTCTTCTATTTCGACGGGCGCCCATTCGCCCCGCCGTTTGAGCTGCAGCACCTCGTACTCGAGGAGGTTGTCCGGCGGATCGGTGAAGGACTGCACCTTCACCCATCCCGTGACACCGAACGTGCCGCCTATGCGGCCGAGCGTCACGATACGGTCTGTGGTGCGCGCGTCGCTCACGCGTCAAAGCACGCGCCGCTGCGCGGCCTCGCTCAGGCCGCGAGCGGTTGCTTGCGCTGCTTGCTCACGAGCTCGGCAACGCGATCGGACGCCTTTGCGCCCTTGCTCAACCAAAAATCGACGCGATCCAACTTCACCTCGAGACGACGCTCTTTGCCGGTCGCCACCGGATTGAAGT
>JBEVDW010000065.1:0-16389 GCA_040513115.1 Steroidobacteraceae bacterium | reverse complement strand
AGCAGATCGTCGGCGCGCTTCTTCGAGAGCATCCCGTCGGCGTAGAGCAGCGTTGAGTTGTGTTTCTCGTCTGCGATCTCGAAGTCGCCTTTCAGGAATTGCAGGCCGAGCGAGCGGGTGTAGCCGTGCCAGCGTTCCGTGGTCAGCGTTGCCGCTACGCGCGCAGTACGCGAACGGCTGGTATCCGTTTCCTCGTCACGATAGCCCGTGGCGAAGGTGTACATGCCGTTGCGCTTGCCCGGCTTCGGGATGCGATAGTGCAACTCGTATTCCTCCAGCCGCTGGGAGTATTCGATCTGGCCGCCGAGCTTGTGGCCGCGATCGTTTATCCAGCGTCGATCGATCCCGAGTCGAACGCCGGGCCCGGAATCCGTGCTGACGAATGCTTCCGCCGAGTACACCGTCTGCTTCGCGGGTACGAGCACGACATCGATGGGCACGACACCGTCCTTGGCTTCTTCGAGTGCGGGCTGCACGGACACAGCAGAGAAATAGTCGGCGTCGACGAGCCGTTGCTGCAGGGTCAGCAGAAGATCGGTCGAGTAGTACGCGCCCTCACGCCATGGGATGTACTTGGGCAATACCTGCGGCGATATCTGCACGTCCGGAAAGCGCACCGGCCCGAAGCGATAGCGCGCGCCCGCATCCCATTCCAGGTCGATGCTCGCCGAGTTGTTCGCGCGGCTTACTTCGACGCGACGCTTCGTCATCTTCGCGTCGAGATAGCCAGCAGTTTTCAAGTGCGAGTCGACCAGTGCCTTGTTCGCTTCGTACTGTCCGTGATCGAGCCGCTCGCCGATTTTGGGCGCGAACGCCTTAAGGGCCTGTTTGACGACGTCCAGCTCATTGGCAGTCCCGCGGACTTCCACGTGCGACTCACGCACGATGACGGGCTCCCCGAGCTTGACCTTGTAGACGCCCTCGAACGAATCGGAATCGGGATTGCGCAACTGACTCTCGACTTGCGCTTGGTAATAGCCGAAAGGCTCCACGGCCTTGAGGACTTCCTCGTCACCGGATTCGAACAGACGGCGTGCTTCGGCGGGCGAGACGTCGCGGTCCTTGTACTCGTTCAACGTGACGTTGGCTTCGGCCGCATCTTTGAGCGGACCTTCGAGTCCTTCGATCGTCACCGTGACCTTCGCCGCATCGGCGGTCGCGCTCAGCAGCAAGATCGAAACCAATGGAATCAGCTGGGTCCAGCGCTGCCTTGGGTATGGAAATGAAGAGTTGCGAAACCGCGAGCTCATCGCGGGTTGTCAGGTACGTTGTTCCATCAGGACAGGACGCGTTCGCGCCGTGCTTGTTCCCTATCGCCTGGAGACGAGAGATTTCGGGCGACCACTCCAAAGGGACCGGCGTATGCGGTCCTCGTGTGGTCGGATCGAGTCTGGTGCTTACGCCGCGCGCAGGAAAGTATCGCGATAGTCGATGAGAAACTCTTCCACGCTGCGCGGTACGCGGCCGGTGATGTCGTTCACAACGGAGGTGGGCTCGATACGCAGGAAGCCGGAAACATAGGCGTCCCATACTTCCAACGCTGCAGCGATCAACACGGGTGGTGTCCCCGCGGCCTGCAACCGACCACGCATCTCATTCGAGGTGATGTCGTGGTAGCGCACGGGCTTGTTCAGAACGACAGCCATGCGGGCGGCTAGATCGGCATACGTAAGCGCTTCGGCACCCGTGATCGTATAGATCTGGCCGGCGTGCCGATGGTCTATGAGTGCCGCCGCGGCAACGCCTGCTACATCGCGCGCATCCACCCACATCCAGGGCACGTTGCGATACGGCCCGCAGATCACGCCTTGTGTGGCGATGCTGTGAGCATCCTTGAGCATGATCTGCATCATGAAGGTCGGACGGAGACGTGTGTGCTCGAGGCCACTCGCGAGCAATGCGCGCTCCACCTGGCCGTACCAGCTGAAGGCGCGAACGCAACAGCGATGCGTATCCGCACCGGTGCCCGAGAGCTGCACGATGCGACGAACGCCGGCGACTTTGGCGAGTTCGATGAAACGAATCTGTAGATCAGGGAGACTAGGATCAAACGTGGACGCAAGGAACGCGGTTTCGACACCTTCCAGAGCGCGCTGCATGGAGCCGACATCGGAGAGATTCCCGACAGCGACGTCGACGTTCGGGGCGCGAACATCGAACTGGCCAGCATTGCGAACGAACGCCCTCAGCGGATCGGGTTGTCCGGCCAGCTCTCTGATAACGGCCCTGCCCACATGGCCGTTTGCTCCGACTACCAGCAGCATGAAACTTGCAGCTCCCCCGAGAATGAGCCGTCGCCCTTGGGCGAACGGAGTGCGGTTTGCGGTCCGTACATTACGATTCCGCTCGCTTGGGGTAAATGTTGGCTTTCGCACTACTTTCCTGACGCGTGTTCAAGAATAGGACCCTAGAATGACTATCCAATCCCCCCGCGGCGCGCAAGAATCGGTCAGCGGATTCCTGCATTAGGTTGAAAGCGGGCGTGAATAATTACGGTGACATCGTCGCATTCATTCGGGTGGTCGAGGCGAAGAGCTTCGTGGCCGCCGCGGATACGCTCGGCATGTCGCAGTCGGCGATGAGCAAGGCGGTGACGCGTCTCGAGGAACGTCTCGGCGCGCGGCTGCTCAATCGCACCACTCGTTCGCTGAGCCTGACGGACCACGGGCGCGCCTTCTACGAGCGCTGCCGCGATGCCTTCAATCGCCTGGACGAGGCGGAGAGCGAGCTGGCAGAGGCGCGGGGAGCGGCGCGTGGACGGCTCCGATTGGATGTGCCGCTGTCGCTGGGACGGCTCGTGCTAGTGCCTGCACTGCCGCGCTTTCTCCAGCAGTATCCGGAGATATCGCTGCAGTTAAGTATGACGGACGAGATGCCCGACATCGTGGCCGCCGGATTCGATGCGTCCATTCGAATCGGGAACTTGAGCGATTCCACGCTGGTCGCCCGGCGGGTCGCAAACCTCCGGGGAGTGACGTGCGCCTCGCCTGAATTCATAGCCGATGTCGGCGTGCCGCCAACGCCGATGGATCTGGACCCGGCCAACTGCATCGGCCTGTTCAAGGTCGGAACCGGCCAGTTCCGCGAATGGATCTTTCGCAAGCAGGGGCAGCAGCATGTGATCACTCCGGCGCACCGCCTCTCCTTCAGCGATCCTGAATCTGCGAGCTCGGCAGCGGTCAGCGGTGCCGGTTTCATTCGAGTGCTGCGCTTCAGTGTCGAAGTGCACCTCGGAGCAGGTCTGCTGCGGCCGGTTCTTGAGGACTGGAACGAGGGTGCCTACTGGCCGGTGTCGGTCGTCTACCCACGTGATCGCCAACCCGCGGCCAAGCTCAAGGCATTCATTGATTTCCTGGGAGGGCTCTTCCCAAATACCGTTGCCGGGGAATGAATCAAGAGCTGCGTAACCTCGCGGTCACTACGGGCACTCTGGAGAGATTTCTTTAGCCGCTTCAGCCATTTAGGTGCTGCGGTGCAGCGAGACCGACTGGCGTGCGTCCAAATTGCTGAACCGATGTCATGAATGTAATGCGCCTCCCCGGGTGTTTCAGCTGATGTCGCGTTCATAAAGTGCACTCCCACAAGCGTCGGCAGATTTTTGCGACGCGGGGAGAGCTCATGACATACCGCCTGATCAAGCTTGCTGAGAGCACTGGCCACGTTCTCCTGGTCATCCTGCTGCTGGTGCTGACGATCCTGCTGGTGGGCTGCAAGTCGGACGCCACGCCAACGGAATTGCCCCAGCCCACTCAAGTGACGGCCGCCGCGGCAATCGAGCGTGATGTGAGCGACTGGGATGAGTTCACTGGCCGGCTGGAAGCTGTGGAAACGGTGGACGTGCGTCCACGAGTGACCGGATACATCGACTCCGTGCACTTCGAGGAGGGTGGGCTCGTCAAGAAGGGCCAATTGCTCTTCAGCATCGATCCTCGTCCCTATCGTGCCGAGCTCGCAAAAGCCGACGCGGAACTCGCGCGAGCGCAGGCGCAGGTCGAGCTGAGCCACAGTCTGGCGGCACGTGCAGAAAGCCTGGTTGGTGTTCGCGCGATCTCCCAGGAAGCGTACGAGCAACGACGCAACGCCGTCCGCGAAGCGGAGGCGAATGTCGATGCAGCTCGGGCGGCCGTTTCCGCTGTGCGCCTGAATCTCGACTACACACAGATCATCTCGCCCATCAATGGGCGGATCGGTCGCGCGCAAGTGACCGCAGGCAACCTCGTCACCGGCGGGCCGAACGCGGCCACATTGCTGGCGACCGTGGTTTCTGTGGATCCCATGTACGTCACCTTCGAAGGCGACGAGCGCGTGTTCCTGAAGTACGCAGACCTCGCGCGTCAGTCGCAGGACAACAGTGGTCCTGCAGTGAAGCGCTACACGGTGAAGCTCGGTCTCGCGAACGAAGATGGCTACCCACATGCGGGCGAGCTGCGCTTCATCGACAACCAAGTCGATCCGAACACGGGCACGATCAAGGTGCGTGCGCTGGTGCGTAACACGGATGCTCTGTTCACTCCGGGTCTCTTCGCGCGCGTCCAGGTCTTCGGTGGCGAGCAGCATCGGGTCGTTCTGGTGGACGATCGTGCCATCGGCACCGACCAGAGCCAGCGCTTCGTCTACGTGATCAACGCCGCGAACAACGTCGAATACCGCAAGGTCGTACTCGGTCGCTTGCATGACGGACTCAGAGTGATCGATCGAGGTCTGGCATCCGGCGAATGGGTCGTGGTTAACGGAGTGCAGCGTGTGCGGCCCGGTATGCCCGTTGGCATCGAGCGCGTCGCGATGGATGTGCGCCAGGCAGCGGCCGCGCGGCTTGCCAAGAATGAGGTCACCGCCGGTGGTGCGAAGCCGCTCTAAGGCTCGCATCCCGGCTTCCGGCTCAGCTACGTGTGCTGAGCTGTCGGAGCCCTGAGGCTCCAAAGAAGCTTCCCATGAAAATCGCTCGCTTCTTCATCGATCGCCCGATCTTCGCGGCGGTTCTATCGATCGTCACCTTCTTGGTGGGCGCGATCGCCATGTGGCAATTGCCCGTGAGTCAGTACCCGGAGGTAGTGCCGCCGTCGGTGATCGTGCGCGCCAACTTCCCCGGCGCCAATCCCAAAGTCATCGCGGAAACCGTCGCGGCGCCGTTGGAGCAGGAAATCAACGGCGTCGAGAACATGCTGTACATGTCATCGCAGTCGACCAGCGATGGCACGATGGTTCTGACCGTGACCTTCCGCTTGGGGACCAACATTGACACCGCACAGGTGCAAGTCCAGAACCGCGTGGCGCAGGCGCTGCCGCGATTGCCGGAAGATGTGCGTCGGCTCGGTGTGGCAACCGTCAAGAGCTCGCCCGACCTGCTCATGGTCGTGCACCTGACTGCGCCCGATAAGCGCTACGACACGGTCTACCTGCGGAACTTCGCGACGTTGCAGGTGCGCGATGTGCTGGCTCGTCTGCCCGGCATGGGCGATGTGCGCGTCTTCGGTGCGGGTGATTATGCGATGCGCATTTGGCTGGATCCCGGTCGAGTCGCGAGTCGCGGTCTCACGGCGGGCGACATCGTGCGGGCGATCCGCGAGCAGAACGTGCAGGTGGCAGCCGGTGTGCTGGGCGCGCAGCCGGCACCCGTGAGTACCGAGTACCAGCTCAACGTCACGGCATCCGGTCGCCTCATCACTGAAGACCAGTTTGGCGAGATCATCGTCAAGACCAACGCGGATGGTTCGGTCACGCGCCTGCGTGATGTCGCGCGCATCGAGCTCGGTGCCGGTCAGTATGCATTGCGCAGCTTGCTCAACAACGATGACGCGGTTGCAATCCCTGTCATGCAGGCGCCGGGTGCGAATGCGATCGAGCTGTCGAACGCCGTTCGCAGCACGATGGCGGAGTTGAGCAAGACCTTCCCGCAGGGCGTGAAGTATCAAATCGTGTACGACCCGACCGTGTTCGTGCGCGACTCGATCAAGGCTGTCGTGCACACGTTGATCGAAGCGCTCGTGCTGGTCGTGATCGTCGTCATTCTGTTCCTGCAGACGTGGCGCGCCTCGATCATTCCTCTCCTGGCCGTGCCGGTCTCGATCATCGGTACGTTCGCGCTGCTGCTGGCGTTCGGCTTCTCGATCAACGCGTTGTCGTTGTTCGGGCTCGTTCTGGCGATCGGAATCGTGGTCGACGATGCGATCGTCGTGGTCGAGAACGTAGAGCGCAACATCGAGCTCGGCATGTCCGCGCGCGCTGCGACGTACAAGGCAATGGACGAAGTGAGTGGACCCATCATCGCCATTGCGCTGGTGCTCACGGCCGTGTTCGTGCCGATCGCTTTCATCAGCGGCTTGAGCGGGGAGTTCTATCGCCAGTTCGCACTCACGATCGCGATCTCCACCTGGATTTCAGCTTTCAACTCCCTGACCTTGAGCCCGGCATTGGCGGCCCTGCTGCTGCAGCCGAAAGAGCAGCAGCGTGATCCTGTTTCGCGGCTCATGGAGCGCGGTCTGGGACCTGTGTTCCGCCCGTTCAATCGCTTCTTCGAGCGCAGCTCATTGCAATACGGCGGCGGCGTGCAACGCGTGCTGACGCACAAAGCAGCGATCCTGGGTGTGTTCGGCGCGCTATTGCTGCTGACCTGGGGCGTACTGCATATCGTGCCGAAGGGATTCATTCCGACTCAGGACAAACAGTACCTGGTGGCCATGGTGGAATTGCCCAACGCGGCATCACTGGATCGCACGGATGCTGTTCTGCGGCACATGACCGACATCGCGCTCAAGCAACCCGGCGTGCAGGACGCGATCGAGTTCCCTGGCTTGTCGATTGCCGGCTTCACCAACAGCTCCAACTCCGGGGTGTTGTTCGTCGGCTTGGCGCCGTTCGATGACCGTACCAGCGATGAGCTGTATGGACTCGAGATCGCCGACCAGCTGGGCGATGCGTTTTCGACGATCAAGGATGCGCAAATCCACGTGTTCCCTCCGCCCGCCGTGCAGGGGTTGGGGACGATCGGCGGCTTCAAGTTGCAACTCGAAGATCGCGGTAGCGTCGGCTACGACGAGTTGTACAAGGCCACTCAAGAGGTGATCGCGCGCGCGAAGCGGACCCCCGAGTTGACGGACGTCTTCTCCAGCTACCAGGTCAACGTGCCGCAGGTATATGCGGATGTCGATCGCATCAAGGCGAAGGAGCAGGGCGTTGCGTTGACCGATGTGTTCGAAGCGTTGCAGGTGTACCTGGGCTCGATGTACGTCAACGACTTCAATCGCTTCGGCCGGACCTATCAGGTGATCGTCCAGGCGGATGCGTCGTTCCGGCTCGAGGCAAAGGACATCCTGCAGCTCAAGACGCGCAATGCGAACGGCGACATGGTGCCGCTCGGGTCGGTGATCAGAGTCGCGCAGACGTACGGGCCTGATCGAGTGTTCCGCTACAACGGATACCTTGCCGCCGACATCAACGCGGGGCCGGCTCACGGCTACTCCTCTGGCCAGGCACGCGCGGCCATGGAGAAGATTCTGGCCGATACGTTGCCGCCAGGAGTGACGTATGAATGGACCGAGCTGACGTATCAAGAGATTCTCGCGGGCAACAGCACGATCTATGTTTTCCCGTTGTGCGTGCTCTTTGTCTTCCTGGCGTTGGCCGCGCTGTACGAGAGCTGGACGCTGCCGCTCGCCATCATTCTCATCGTGCCGATGGCGGTGTTCTCGGCCATGATGGGAGTGTGGCTCTGGGGCGGCGACAACAACATCTTCACGCAGATCGCGTTGTTCGTCCTCGTGGGTCTCGCCTGCAAGAACGCCATCCTCATCGTGGAGTTCGCGAAGCAGCGTGAAGACGAGGGCGTGGACCCGATCACCGCGGCGCTCGCAGCAGCGCGCTTGCGTCTGCGTCCGATCCTGATGACATCCATCGCCTTCATCATGGGCGTGGTGCCGCTCGTGCTCGCAAGTGGCGCCGGTGCCGAGATGCGCGAAGCCATGGGTGTCGCTGTCTTCTTCGGCATGCTGGGTGTGACGGTCTTCGGTCTCTTCCTCACGCCGCTCTTCTATGTCCTGCTGCGTGGAGGATTTGCGCGCTCTGCGCGCGTGAACCAGCCACAGTCCGAGCCGCTGCCTGTTTCAGGATGATGGCTGCTTAGAGCTGCGACTCGATAGGCAACAGCGTCAGTAGCCACGCGACGAAACGCCGTCCCCAGCTTGCCTGAGGCTCGTGGAAATGCTTCTCCAATTGGCCTGCATCCAGTTCCGTCCACAATAGCTTTCCGTGTGAGTCGAGACTTACCCGGAACGCCCGCTCCGGCTCGGTGCCGACGCGAAAGCCGCGAACAAGCTCGCGCGCCAATGGCGGACTGCGAATCCACACGCCCATCTCGCAGTTGAGTCGGGCGGAGCGCGGATCGATGTTGAATGAGCCGACGAACACTCGCTCGCCATCGATGACGGCTGCCTTCGAGTGCAGGCTTGCGCGCGCCGAACCCAGGCGCAGCCGATGACCTTCTTCCAGACGCGGAGAGTGCTTTATCTCGAACAACCGCACGCCAGCTTCCAGCAACGGATGCCGATACCTGGCATAGGCGCCGTGCACGGCGGCAACATCCGTCGCAGCCAGAGAATTCGTGAGGACTGCCACCTCCGCACCTTGGAGCGCCAGGCTGCGAAGCACGGTCGTGCCGCCGATGCCGGGCACGAAGTACGGTGAAATCAGCAGCAGCTCGCGCTGAGTCGCCAGTATTTCGCTCGCCATACAGTCCAGCACCCTCGCGTATTCAGGCGCATGCTCATGCAGCGCCTTGCGTGGGTCGTCCGCAACTACACGCACATCGCTCGACCATTCGAATCCTGAGTCGAGCAGGACCTCTGCAGCCGTGGTGCCGTTGAGATGTTGCACGTACCGCGACTGCTCAGCTGCACGCGCACTCGCATCGAGCTGCCGACGATAGCGGCGCGGACGCAGCTTGATGCGGCTGTACTTGCGCAGGCGCCGGATCGGAATGCTGGCCTCCGACTGCCAGTAACGCTCGAATTCACGTGCGGTTGCAGTCACGGCAGGCCCGAGCAACAGTGCATCGAGATCGATGAAGTTCACCTCGCTGGCGGAGGCGAAGTACTCATCGCCGATATTGCGACCGCCCACGACGGCGAATGTGTCATCGACGATCCACGCCTTGTTGTGCATGCGGTGGTTCAGGCGTTCGCCGCGCCGAAGCACTTCCGCCAAGGTCCGCAGCGCGCCCGAGCGCGTGTGAAAGGGATTGAAGATGCGCACCTGCACGCGCGAATGCTTGTCGAGTGCCTCGAGAGCGACGTCGCGCGGGCGAGCATCCATATCGTCGAGCAACACGCGGACGCGCACACCGCGGTCGGCTGCGCGCATCAGTTCGCGAGCGATGTATCGGCCGGTGGCATCGTCGTGCCAGATGTAGGTTTGGATGTCGAGGTTGCGCTGGGCGGAGCGGGCGCCGTGAACCCGGACGGCAAATGCATCCAAGCCATCAGGCAACAGGCGCACGGCCGACTGACGCGGATGCGCGGCGAGTTGCTCTCTAACTCTGCCGTGCAAGGTCGCTGCGTCGGCATGATCGGTCGCCACAGCGTTCGATCGAATGGCTCGCGATTCCGCCACGCGCGTGCGTTCCCCCGAATGAGATCAAGGTCGGCCCTCGAGCCGCTGTACTTCAATGAGGCGGTTGCTTCGCGATCCGGTTGCGAACGTCCCGCAGCTTCGTCTTCGTCGCCTGTGCTTGAGCCGCTCCCATGCGGATGAGCACCTTCTGGCCAGCGGACAAGCCTTCGAGCTTGGGATCCTCGAACTCGTAGAACACCTTCGGTTGTTTCAGACCGATCGGCTCCTTCGGTTCGGGTGTCGTCAGCAGATGGTCGATGACCTCGACGACGCGGTCATTGAAGTAGCGGTCGGGATAGCCAAGATCCTCGTACGCGCTCTGCAGCAGCGGATAGAAGTGCACGTACGTGTCGACGAGTTTCTGAGTATCCGTGGTTTGGAATAGCTGCAGCAGTTGCGCGTAGCGCGCGTAGTTGTCAGGGCTGAGCGTAGCGGCTTCCTCGGTGCCCCGCGTTGCGAAGGCACCCGGTACCGGCTTGACGGGGTTCAAGCGCGCAGCCAGCTTCGAACGCGGCAGATTGTCGACGGTTGCCACGAAGTTGCGAATGAAATTATTCGGCAGGATGAAAGCCAGAATGCCGTCGCCGAATGTGCGCTTCAGCGCATCGCGTGCAGGCTCGTCGCTTTGTTCGAGGGGCGGCAGCGGCTCGTCTCTGACTTCAGCCTGCGGCAATGGATGCTGGATGGGATTGGGGGCGACATTCGGGGCGGTTGGGGTCGAAGTGGACGACGGAGCTGGCGCGGCTGCCTGGCCAAAGCGCTGCTTGTAGTAGTACACGCCGGCCGCAACCGCTGCAGCCACGACGACTGCGCCGAACAGGATCGCGGCATTCTTATTGTCTGCCATTGGGATGCTCCACGCCTCCGAACCGCTTGAGATGTTGGGCGTCTGAGATTCACACTGCAAGCCAGGACATCATTGGGTTGTGCACAGGTCGTGAGGTGAACGAGTGAAAGCAGTCGTAGTCGTGGCGCTCGGGGGCGCGTTGGGTTCGGTTGCTCGGTTCAAGCTGTCCGGTTGGGTACTGCACCACGCAGTGAACTTGCGCTTTCCACTCGGTACGTTCGTCGTGAACGTCGCGGGTTGCCTGATTGCTGGAATCCTGGCCGGCATGAGCACGAAACATCACGTGTTCTCGCCCGACACCCGATTGCTCCTCTTCACCGGCCTGCTCGGTGGCTTCACCACGTTTTCTGCATTCGGGCTGGAAACCGTGCTGCTGATGAAACGCGGTGAGTGGGGAGTCGCCGCGGCCAATGTGCTGGTGTCCGTGTTGGTGGGGCTCGCGGCGCTTTGGCTGGGATTTGCATTCGCAGGGCCACGCGGCTGACGCCTGACTGTTCGTCCGGCTGCTTTCATCCCACCCGCGCGACGAGCCAGACCACAGCGGCAGCAAGCAACACGCCAATCGCTGCACGGCCGAGCGAGGCGAACATCAGGGGCTCATCGACGATTTCGTCAGTGCGTGCTTTGCCGTGAATCATGCTGGCAATCAAATTACGTCGAGGCACGATCCAGTAGAAAAGCATGGCAAGCACGTGCAACGCGATGAAGACGAGCAGTGTGTTGAATGTGGTCTCGTGCAACTCGGCACAGCGCCGGCCCGCATCGAAACTGACGAATGCAGAGAGCGGTCCGGATTCGATGCCGTCGACATCGACCGCAAACAGACCGAGCCCGATCTGCGCACCAAGCAACAACAGCAGGATGACGACACTCCATGCGCCGAGAGGGTTGTGTCCTGGAGCCGCGGCATGGCGCTCGCAGGCAAACAGTTTGCGCACATAGCTCCAGTTACGACTCGGGCCGCGGATGAAATGCGAGAAGCGCGCCGTCGTGCTGCCGACGAAGCCCCAGTAGAGGCGAAAGCACAAGAGGCCCAGCAGCGCGAACCCACTATAGCGATGAAATTCCAAGTCGTGGTTTTCCGCAGTCCACCAAGACAGCGCAAGCAGGAGGACGGTGAGCCAATGAAACAGCCGCGTGGGGACATCCCACACGCGGCGCGTCGGTGAATATGTCATGCGTTCAGCGCAACCCGCTTTCAATCCTTTTCGGGTGTGCGGAACCTGTCGTGACAGCCGCCGCACGTCTTCCCGACCGATTTGAATTGCGCGGTCAAGCCCTCCGCATCCGCCGCCTGCGCCAGCAACACGAGCTTCGGTGCCTCGCGCGCGAACGCGAGCTGCGCGGCTTCGAAGCCCTCGGGATCGCTCCAGATTTCGGCTTTGGAACGTGTCTTGAAACCCGACTCCGGGCCGGAGCCAGCGGGAAACCATTTGCTTTGGTCCACCGACGCCTCCTTCACTGCCTGGGCAGCGGGCTTGATCCGATCCCAGTTCGGAGAGGATGCACGAACCTCGTCGCGGATCATTTTGAATGCATCGCCAAGCTCGTGATAGTGGTCGTGCCGTGCCTTGATGGCGCTTTCGACGCTGCCTGCGCCAATAGCAATCGATGCACTCACAGCGGCCATGCTGCCGATCGCGACCAGCCATCCAAGCGGAATCTTCTTCATGGTTCGCTCGTGTAGGTAGGAAGAGGGCAGCTAATAGCTACTTCAATGAAAGGACGCAATGCCGCAGACAACCCCGACCTACATCCGGGTGCTCTTTCATGCGGTCGGTTAACTCGTTGCGCCGCACAGCAACATCGAAGGACGTGTTGCATCGGAGTGCGCGACTCCTTAACAATCGTTATAGTCCCAAAGGCACATACACGAGAAAGGCGATGGCCACACCCATGAATTACAACACTCTCTCGCAGCCCCGTACTTCCAATCAGCACTTGGCGCATCCGAATCCTTCGCCGTCGCGACGCAATCGCGTTCTCGACGAAGCCGCAAAGGAGCTCAATGCACACGGGGTGTCCTTGACCTCATTGGCCGAGATCGCGGCGAAGCTGGGCATCTCGCGCGCGGCCATGTACTACTACGTCGAAGATCGACAGGATCTCGTCTTCCAATGTTATCGGCGTGCCTGCGAAATCATCGGCGGGCATCTGGAGCAGGCTGTCGCCGCCGGCGGCAACCCGAAAGAAATCATCTCGCGCTTCATGACGACGCTGCTCGATCCGAATGAGCGCGAAATCGTCGCGAGTGCCGAAGTCGACATGATGCGCGAGCCGCAACGCGCCGAAGTGCGGAGCGTGTACCTTCCGATCGTGGAGCGCATGCAAGGATTGCTTGAAGCTGGACAACGCGAAGGTTTGTTCCGCGAATGCGATACCTTTGTCTGCGCGCGTTCCATTCTCAGCATGGTGTCCTGGACGCAGCTCGTACAACGTTGGGGCTCATTGATGCTGCCGGTGAGTCGCGAGCGCGTTGCGGATGCCTTGCGTGATCTGGTGTTCGAAGGATTCGCAACGTCGCAGTCGGGCGAGCTTTCCTATCGCCCCATCGATCTCACGCCGATGCGCATTCGCGTCACCACGTCACTGGAGCGCGATGCCAGCAGTGATCTGAAGCGCGAAGCGCTCATCGGTGTGGCCTCGCGGTTGTTCAATCGCAAGGGCATCGATTCGACGTCTCTCGAAGAGATTGCCGCGCAGGTCGGCGCGACGAAGCGCACGCTGCATCGGCACCTCGGCAGCAAGCAGGCACTCGTGGATGCGTGCTTCGAACGGGCCTTTCAGGTGTTCCGCTTCATCAAGGAAGAGATGGTTGCCTATCAGGGATCGCGCCTTGCAGCACTCTGCGCCGCGCTCCATGCACACTCTTTGATCTACTCGCGCGAGGACATGGCCGTGCTGGCGCCGCACGCCGGTATGAATTCGCTGGAGCCTGAAGGCAAGAAGAAGCTGCTCGAGACCAGCGCAACGATGAGCGCCAACTACGCGACCACGATGCGACAGGGCGTTGTCGAGGGCAGCGTGCGCGACGGCGATGTCGAAGCGCGTGTCGTACTGCTGGCCGGCGCATTCTCGTGGTTGGTGGGCGATGATGCTCCGACTGTTCCGGAGCAACGCGAAGCGGTGGCGTGCGAGATCACGACGTTGCTTGCGTGGGGCGTCGCCCGTCGCTGAGCGGCAAGCTCACTCGTTCGCATCCTCGCGCACGTGCAACTGCTTCTTGCCGGTCACGGCCCAGGCAAAGGCAAGCACGTGCGCGACTGCGACATATAGCTCGCGCGGAATCTCGCGCCCGAGCTCCACTCGCGCCAGCGCCGCCGCCAGCGCGGGATCCTCTTCCAACGGTATCTGATGCTCACGCGCCGTTTCGACGATGCGTTGGGCGACGACACCGCCGCCCTTGGCAACGACGCGCGGTGCGCCGCTGCCTGAGTAGTGCAGGGCGATAGCGGTCGGCACTCGCGGCTTCTCGTTCATGCGTGCACATCCAGAAGGCGGTGAACCGGCTTGCCCATCTGAGCGACTGGCATGCCGTGCAAACACACCACGCGATCGATCGTAAGTCCCGAACTGCGCAGCAGCGCCGCCAATTCAGGCGCGCGCGTTGCGAGCTGTTCCACCACATAGGAACTATCGGCTCTTAGCTGTACACCCAGACGCGTTCCCGCGAGACTGATGCGTGCGTGCAAGCCGCCTTGCGCGCCCAGATCCAGTGCCGCCTCGATGGTCCAGCTCGACTCGGCCTCCTGTCGTTGCTGAGACGCTTCGCGCTCGATGCGCAGGCGCAGCATCGTGGCTCGATCGTCCACGCGCACGGGTATCTCCAACATCAACGCCAGCATCGCGGCGTTCTGAGTCGCATTCTGGATCTGTGTCGTCGTCAATCTCGCCAACACGCCTTCGGTCTGGCGTGCGAGCTCATGCAGCTGCTCCGTCGGTCGGTCGAGCAACGCCAACGATGCGGGCGTCGCAGGCAAGTTCGCGAGTCCACCCTGCGGGCTGGGCAGTGCTGTTGCATCCATTGGATTGGGCGGCGCCGCGTTGGCACGACCGCCGGCCGCCGTGAGCGCATGCTGTAGTTCCAACAAGAGTGCCTTGAGATCGCCTGCTGGCGATTGTCCGCGCGCGAGTGCGGCTTCGAGGAAGGAGCCCGATCGGTTGAGCGAGCGCTCCAGTTGCGTCGGATCGGTGAGCGACTGCGCATCGGGAAGTGCATTCCACACTTGCGTGACGGCATTCATTACTTGCGAAGGTAACGCCTGCGCCCCGTGCTCGCGCGCGAGAAAGCCCAGGTTTGCAGCTAGCGCCGCAGGACTCATTTGCCGCGGCAGATAACGTAGCAGCGCATTTGCAGTGACTTGACTGGCGCCGTTGCCGTCCTGTGTCTGCAATGTTTCCAATGCCAACACAGGACTCGTGCGCAGCACGCGTGCCTGCAGGACCTCGCCATTAGCAGGTCCTTCGTTAGGTCCGGACGCCACTCGCGCTGCGTAATTCGTGTTGCCGATGCGCAGCCAGAGTTGCCCGCTCACATCGCGTATGGCAACGGCTTCGACGATCGCGCCCACGCGCCACTCGGACAGCAAGCTGCCGGCGGAAGTCGCAACGCTCGTTGCGGTACGTGTGGGATTCAGATCGACGCGCATGTCCAAGTCGCTCGAGACGTGATGCTCGTCACTATTTAACGGCAGGGACGGGGGAAAGTTGAGATACGGCTTTTCCCTGAGATCCAACTCACAGCTTCGACGCATTCATCCACCGCCGTGCCCACCGCTGCACGCCAGCGGCACAGATCCTGCTCCTCTCACTGCACACAGTCGCTCTCGCGTCGGATTTCTGACGTGTGTGAGCGTCATCACAGGAGCTTGCGATGTTCGAAACCATTTCGTTCGAAGCCCTCTCGTTCGAAGGCGTCTCAATGGAAGCCGTGCTGATCTTTGCGCGCGGCGTCTTTCTGATTGCGGCGTGCGGCGTGCTGGCGCTTGCCATCGTGCGTTGGCGCAAGCAGATAGAGCTCGATGCGAATCGCGTCTTCGAGCAACTCGACATCACGCTGTGCGAATTGCGCGGCGTGCAAGAACAAGTGCAGCGATTGGATGCGCGCCTGGACGCAATTGCCGGCCAGGTTGAAGCCGGTTCGCGCTACAGCCCACAGCCCACGGGTGCGGCAGCCCGCGGCTACGATCTCGCGGTACGGCTCGCCAAGCGTGGCGCACCGGCCGATGAGCTCATCGGCAGCTGCGGTATCACGCGGCACGAAGCGGAGCTGCTCGTGCGGTTGCATAGCGTGCGGGTCGTGAACGACAGTGAAATCGCGCGCCGCGACAACAATCAGAACACCGATCGCAAACCAGCAGCGCCCACGCCGATCAATGCTCCATCGAGCGCACAAGCATCAGAGCAGCGCGGTCCAGTACGCAAGCGCGGTTCGCTGTTGGCGGTCGGCTGATGGTCCAGCACCACAGGAAAGGGGAGTTCGAGTGCTTGCGCCGAACTGCTGCGCTGCCGCTGCGACTCTCCCCTAATCACGCTGAGCACAGCACGTTCCTGCGCTGCACCCGAGCCGAGTTTTGCACTCATGACGAGACGTAGTGCACCTAAAGGGCGCCTGGGCAGTGCCGATAGCAGAACAGAATCAGGGAAATTGACGCCCACCCGGCGCCCATCAGCCTGCAAAGCCATGAAAACGTCGAAGCGAAAACGCGAAGCTGCATCGGTAGCTGCTGAGGTCACGCCTCCGGCGGTACCGCTGATCGTTCTGCCCGCCAACTGCACGTTGCGCGAGACGGCAGAGCTGAAGACGTCGCTCATGCGCTGGCTCGATACCGCGGAGGTGGTGAAGTTGGACGTGAGCCCTCTGCAGCGTATCGATACCGCCGCCTTACAAGTGCTGTGTGCATTCGTACGCGACCGCCAGAGTCGCAATCTCCCGATCA